>JAJDCO010000004.1 GCA_029260795.1 Planctomycetota bacterium | reverse complement strand
GGGCTCCGGCTCCACCCCGTGCTCCAAGCGACCCTCACCAGCAGTCAAGCTCAAACGCCGCCTGTCACGATCCCGAGCACCGCGCCTCTGATCGAGATCTTCTACGCCGGCTTCACCTTCGACCTCACGGCCGGCACCTACATCACCGTCTTCCCACCCCACTCCTTCACCATCCAGCCCGGCCCGTAGCGACGTCGGGGCCTGCCGGCAACGCGGTCCAGCTCATCCAAGGCCGTCCGGGTCGAGTCGAATCTCTCTGGTCCTCTCGTGATCCGAGCCCTTTCCGCCTCCGGGTTTGTCAGGCCGGGGACCTTCTCGTAGGATGGGCCGTCCGGTTCCAGGTTGGTGAGGGGTACACCATGCGTGTCATGAAGTTCGGGGGATCGTCTCTCGGTTCGGCCGAGGCGATCCGGCGTGCCTTGCGGTTGGTTGAGGCTCGTCGAGTTGAACGTCCGCTCGTCGTCGCCTCCGCGTTCGATGGGGTGACCGATGCGCTTCTGCACTTGGCCGATGCGGCTCGACGCTCGGACGCCGAAGTGCTCGAGCGCGGCCTGCAGCAGATTCGTCAGCGGCATCTCGCGACGTTGCGTCATCTCGAGCCGGATGCGCTCGCGAGGCAGGAGACCGAGCGCGCACTCAACTCGTGGCTCGTCTATCTCGAACGAGAGCTGGCCGAGACCTTTCGCTCTCAGCGGTTCACGGCCCGCACGCTCGACTCGATCTTGCCAGTCGGCGAGTTCTTGTCGACGCTCGTTCTGGCAGCCGCACTGCGTGGTGAAGGGCTCGGTGTCCACCTGGTCGACGCGCGGCAATGGTTGATCACCGACAGCCGTCACGGCGAAGCACGCCCGATGCTGGCACGCGTTCGGGAGTCGGCTCGGGCGCAGATATCGCCTTGGCGGGATCGGGGTCACGTGGTGCTCACACAGGGTTTCGTCGGTAGCGACGAGGTCGGCAACACGACGACCCTGGGACGGGGCGGGTCCGACCTGACCGCGACCACGCTCGCGGCCGTGCTCGGTGCCGAGATGGTCGAGATCTGGACCGACGTCGGTGGGATTTACGACAAGGATCCGCGTCAGTTTCCCGAAGCCCGGCGCCATGCCCACCTCACCTACGACCAGGCCTCTCAACTCGCCCAGCTTGGAGCCCAGATCCTTCAACGCGGCTGTGTCGCTCCGGCGGCGGCCGCCAACATCCCGATCGTGGTGCGCAACACGTTTGCGCCCGAGGCGGGTGAGACGTGGATCGGCAATCTCGAGATGCGCTCCGGTGAGCAAGCCGCCGCGATGTGATCGGGGCGGAGCCGTCCCGGCCACGGGTCGCGCCGGCTCCGTTCGGGTCGAAAGGTCGTGATTCTGCCTTCTCGGCTGCGTTAGACTGGCCTCCCAGGAGGTCTCGATGTCTCGATTCACGACCGTTTCCCGTGCGATCGACGAGCTGCGGCGAGGACGCTTGCTGGTCGTCGTCGACGAGGAAGATCGCGAGAACGAAGGCGACTTGATCGGTGCCGCCCGGGGCATCTCACCCGAGACGGTCAACTTCATTCTCACCGAGGCGCGGGGTCTTCTTTGCGCGCCCTCGACGCCGCAGCGCCTCGAGGAGCTCGCGTTGCCGATGATGGTGACGCACAACACCTCGTTACACGAGACGGCGTTCACGGTGTCCGTCGACGCGGCGCACGGCACGACGACCGGCATCAGCGCTTCCGATCGCGCCGCGACCCTGTGTGCACTGGCCGACGCCGCGACGCGTCCCGAAGACCTGCTCCGCCCCGGGCACGTCTTTCCGTTGCGCGCCGATCCCGGCGGACCCGCAGCGCGCGCCGGGCACACCGAAGCCGTCGTCGATCTCGTCCAGCGGGCGGGGCTCGGCGATGTCGGCGTGCTCGCCGAGATCCTCAACCGCGATGGCTCGATGGCCCGCGTGCCCGAACTCCAGGCCTTCGCCGAGCGATTCGATCTCTGGATCCTCGCGATCCCGGAGCTCGCCGCTCAGCCTCGCTGAAAGCCCCGATGCGCATCGCCCTCAACATCGATCATTACTACCCGTCCAAGGGCGGCGCAGAGGCCTATCTGGAGCGTCTTGTCGAGCGCCTCGTCGTCGATGGGCATCGAGTGACGGTGTTCGCGCGCGACTTCGAGAACGGACTCACGACCAGCGCCCAGTGCGTGACGGTTCCGAGCCGGAGTTGGCCACGCTTCGTGCGGGAGCTGAGCTTCGCTCGTCAGAGTGAGCGCCTGCTTCGCAGTGCTCCCGTCGACGTCGTGTTCGGGATTCGACACCTGCGCTGGGGGCATCTCTACCAACCCCATGGCGGCGTGCACACGGCGGCGGTCGAGGCGTTGATCCGCGCGGGGGGTGGCCCCGCGATCTGGCAGGCCGTCCGACGGCTCGCGAAGTGGCTGAGCCCAAAGCAGATGGTCTTTCGACGACTCGAGCGGCGGCTGGTGAGAGGGCCGGAGGCGCCGTTGATCGCGGCCTTGTCCGAGCGCGTGCGCCAGGACTTCGTTCGGATACACCACCTGCCGCCCCATCAGATCGCTCTTTTGCCGAACGCCATCAACACCGATCGATTCCGACCCGGCGACGACGCACACGTCGATCGTGTCCGCCTGCGAGAGCGTCACGGGCTGCCCGAAACCGGTTTGCTCTTGCTGTTCGTCGGGCATCACTATCGACTCAAAGGGCTGCCCGAGCTCGTCGAGGCGCTGCCGACGCTGGTCGCGGCTGGCGTCGATCCGCACCTGCTCGTCGTGGGGCGTGGCCGGGAGAAGCGATTCCGGGAGCGGTCGCAGCAGCTGGACGTCGAGGAGCGCCTGCACTTCGCGGGCTTCGTGCGTCCTGTGGAGAGCTACTACCGAGGCGCCGACGTGCTCGTGCATCCGACGTACTACGATCCGTGCTCGACGGTTGTCTTGGAGGCGTTGGCCTGTGGGTTGCCGGTCGTGACGACCGCCGCCAACGGGGCCGCCGAGCTGATGCAGTCGGGGCGACATGGCATCGTGCTCGAAGACGCCCGGGATCGAGCGGCTTTGATCGAAGCGCTCCGAACGCTCGGTGATCCCGTGCAACGTCGCGCTATGGGACTCGCAGCCGCCGAGCTCGGCCGCTCCTTCGACTTCGAGCCCCACTATCGACACTTCGTTCGCTTGCTCGAGCAAGCCGCGCCGCACAGGCAATCGGCGAGCTCGAAGAGAGAGAGGCGTGCATGAGGGCCCTGTTCTTGACCAACGGTGCCGAAGATCCGAGCACGCGATATCGCGTGCACCCGGTGATCGAGTGCTGGCGAGCGAAGGGCGGCGAAGCGATCGAGGCGGCGGTGCCTCCTGCCGGGCGTGAGAGGCGACGCCTTTGGGACGAGGCGCGGCGAGTGGACGTCGTCCACTGGCAGCGACGCCTGGTCGCTCCCCTCGACGCCGCTCGGCTCGTGTCGCGCTGCCGGCGCCTGGTCTTCGACTTCGACGACGCGCTCTCGTTTCGTGACGACGGGTCGGTGTCCCGGCTCCGCCATCTGAAGCTCCGGGCCCTCGTTCGAGGTGCCGACGACGTGATCGCCGGCAACGCACAGCTCGCGTCGTTGGCGCGTCGCGCCGGTGCCCGCTCGGTGAAAGTCGTGCCAACCGCGGTTCGCATCCCGTCCACCGACGCGCCTCCGCTGGCCTCGTCCGGCCCGACTCGCCTCGGCTGGATCGGGAGCCGAGCCACCTTGCCGTACCTGAGTGCAATCGCCGAGCCTTTGAAGGCGCTCGCGCGTCGTCGATCGAACTGGGAGCTCCGAGTCGTCTGCGACGCGTTTCCCGATCTGCCGGGCGTCACGATCGAGTGCGTGCCCTGGAGTCCGGGGGGCGAAGACGAGGCGGTGGCCGGATTCGACATCGGTCTGGCCCCCTTGCCCGACGATCCGTGGACCCAAGGCAAGTGCGGTCTCAAGATCCTCCAGTGCTTTGCCGCGGGACGACCCGTCGTCGCTTCGCCCGTCGGCGTTCAACGTTCGCTCATCGGGCCCGGCGCTCGGGGGCGTCTGGCCGTCACGCCGCGGGATTGGATCGAGACGCTCGAGGAGCTTCTCGACGCGCCGGAGGAGCGCACTCGGCTGGGCGCGGCGGCGCGACTGTTCGTTCGGCGATCGTTCGAGCGCTCGCGCTGGGCGGCCGAGGTCGTGCGCGCGATGGCGGGATTTGCCGAGACTTGCGCATAGGCGAGGTGAGGGTGACCGACACACCGCGGTGCTTGGTGGTTCGCTTGCCGAATTGGGTCGGCGACGTCGTGATGGCGACTCCCGCCTTGGCTGCTCTGCGCGCGCGGTTTCCGGATGCGCGACTCATCGCGTCGGTTCGCGGCTTCCAGCACGGGCTGCTCCGGGGGCTGCCGGCGATCGACACGCTGTGGCCGACCGAGGAGCGGGGCTGGGCAGGCGCCAGCCGGCGGGCCGAGGAGCTGAGGAAGGTCGGATGTGATCTGGCGGTCCTGCTCCCGAACTCCTTTCGAACCGCGCTGGCGCCTTGGCGAGCGAAGGTACCGCGCCGCGTCGGCTACGCTGCCAACGGTCGGTCTTGGCTCCTGACGGATCGCGTGCACGCGCCGCGCGAGGGGCGACGACGGCGACCCGAGCCGATGCCCGACTACTATCTTCGCTTGCTCGAGCCGCTGGGTGCCGTCCCGGAGGCCGCGCCGGTCTCTCTCGTCGTGAGCGACCGTGAGGCCGAGCAAGCGGAGGCCTGCTGGAAGCGGTGGGGGTTCGCGCCGACCGATGTCGTCGTGGGCCTGAATCCGGGGGCGAGCTTCGGAGCGTCGAAGCTGTGGCTGCCGGAGGGATGGGCGCAAGTGGCCGATCGACTGGTTCGAGCGGGGGCGCGCGTGGTCCTGCTGGTGGGGCCCGGTGAGGAGTCGATCGCGGCGGAGATCGAGGCGCACGCGCAGGAATCTTGGGTCAGCACGGCAGACTCGATCGTGCCGCTCGACGTGCTCAAGGCCGTGATTCGCCGGCTTCGAGTGCTGGTGACCAACGACACCGGACCGAGGCACATCGCTTCGGCGGTGGGAGTCCCGGCCGTCGTGCTAATGGGACCGACCGACCCTCGGTATACGGCCTATGGACTGGATCGCGTGACCGTGCTCCGGGAGCCGGTCGCCTGCGCGCCGTGCCACCTGAAGCGCTGTCCGCTCGATCACCGCTGCATGGAGGCCTTGACCTCGGAGATCGTGCTCGCGGCCGTGGAGCGCTGGCTGGCGCAGCCGGCGACGGCTTGATGCCTGGAATCGAGAGCGTGCTCGCTGGGAGCGCGGGCGGCCGAGGATGCTGACGCTTTCTGGGAGCCAAGGACGTACCTGCTGGGAGCGCGGGCGGCTCGCCCGCTCGGAGAATGCGGCCGGGCCGGCCGCGGTCCGTGCACGTGAGTCTCCGTGCCGGCTCGAGCGCCGTCTCCGATCGCAGTTCCGGTTGCTGGGGCGGGCGGTATCCGGCTGTATCCGATCGACGGTGGGGGAGGACCGCCGAGTGCTGTCCCGAGAGACGGGAAACGCATATACTGGCATGCCTTGAGGGCTGGGCGCGTCAAGGCCTCCACCACTTACGGCTCGTGAAAACTCTGAGGAACGTACTCCATGGGGAGTGACTCTGGAGCATCGGCGCCACCCACGTTGAAGCTGATCGTCTGCCTGGCGAGTGGCGAAGAGCAAACGTTGGAATGCGGGGACGTCGAGGAATTCACGATCGGGCGCTCTTCAGGCGCGGACCTTCAGCTCCGCGACCGGCTCGTCTCACGCAATCATTGCCGAATCCGTCGTCAGGGAGAAGACTTCCGCCTCGAAGACCTCGGGTCGGCCAATGGCACGCTGCTCAATGGGCAGCGCGTGTCGCAGCGTCCGTTGAAGCGCGGGGATGAGATCGGCGTCGGGCATACGCGCATCTTCTATCAGGAGATGAACGTCGACCTGAGCACGACGGACGTCGAGCTGCGCGTCGATCAGATGGTGGGCACCGCGACGGCGACACAGACGCAGATCGCTCCGATTCGTCCCAAGGCGCCGCCCGTCGACGAGGATCCGAGCTCGGCCATCGAGCGCTTGGAGCGAGAGCGCACCAACCTGTTTCGGCTGATTCGCATCAACAAGGGCATCAACTCCGAGCTCGACCTGGACAAGCTGCTCCATCTGATCATGGAGTCGGTGATCGAGCTGACGGAGGCGGAGCGCGGCTTCTTGATCCTGAAGCGCGACGAGGAGCTCGAGTTCGAGGTGGCGCGGAACTTCGAGCGCGAGGCGGTGCCGCACCCCGAGGTCGAGATCAGCCGCTCGATCGCCGAGGAGGTGATGCGCCAGGGCAAGGCCTTGGTCGCGATCAATGCTCAGGACGACGAGCGCTTTCGCGTTTTCCAAAGCGTGGCGAGCTTGGGCTTGCGCTCGGTGCTGTGCGTTCCGTTGCGGGTCAAGGAGCGGGCGATCGGCGTCGTGTACATCGACAACCGCCTCCACAAGGGTGTGTTTCGTGAGGAGGACGTCCTGGTCCTCGAGGCCTTCACCGATCAGGCCGCCATCGCGATCGAGAATGCTCGCCTCGTGTCCGAGCTCACCGAGTCGAACACCGAGCTCTCCGAATCGAAGGAGCGCATCGAGCGGCTCAACGAGAGGCTGCGGGGACGCGTCGTGCGTCAGGAGGAGGAGCTCCAAGAGGTGCGCGCGCAGCTCCGCGATCGACAGAGCCAGCTCGAGACCAAGTACAATTATCAGAACATCATCGGCCACAGCCCGCGCATGCAGGACATCTTCAAGCTCCTCGATCGCGTCATCGAGTCGGACTTCCCGGTCTTGATTCACGGCGAGTCCGGCACCGGCAAGGAGCTGATCGCCCGCGCGATCCACTTCAACGGGCCTCGCAAGGACGAGCGCTTCGTCTTCGAGAACTGCGCCGCCTTGCCCGACACCCTGCTCGAGAGTGAGCTGTTCGGCTACAAGCGAGGCGCCTTCACGGGCGCCACCAAGAACAAGAAGGGCCTGCTCGAGCTCGCCGATCAGGGCACCTTGTTCCTCGACGAGGTCGGGGACATGAGCACCGAGATGCAGAAGAAGCTGCTGCGCGTGCTGCAGGAAGGCGAGATCCGACCGGTCGGTGGCTCCGACGTGATCAAGGTCGACGTGCGCATCATCGCCGCTTCCAACAAGGAACTCGGCACGATGGTTCGGGAGGGCGAGTTCCGGGAAGATCTGTACTACCGGTTGAACGTGCTCCCGGTGAATCTCCCACCGCTGCGCGACCGCAAGGAAGACGTCCCGCTTCTCGCTCGCCACTTCCTCGAGAGCGTGTGTGGCGAAGGGAAGATGTCGGCCAAGATGGTGGCGCCCGAAGTGCTCGACGCTTTCTTGGACTATGACTGGCCGGGCAACGTTCGAGAGCTCGAGAACGAGGTGCGTCGGATGGCGCTCATGGCCGATGAGCTGATCATGATCGAGCATGTGTCCGAAGACGTCCGGGCCGGAAGCCCCGAGCTGGACGAGCCGGTGGACGGCGAGATCCAGGACCTGGGCGAGCTGGTCGCGCGCATCGAGCGCCGCGAGATCATCAAGGCGCTCGACCGGTCCGACAACAACAAGAGCCAGGCTGCGGCCCTCCTCGGCATCTCCCGATTCACGCTTCAGCGTAAGATGGAGAAGTACGAGCTGGGTTGATTCCAAGCCGGACGGCGCGCCGCGCTGCTGTCCATCGCCCCCGAGTCCGTTTTCCCGATCGAATCGAGAGCTCGAGTTGAGCAAGAACGGGTTGAACTCACCGACCGAGTCCATGCGGCCCTACCAGCCGATCGAGGGTTACGAGATCCTCGCGCGGTTGGGTGGCGGTGGCATGGGCACCGTCTTTCAGGCCCGTCAGATCGCAATGGATCGAGTGGTGGCGATCAAGGTTCTCAAGTCCAACCTCGCCAAGGACCAGAAGTACGTCGAGCGCCTGCATCGTGAGGCGCGCCTGCTCGGCGTCCTCGATCATCCCAACATCGTCAAGGCCTACGACGTCGGTGCCTCGAACGGGTACCACTACTTCGTGATGGAGTATGTCGAGGGACGGAGCGCCGCCTCGCTGCTTCAAGAAGGCGGCCCACTTCCCGAAGACCAAGTCTTCGACATCGCGATTCACATGGCGAGGGCGCTCGATCACGCGCATCGCCACGACATCATCCATCGCGACATCAAGCCGGGGAACATCCTGCTCACGACGGCGGGCCTGGCCAAGCTCACCGATCTCGGTCTCGCCAAGCGGGAGATCGATCCGGCCCTGACCCGCGATGAAGCCACCGTCGGCACGCCGCAGTACATCTCGCCCGAGCAGCTCCTCGATCCGAAGTCCGTCGACGGGCGCAGCGACATCTTCTCGCTCGGTGCCAGTCTCTATCATCTGGCGTCCGGTGAGCCGCCGTTCCAGGGAAAGACCTTGGGGCAGGTCGTCGCCGCCGTGCTGGCTGGAAACGTGGTCGATATCGCCAAGCGGCGGCCGGACCTCGATCCCGGCTTGGCGAGCGTGCTTCGCCGCATGCTGCAACGGGACGTGACCGAACGCTACGCGAACGCGGCCGAGCTGCTCGCCGATCTCGAGGCGGTTCAGGCGGGAGGCACGCCGGCACCCTGGGTTCCTCCGCGAGAGAAGAGATCGAAGCGGCTGCAAGCCGCTGCGATCATCATGGTGGCGGTGGCCGCCATCGTCACCGGGTGGCTCTTGTGGCAGGAAGACTCGAAGCCGCCGGACGAAGTCGACGCTTCGCTGGCCTTCTGGTCCGAGCTGGACGCTCGGATCGAGCGCGCCCCGAATCCGATCGAAGCACTTCGACTCGTCGAGTCGGAGCTGCAATCGGTGTCCGAGCCCGCCATCGGAGAAGGGCTCCTGCAGAGGCGCCAGCGTCTCGCGGCCGACCTGCGTGGCGAGTTCGAAGCGATTGCCGAGGAGCTTTCGCAGTCGGTCGCGCAGGTGAGACTGACGCGGCCTCCGAGCAGCACGGGCTCCTTGGATCGCCTGAACACCGAGACCTACGCACGAATGTTCGATCCCGCAGGCAGTGCCGCCATTCGCATCCTCGAGCGTCGGTTGCGTGCGACCGATGGCCCGCCACGGAGCGGGTTGGCAGCGGAGCTGTGGAAAGAGAGCCTCGGGGCGGCTCACCGCCAGTTCGAGCCGAAGCGCCGAGATGCCATCGGCTCTTTTCAGGCGGGCTTCCTCAAGCTTCTTCGCGACACCGAGGAGAGCTTTGCCACCCGTCTGCCGGATGTCGGGTCCTTGGAGCTGCTGTTGGAGCAGCTTCAGGAGCGAGTGCGCGAGCTGGAAAGCGAGTCGGTCGGCGAGACGTTGATCCGGCTGACCGAGGTCCCCGATCCGGTGAACGCCGAGCTCGAGCAGCAGCTCGCGCAGCTCGAGGAGCGTTCGACGCGGACGATCGAGCGAGCCAGCCGCGCACGGCTTCAGAAGATCTTGGACGAGCTTCAGCAGCGCTTCGACAGCGCCTGGGCCGGCCTCGTTGAGCTCAGTATCCAAGACGAGTTCGAGCGAGCGGGCGAGCCGCTGAGTGGGTGGATCGGGCGCACGACGAGTGGCGAGCTGGCGGGCTTGCTGAGGGACGATCGTCAGACGTTCGAGCGGCGGTCCGGGGATCGCCTGGCGCAGCTTCGCGAAGACTTCGACCGTCAACGGCGAGAGCGGTCGGACGAGAAGTTCGCGATCGAGGCGCGAGAGCCGTTGACCCAGCTGCTCTCCTCTCGCCGAACTGCGGAAGCACGCCATCGCGTCGATTCACTGCGGCAGCTGCTTCCCCAAGCTCAACGCGAGCCCGAGTTCTGGTCGCGTCTGATCGGAGCTCAGGAAGCCTTCGTGACGTCGGCCTTCGAGGAGCTGCGGCGACGAGTTCGAGACAACACGACCGTCAACGTCCAGGACCGCAAGGGCGTCGGCCGACGCTACATCGTGACGCGGGTCGAGACGGCAGCCCCCGATTGGCACCTCACGGGTACCAATCAGCAGCTCCCGACGCGGCCGATTCAAACGTTGGCCTTCGAGGACGTCCATCGCGACCAGCTCCTGATCTGGGCCGCCGGGTTTCGCGAGCGGGATCCGTCGCCGGCCACCGAGCTCGATCTCGGAAGGGCGGCCTTCCTCTACTTCGAGGGACAGCCCGAGCCGGCGCAACGGGCGCTCGAACCCCTGCTGGCCGCAGCGGATTCCGAACCGCTTCTCGGGGATGCCCAACGTCTTTGGGCACTGATCCGCGAGAAGATCGAGGCAGCAACCCTGAGCGAGGAGCAGCTGCGTGCAGCGGTCGACCTGAAGCTAGCCGAGATCGAGGCGCTGTCGGATCAAGGAGATGCGGCGAGCCTGGAAAAGGCGCTGGACCTGATCAAGGAGCTGTTCGCCGAACGCTATCAATCGTTGGGCTTGGATACGATCAATCGCGACGGGCTGCTCCGGAATCGTCAGCTGCTAAATGGCAATCTGGAGCGCGCACGGGCCGAGGAGCAGATTCGTGACCCGTTCCACGGGGCGGTGAAGTTCATCGACGCGAGTGCGGGCGTGATCCAGGTGGTGTACAACTTCGAGCAGGTCGATCAGCTCGAGGATTGGGACCGGAATCCCGAGATCTGGACGCTGAACGCCAGCCAGCTCGAGAGTCGCCGTCCGGACCGAGGCAACCTCTTCACGCGGGGCTACGGCATCCGGCATCCGGCGCGCGAGAATCGGAGCCTGAAGGCGTTCGACGTGCTGACCAACTCCGAGCCGTTCACGATATCGTTCGACTACCGAGCACCGAAGGACATCGATCCGGAGTTCTTGACGATCTCGATCTACGGGATCAATGTCGGCCTCTGGAGCCGGCAGAGGCGAGTCGGAAGCTGGCTCGGGGACCCGGCTTCCAACCTTCCGTCGTCCAGGCTCTTCCTCTCGGACGAAGTTCCGACTTCGGATCTCATGTCGGGATGGGGTGTGACCTATGAGATCGCTTTGGAAGTTATCCCGTCCGGTTCCCAGCTCAAGCTCGCTTTGTCATTGGATAAGCATCCCATCTGGCATCGCGAGATCCCGCGAGCGGAGTTTCGGAGTCTTCCGCCGTTCGCTCAGCTCGAGATCCGGGCCTTCCATCCCGCGATTCTGGACAATATTACGCTGACGGGTCGCCTGGCTCGCAGATAGAATCTCCGGTATAGAACCATGAGCATCGAACCAGGAAACATGTCGAGCACGTCGGCTCCAGAGCGGGAAGCTACCCAAGAGCGCCGGCTGATGCTGCGTGGCTTGAACGGGTACTTCGACGGCGAGGTCTTTCTCCTCGACAAGGGAGACGAGGTCGTCGTCGGGCGCAGCCGCGCGTGCGACTTTTCGATCAAGGGCTGCCGGCGATACCGGGAAGCTCCATCGGATGTCCGTCGCAACGATCGTCATCTCGCCGGTGTCTCCCGGCGACACTTTCGGATCAACTACTGCCACGAGAGCATGATCGAGATCCGGGACCTGAGCCTCAACGGCACTTGGGTGAACGATCGGCGAGTCCGCAAGCTCGTCATTTCGGACTTGTCTCAGCGGCGCTACGAGATCCGGATGGGGCATGAGCAATTCGTCCTCGAGTGGGAGGATGACCACGAGTCGGCGACCGAGCACGGCTCTTCGTCGTGACAGCTGGCCGGCGTCGCGCCCACGCGGGCGGGATGGTGCTCGCACTGCTCGGCATCGGTGTCGCGCCGCTCTTTGCCCAGGACTGGCGAGATCGGCTTCGTGACCTCGGGCATCCCGAGTTCGAGGTGCGGTCCGAGGCCAAGCGTTGGTTCGAGAGCTCCCCACCCCTCGCCGACGCGGACTTGCCCGAGCTCGTTCGGCTCGCCGGCGCCGCCTCGCTCGAGACCCGGCGACACGCGGCGGAGGTCTTGGCTCGACACCCTCACGGCTTGAGTGCGATCGTTCCGGTCCTCTCGGCCGACGACCTGTCGACTCGCCAGCTCGCCGAGTGGGTTGCGACGCGAGTGTTCGAGGAATCCTTTCCTCGCTGGGACCCCGAGACCACGTTCGCCTGGCGCCCTCGGTTTCGCGACGCGCGGTTGCCCTGGCGCCTGCCCCAGCCGCTCACGTTTCGAGACCTGGCCGATGCCGTCCAGGCCAGCGGTGGCTCCTTGATCCCGATTCTCGACCCGACCTTGCCGCGGGCCTTCTCGTCCCTCGAGGTTCAGTTCGAGATCGAAGCGGACGCCTTTCCGTCTCCGATCGATGCGCTCTTGCGAGAGACGCTCCAGCAAAACGGACTGGACGACATCGCTTGCGAGCCATTCCTGGCCATGACAGTACCGGAACGGCGCTCTCCGGACGGAGGCGCACGCCTTTTCGTCGATCTGCTGATCGCGGTCGAGTCGCCCGACGCCGATCAGCGACGAGCCGCGGCTTGGGACGTCGGTGCCCTGGGCCTGTCGGTGCTCCACCGCTTCTTCTGCGCGCGGATCGCGAGTCGCGTCGAGGCCGAATCCGAGGTGGGGCTCTGGGGCTTGGCGGGGTCGGGCAGTCGACCGACTCGAATCGAGGAGCCGGCGCTCGTGGGTCAGTTGATCGATGCACTCGAGACACCGGATGAGCGCCTTCGGCGTGGCATCGAGTTACTGCTGGCGGTCGCGGAGCCTCCGGTGCTCCGGCAGCTCCTGACGCCGTCGTTTGCAGCGGCGTCGCCGGGAGCGCGTGCCAGCCGCTTGCGCTTGCTGGGCAAGGTCGGCACGTCGGCTGAGCTTCCGTTTCTCCGAAAGGAGATTGCCGCGGTGCTCAAGTCCGGTGCCGTTCTTCCCGGGGTGATCGCCGCGCGCGGAGCGATCGACCACCCAATGGACGAGCTGGACCTCGAGCTTCTGGTTCCGGCCTTGGCTCGAGAAGATCGGCTCGGCACCGCGGCGGCAAAGGCGTTGGCTCGCGGAATGGTCGAAGGCGGGCTCGAGTGGATTGCCCCGCTCCTGGAATCGACCTCGGCGAGCGTGCGACGGCGCGCTGCCATCGCATTGGGGGGCGTTGCCGTGATGGATCTGACGCCAACCTTGGAGCTCGTCTCGACCGTCATGGCACGCGAAACGGATCCGAGCGTTTGCTTGGCACTGGGCCGGATGCTGGGCGATCGGTACTCCCAATCGGAGCCGGAAGCTCAGAAGCGTCTGAACCGTGCGATTCGTGTGCTGACCGGGCTAGGAGACCGGGAGGCGGCCATCCGGCTGCGGGCCCTGGGGGCAGCTCTTCCGGAGTCTGTCTTCGAGTCCGAGGTCCGCGCCTCTCTTCGCGCCTCGTTGGGACGCGGCACGTCGAGCGATCCATTGCGCTGGGTCGCCGCCGTGCTGCTCCAGGAGCGCCCCACTTCGGAGCAGCCCGTCGACGTTGTCGAGCAGCGAGAGGTGCTCGGTGCACTTCGTCGTGCCTTTGAGTCAGCAGACGAGCCGTTCGCTTCCTGGGCGGCGGCCGCGTTGGCCGAGACCTGGCGCCCGGATGTCGCCAGTCGCGAGTTCGGGATCGCGTTGGAGCGCGGCTTCGAGCGTGGAGAAGAGACGCTTCAGCAGCTGGGGCGACACGGATGGCGAGCACTGGCAAGGCGGCTCGCGCGGGAAGGTGCCGACGACGACCTCCGCCGCTTGCGGGATCGACTGATACGATTGGCCCACTCGGCGAGCGGTGGATTCGGCGAGGTCTTGGATTCGATTCGCGCGGAGGTGGATCGCGTGGCCTGGGAAGCGCGACTGTATCGATCGGACGTGCTCGACGGGGAATCGAACGAGCGTTGGCGCTGATATACGGCGAAGAGTGGAGACTCGAAGATGGCGAAGAAGAAGAAGGCCGGCCCGTCCGCGCGGCGGCAGCCCGGAGAGGGCTTCGGCGACCTGTCCATCGCGGTCTCGGGTTCCGATGCTGTCCGAGATCAGGTGACGGCGCGCGTCGCTGGGGAGCTCGTCGATCTGGCTCTGCCCGTCTCGCCGACCGAGGTGCCGGTGAAGCGAGCGCTGCAAGGCATGGCGAAAGCCATCAACCTCGCCTTGCAGTCCACCTTCGTCGAGACCGAGCTGGAGCCCGCCTACGAAGCTGCACGAGTTCATCGGGGCACAGTCGAGATCTTGCACCGCGAGTACATCGGCCTGGGCGATGGCGTGTTCGCGGCCATGGGCAAGCTGGCCAAGTCATTCACGCTGACGTTGAGGGGACCCGACCCCGTGGCACCCAAGGAGCGACGCAAGGCCGGCGGTCCGGTGTCCGGGCTCTATGATCTCTTGGCTCGCAAGCTGAACCTCGTGCAAGAGTACGAGGACATGGTGCCGACCTTCGTCGAGCAGATGCTCGACCGGCTGGAAGCCGTTCGGACCATCATCGGTTGGCGCCGAGACGAGTGGCACATCCAGACGAAGACCATCGGGCTC
This sequence comes from Planctomycetota bacterium, assembly GCA_029260795.1. Lineage (GTDB taxonomy): Bacteria > Planctomycetota > OFTM77 > OFTM77 > OFTM77 > OFTM77. Next base: position 136,306 of record JAJDCO010000004.1, on the reverse strand, counting down.
GACGTGGTCATGACGCCGGTCACCGAGGAGACCGGTCCGAGCAAGACGAGACGCAAGGCGACCAAGCGCGGGAAGTGATGCGCCGGCCACTCGTCGCGCAGGCGTGCAAGTGACGAGACCTTCGGAGCCGCGCCCGCCATTCGTCGCGCAGGCGAGCGAGTGACGAGAGCTTCGGAGCGAACGTCCATCGCAGTGCATTACAAGGCCGAGCAAGCGGTGCTTCATCCGAGCAAGTGTACCTACTCGACGATGGCGACTCGCCGCCAACCGGCACGGCTCGATTCCCAGATCTCGACCGCGGTCGTCTCCTGCACAGGCTCTTCGAGGAACAGCTCGGCAGTGAGCCGCCACCGGAAGCGAACGGTCACTCGCGCACGGCCGAGCCGCTCCGAAACGAGGTGCGTCGCCTCGGCGCTCTCGTAGCTCACTTGCGCTTCGCGTTGCAGCCACTCGGCGCGAGAGTACTGTCGCCGCAGACGTCCGCCAAGTCGCAGCCAAGCCTGCTCCCCGTGTCCCGCGATCCGATCCCTCCAGAACGCCGCGACGTCCTGCTCGAGCTCGACGCGCTCCGACTGAGTCAACTCAACTCGGAAGAACAGCCGTTGCAGCCCAACGAGCAATACGACGAAGAAGAGCAGCGAGACGACGAATGGAGTCCAGCGTCGGATGGCAGAGCGTTCGGTCACCGATGGGAGCCGCAATCGTCAGAGGAAGGGAACGGTCGCTGCCGCGATTATGCCGCGTGAGCCCCCCGATACCGTCGAGAAAGTGAGACCGACTCGACTCGGGTCCGTTGCACGGATCGATGCTCAGCTCGTCGGCAGCTTCAGCTTGGTGCGCAGGTGTGGCCGAGCGCTCTGGCTCTCGACGAGCTTGGGGGCCGAGAGCCGCGGCGACGGCTGCGCGCTCAGGCGCTCGAGCAGGTCGACCTCGTCGGTGGCCTGACGCGGCCGCTCGGGGAGACGAAGACACAAGCGGGCACCGCCTTCGTCCGACTCCTCGGCCCAGACGCGCCCTTCGTGAGCCGCCGCGATCTTCTGCACGATGTACAACCCCAGGCCGGAGCCTGCGGTCTCGCGGCTGTTGGAGCCGCGCTGGAACTTCTGGAAGATGCTCTTTCGATCTTCCTCGGGGATCCCAATGCCGTTGTCCGAGACCTCGATGACGTAATCGTTTGCCATCTTGCGGCTCGTGACGCGAATCCGCGACGGGCTCGTGTCGCCGAGGTAGTGCAGGGCGTTGCCGATCAAGTTCATGAAGACCTTGGTGATGGCCTTCCGGTCACAGAACACGGTCGGCAATGTGTCCCGATGAAACTCGACCGAGCCCGACTCGCCGTCGAAGTCGAGACGCTCCCACACCTGATCGACGAGCTCACCGAGATCGATCTCCTCCCAACCGCGATGCTCAGGATCGGCGAAGGTCTCGGGCTTGGCTTCGAGGATGTCGCGGATGAGCTCTTCCATGTAACTCATCGCCTTTCGGCCATTGTCGAGGATCGGGATCGCTTTGCCCTGGGCGATCTCGGGGTCCTCGGACAGGATCTTGAAGGCCATCTTGAGCACGGTGACGGGCTTCTTGAGATCGTGCGTGATCAGCTTGGTGAACTCGACGATGCGGTCGTTCTTCTGGGCGAGGGAGATGTTCTTCTCGCGGAGCTCGCGGACGGCTTCCGAGAGCTGGCTCTCCAGCCCGGCCCGGATCAGCTCGGCGTTGCGGCGCGAGTCGCGACTGCGTTTGATCTCCTGGCTGAGGAAGCCGACGAACATCGCCGTGACGTAGAGCAGCGTGACTCGGATCCAGAAGGTGGCGGAGTCGAACGCGTCACTCGTCTTGCCATAGAACGAGAGCAGCGCGTAGACGCACGAGACGACGACGGTGTTGCCGAAGGCCGCCACGGTGCTGCTCGAGAGCGCCGAGATGAAGATCGTGAGGAAGTACGCCAGGAAGAACTCCTGCCGTGCACCGCCGGCCCAGAAGATGAACAGGCTGACGACGGCCGTATCGAAGAGGAACAGCCACGATGACAGCCGCTCCATGAACTCTCGCCGAAGCAGCCACACCAGTGCGAGGTTCGAGACACCGAAGGCGGCGACGAGTGCGAACAGGTAGTCGCGCTCGGGGACTATCTGACGCTGACCCCAGGCAATCAGAGACAGGATGGTCAGGAGCAGGAGGCGGAACGCCAGAATGATCCGGCGGTGTGTTCCCAGCCAGCCTGATGAACCCGATGGGCCCTGGGCCTCGTGGGCGGTGCCCAATCCTCGCCGTGTCTCGAGCATCCTCTCCACGCTCCGTACGAGAGACCACTCGTCGACTCGAGCAGCCTAGTGGTTTCATTTCGGCGTGAAGCCCACGCGACCTTCACTGGAACGAAGGTCGATTGGTCTCGGGGCGGTTGCGCAGGAGATGGAGGTTCAGAGGAGTGGGCGGTTGGTCCGAGACGAAAGCGAGCGCCCCGAGGACAGGGGCGCTCGCCTCTCGAGAGGGTCTTGGAGAACTCGGCGCTGCGACGGCTCGGGGCCTACCAGACGCCGAGATCGATCACGTCACCGGGTCCGACGCGGATGGTCTTGCGCGTGTCCGCCGACTCCAGTGCCGCGCTGAACGGGTTGTTCGTGTCGCGCGACTTCGAGACCGTGTACTCGCCCGGTGGCAGGTTGAAGACCGAGAAGTTGCCGTTGTTGTCCGACCGGGTCTGGCGGCTCACTCCGGCCGCGACGTTCTGGACGAAGATCATGCCGTTCTGCAGCGGGCCGCCATCGGGCGACTGAGCGATGCCCTTGATGATGGCACCCGGGCGCAGGATGACCTCGCGCTTGGTCTCGGAGCCTTCCGTGACGGCCAGACCATCGATCCACTCGGTGCTGAACTTCGGGTGACGGATCTCGAACTTGTACTCGCCTTCGGTGATGTGCTCGAAGCGAAAACGACCACTCTCGTTCGACCGTACGTCGGCGCGAAACTTGTGCTGATCGATCATTCCCCTGAGGAAGTTCGCCAACACGTTCGGCCCGTCCTCCGGGTTCCGCAGGGCGATCTGCGCACCTCGGATCGGATCGCCGTTCGCGTCCACCACGCGCCCGGACAGAGTGCCGCCCAGAGAGAGCTGAATGTAGATCGAGTCGGTCTCCTGGCCGGCGCGGATCGGGAACGGATCGGAGAAGCCCCACGCGAAGTCGGGCGAGAGAATCGCGACCCGATAGTTGCCCGGCTCCAGGTCGTTGATCAAGAACTTGCCTTCGGGGTGATCCTGCTGAGGGTGCTTCTTGATCATCGCGAAGTTCTGACGGTTCTTCTTCTCGATCCGGATCCCGAAGCGCCCGACCGGCGCCCCGGTCGGACCGACTACGACGCCTCGAATGCTGCCGCGCGGCGTCAGCGTGAAGTCGATGCCGCTCAGGCCCGCCTTGACGCGAGCATGCGTGAACGGCGAGTAGCCTTCCGCTTCGGCTCGCACCACATAGATCGCGTCCTGTAAGCCGGCCAGCTTATAGAAGCCCGCGTCGTCCGAGACGGTATCCGACTTCGAGGTGTAGCTCTGGCTCTTGAGGCCGTGTGCCTTGATCTGGGCTTCGGCAATGGCGCGGCCATCGCTGCCGACGACGCGGCCCTCGATCGAGACGCCCGATCCCAGCTCGAAGTTGACCTCCTTGTCGAGCAGCTCGGTCGTGCCCATCAGGTTGAGGTTGTTGTACTGCGTCTGGGCATAGCCCTCGGCGGCCACATCGATCGAGTACACCGAGCGTTGGGCATTCCGGAACTCGAACTGGCCTTCCTTGTCCGTGAGAACCTCACGCAGGCTGCCTTCGTTCTTCGCGGCATCGGCGTGCTCGGCAGCACCGCTGAAGCCGAGCCCGATCAACCAGACTCGCGCTTCGGGGATGCCCTGGCCGGCCTCGTCGTAGACGAGCCCATAGATGCGCACGCCCGGCACCATCGTCACGTCCGCGAGCTGGACCTCCTCGTCACCGGGAATCGAGATTCCCGTGATCTCGGCGCGCGCAAAGTCTGGATGCAGGACGCGGAGCTGGTAGGAGTCCTCTGAAGGTAGGCTCGGCAGGCGATAGTCGCCCTTTTCGTTCGTCTTGGCCCGATACGCTCTGCTGCCGGAGATGCTCGGCGCGTTGCCGAGCAGCGGGCTGGGGCTGTAGCGAATCGTGACCGAAGCGCCGGCGATGCCATTGCCCTCAGGATCGAGGACGCGACCTCGTACCGAGCCGAAGAGCTCGGGCATATCCAGGGCCGGGTCCGAGCCATCGTCGACCTTCTCAGAGGGCTGGGGCGCCAGCCGTTCGAGAGGAGGCGCCTGGGCGCCCTTTTCCTTGGCGATCTCCGCGGCTCGGACATCGGCATCGGCTGCCGGGTCCACGTCGATCAGCATCTGGTAGAAGACGAAGGCCGCGATCCCGAGGGTCACGACGAAGGCGAGTCCGAGGAGAAGCTTCTCGTTCTTGCGCATAACTTATTTTTGTGATTCGATTTGTGGTCTTGGTTTGGGATCGATGGCCGGGGCATCAGCGGACACCGGTTCTCCGCTTGAGGCGGGTCGGTCGTCAGGGCACGCGATAATGGACGACTAGGTGCCCAGGGTATTCCCTCTTGGCCAGGATTTCATGGTGCGGTTTCAAGACCGCGACTCCCTCTGTCCGGGCGCCTCGGCGAGGAGGCTCCCTTGAGACGAGCCCCGGGCCCCGGATGCTCCTTTTTCGTTGATCTTCCGCTCACGGGCTGTTACAGGATCGGACCGCAGCGGGGAGCGGGCGGTCTCGACGGAAACAATTACTCAGTCTGGGTTTCTGCGCACTGCGCCGGAGGATCGCGCCATGCTATCGGATCTCGAGATCGCCCGCCAGGCTCGTCTCGAGCCCATCGAGAAGATCGGAGCTCGCTACGGGATCGACGCCGAGGAGCTCTCACCCTACGGAAGGACCAAGGCCAAGGTCCTTCCGAGCATTCTCGAACGGCTGCGCGACCGACCGGACGGTCGCTACATCGTGATCACGGCCATCACGCCGACGCCCTTGGGTGAAGGCAAGACCGTCAACACGATCGGTGCCTCCCTGGGGATCAATCGGATCGGCAAGAAGGCAATCTGCTGCATTCGCCAGCCGTCGATGGGCCCGGTCTTCGGGATCAAAGGAGGCGCGGCGGGTGGCGGCAAGAGCCAGGTCGTTCCCATGGAGGACTTCAACCTTCACCTGACCGGCGACCTTCACGCGGTGTCGGCCGCCAACAACCTCCTCGCCGCGGCCATCGACACCTCGATCCTGCTGAAGAACCCGTTGGACATCGACCCCGCGACGGTCTCCTGGCGCCGGGTCGTCGACATGAACGACCGCGCGCTCCGGCAGATGGTCATCGGGCTCGGAGGCACGAAGAACGGCGTGCCGCGCGAGACGGCCTTCGACATCACGCCCGCTTCGGAGGTGATGGCGGTGTTGGGGCTCTCGGAGGACATCTTCGATCTGCGCCGCCGCCTGGGCCGAATCGTGATCGGTTCCAATCGCAGCGGTGAGCCCGTGACGGCGGAGCAGCTCCAGGCGGCGGGCGCGATGACCGTGATTCTGCGAGATGCGATCGCACCCACGCTGATGCAGACGCTCGAGCAGACGGCGGCTTTCGTGCATACGGGTCCATTCGCGAACATCGCCCACGGAAACAGCTCGATCATCGCCGACCGGATCGCCCTCAAGTGTGCCGACTACGTCGTGACGGAAGCCGGCTTCGGCGCCGACATGGGCTGCGAGAAGTTCTTCAACATCAAGTGCCGAGTCTCCGGGCTCCGTCCCGATGCCGTGGGCTTGGTCGCCACGGTGCGCGCTCTCAAGATGCACGGAGACGAGTCGATCAAGATCGTACCGGGGCAGCCGCTCGACGATCGACTGGTGACGAAGAACCTCGACATCCTCGGTCGCGGCATCGCCAATCTCGAGAAGCAGATCGCCAACGTGCGGCTGCACGGCGTCCCGGTCGTCGTGGCGGTGAACCGCTTCCCCACCGATGACGACGCCGAGATCGAGCTGATCCGCGAGCGCGCCCTGGCGGCCGGAGCCACGGCGGCGGTGATCAGCGAGGTCCACGCCCGGGGCGGGGCCGGTGGCGAGGATTTCGCGCGCGCGCTCGTCCACGCGGCCGATGAGCCCTCGGACTTCCAGCATCTCTACCCGCTCGAGGCGTCGATCGAGGAGAAGCTCGAGACCCTGGCCACCAAGCTCTATGGCGCGGGCTCGGTCAGCTACACGCCGCTGGCGAAGCGCAAGATCCGTCAGTACGAGGCGCAGGGTTGGAGCAACTTCCCCGTCTGTGTCGCGAAGACGCCGCTCTCGCTGTCCCATGACCCCGCCTTGCGCGGCGCGCCCCAGGGCTTCGAGTTCCCAATCATGGACATCCGCGCGTCGGTCGGTGCCGGTTTTCTCTACGCCCTGGCCGGGGACATCATGACGATGCCGGGCCTGGGATCGAAGCCCGGCTACCAGCAGATCGATATCGACGAGGAGGGGCGCCCGGTAGGCCTCTTCTGATTGGGGGCCGAGCCGTCGAGAAGATCGCTGCCGAGACTCTCCGTGTCGTTCTCGCCTGGCGGTTCGCCGACCACCGCGGCGCCCGCCGTCCGATCTTCAAGTCGGTTGCACGGTTGGCCGATAACAAGGCGAATGCGGATCGTGCGGGCGGAGTTCATCGCGCACCTTCCGTCCACCCTGGGGCAACGGTGAGGTCTGCAGCATGCGATTGGGTCTGGATTCGAAGGCGCGCGAGTACCTGCGAGTCGAAACGAAGCTGCCAGTTCGGTTTCAGTTCATCGGTCAGACGACGCATGAGGGACCCGGGCTGGACCAGGTCCACGAGGGCTGGACCCGGGACATCAGCGGCGGCGGAGTCTGCCTGATCGGGCCTCTGCCCGAGGCAAGCTGGGTTCCCGACCTGCTCACCCAGGGCCTCGAGCTGGCCCTGTCCATCGAGCTGTCGGCCTCGTCCTTCGCCTATGCCGTCGCTCGAGTCATCTGGCTCGAGGGCGAAGGCGACGAATCGACCTTTGGCCTGGCCTTCACCCACATCAGCAAGAGCACGCAATCGCGGCTGGTCGATCTGGCGATGGGCGAGGCGGTCGCGAGTCGCTGAGCGGCTCCCTTCGCCGTCAGTCGCGGCGGGACATTCCCAGCAGCATCAAGAGGCGAGCCAGGTTCGCGAGAGCGACGACCATGGCGGCGACGTAGGTCCAGGCCGCCGCGTTGAGCACCTTGCGCCCGCCGGCGAGCTCTTGCTCGTCGAGCACGCGGCTCTGACCGAGGAAGGCGAGGGCGCGGCTGCTGGCGTTGAACTCGACCGGCAGCGTCACGAGCTGGAAGATCACGACGGCCGCGAAGAGACCGATGCCGATCTCGATCAGGAACGGCATCGAGAAGAAGAAGCCGGCGATCGCCAGCGGGAAGGCGGCCATCGAGCCGATCTGCGTCGCCGGTAGGATCGCGTGGCGGATGTTCAGGGGCGTGTAGCTCTGCGCGTGCTGGATGGCGTGGCCGACCTCGTGGGCCGCGACCGCCGCGGCGGCGATCGAGCGACCGTGGTAGTTGGTCTCGGAGAGCCGCACCGTCTTGGAGCGCGGGTCGTAGTGATCGGAGAGGAATCCCTTGCCGACCTCGACCCCGACGTCAGTGATGCCGTTCTCGCGGAGTGCGTACTCGGCGACCTCGCGGCCCGTGGCGCCTTGGCGGGTGGCGATCTGACTGAAGTGGGTGTAGGTGGATTTGATCCGCCCTTGTGCCCAGAAGGCGACGAGCAGGGCCGGGATCAGGAGCAGGAAGGTCGGGTCGAAGAAGAAAGGCATGAAGGCGTTCTCCGGATGCACTGGGGCGGCCGGTTCCTGGGCCGCGAGATCCACAGGATCTAGCGCTCCTCCGAACGATCGGCAATGGACCTGCTCATCCTTGCGAATCGGGCGACGGTCTTTCGGCATTGGCCCCCGAGGTTCCCACTCCTCGGCGGGATCCCTATAATCCCCAGCGCCGTCACTGCCGTCGAACCCGATGCTCGGAGCCTTTCGTGACCGATGCCGTCCCCATTGCCTCTGGCTCGCTGCGTCATTTCATCCAGCGCCTGGGCGCCCATGAGCCGACGCCCGGTGGAGGCGCGGTGGCCGCACTCCAAGTCGCGATCGGTGCCAGCCTCGGTGCGATGGTGATCCGCTACACGGCCGCCCGCAAGCAGTTTGCCGATCGAGCCCCCGAGCTCGAGAAGCGCGCCGCACACTGCGATGCCTTGGCCGCCCGGGCCACCGAGGACGTCGATCGCGACGTCGCGGCCTACGGCCAGGTGTCGGCGGCGTATCGTCTGCCCAAGGGCAGCGACGACGAGAAGCGAGCGCGCTCGGCCGCCATCCAGGCGGGCCTGAAGAGTGCCATGGCGGTGCCGATGGAGGTCGCGTTGGCCGGTATCGAGGTCCTCGAGACGATCGAGCCGCTGATCGACGGCCACAACCCGCACGTCGTGAGCGACCTGGCAGCGGCCGCCGACAACGCGATCGACGGCGTGCGCGGTGGCCTGCGAAACGTCGCGGCGAACTTGAATGGACTGAAGGACGAGGAAGCGGCCGCCGAGGCGCAGTCACGGGTCGAGGGGATCCGCTCTGAGTTGCGTCGTCTTCGTGACCGGTTCGCCCCATTGATCGAAAATGATTGGCCGTCTTCATGAGCTCCGCGCGACCGTTCGTCCTGTGCATCCTCGACGGCTTTGGATGCAACCCTCGGCGTGAGGCGAACGCCATCGCCCTCGCCGACACTCCGAACTACGATGCCTTCCTCGCCCGCTACCCCCACACGCAGATCGAAGCGTGCGGCCGTGCGGTCGGCTTGCGCGAAGGCCTGATCGGCAACTCCGAGGTCGGGCATATGAACATCGGGTCCGGCCGCATCATCTGGCAGGACATCACGCGCATCGACGACGCGATCGAGTCGGGCGAGCTGTTCGAGGTGCCGGCCTTCACCGAGCTGATGCGTGGCGTGAAGCAGCGGGGACGGCGGCTGCATCTCCTCGGTCTCGTCTCCGACGGCGGCGTGCACAGCGCCCAGGAGCACTACCTGGCCTTGCTCGAGATGGCGGCGCGCGAGGGGTTCTCCGGGGACGATGTGCTGTTCCACGCCCTCTTGGACGGCCGCGATACCGCCCCGAAGAGCGGAGTCGGCTTCCTCGAGACGCTGCAAGCCGGAATGAAGGAGCACGGAGTCGGCGCGGTCGCAACCGTCTCGGGACGCTACTGGGCGATGGACCGGGACCAGCGATGGGATCGCGTCGAGAAGGCCTATCGAGCGCTGGTGCGCGGCGAGGGCGAGCGCGCGAGCGATGCGATCGCGGCCGTGAGAGCTTCGTACGATCGGGACGTGACCGACGAGTTCGTCGATCCGATCGTGATCGAGAAGGACGGCCAGCTGCTGCCGCGTCTGGAGGCCGGCGACGGTCTCTTGCTCTTCAACTTCCGTTCGGATCGGATGCGCGAGATCGTGCGTGCGCTCGTCGAGGACGGATTCGACGCGTTCGACGTGTCGGATCGACCCTCCCTCGCGATGGCCTCGATGACGCGATACCACGAGGACTTCACGCTGCCAGTGGCCTTCGAGCGCGATCAGCCGCGCGAGGTGCTCGGTGAGGTGATGTGCCGGAATCACCGCACGCAGCTTCGCATCGCCGAGACGGAGAAGTATGCCCACGTGACGTTCTTCCTGAATGGCGGACGCGAGCAGCCCTTCGAGGGCGAAGAGCGGATCCTCGTCCCCTCGCCGAAGGTCGCGACTTACGATCTTCAGCCCGAGATGAGTGCACCCGAGGTGACGGATCGCCTGGTGAAGCGCCTCGAGGCGGGCGGCATGGACTTCATCGTTCTCAACTTCGCCAATCCGGACATGGTCGGACACACCGGCGTTCTCGAGGCGGCGCAGCGTGCGGTCGAAACGGTCGATCAGGCGTTGGGCCGCATCTGGCCCGTCGTCTCCTCGCAAGGCGGCGGCATTCTGCTGACGGCCGATCACGGCAACTGCGAGCAGATGGTCGACTACGAGACCGGCGAGCCGCACACGGCGCACACCTTGAACCCGGTGCCGTTGCTCCTGATCGATGATCGGGCGGTGGGCCATGTAGCGCTCGGAGACGCCGGTCGCCTCTGTGATCTATCGCCGACGATTCTCGACTGGCTCAGTCTCGAGACGCCCGAGGTGATGACGGGGCGCAGCCTCATCGAGCGTCGGGGAGCCGGCGCACCCAGCGAGGTCTGAGCGGTGGCCGAGCCGGGAACGCCGAAGCCGAGACGAGTCCTCGTGCGACTCGGCATCCTCGTGTCGCTCGCGGTCTTGCTGGCGGACTCGGCCGTGGATCACGACGCGGTGCCGGATCCTTGGCGAATGATCTTGAACGGGACGCTGTTCGCTGCGACCGGCTTCTTCGTGGGCTGGACGGTGGTCCGCGTCCTTGCGGCGTGGCCCGAGAGGCGTTGGCGATGTCTGCGGCGCGGCGAGCCGGCGCTGGTTCTGGTGGCGCTGCTGGCGCAGCTCGGGTTGCTCTTGAAGGTCTTCGAGGTCACCGAGTTCCACGTCAGCTGGGCGCGGGGCTTCGTGTTCGCAAACCTGGTGATGGTCCTCGTGCGCGCTCTCGGCAAGCGGCTGAGCGCGAGTCGGAATCCGGCCAAGGAGTTCGTGACGACCTTTGTGGGCGTGATTCTGGCCGGCACGGTCCTGCTGTCGTTTCCCCGATCGGGTGGCGCGGTCGTTCGCCACGACTGGCTCGATGCCCTGTTCACGGCGACGTCGGCGACCTGCGTGACGGGACTGTCCACCGTTCCCGATGTCGGTCGTGACTTCAGCCGCTTCGGTCACGGCATCATCTTGGCCTTGATGCAGGTGGGTGGGCTCGGACTGATGACGTTCGCGGCCTTCGTCGCGTTGGCGATGGGGCGCGGGCTGGCGATTCGGGAGCGAGCGAATCTTCGCGGCGCGCTCAATCTCGAAGGCGCGGCGGTAACGCGGACCGTCGGCTGGATTCTCCTACTGACGGTGGTCGTCGAAGGGCTGGCCTGCGGAGCGCTCTGGGTGATGTTTCATGAGCCGGGACTGGGCCGCGCCAGCGAGGCACCGTTCTTCTCGGCGCTGTTCCATTCGGTCTCAGCTTTCTGCAACGCTGGGTTCGCGCTCGATCCCTCATCGCTCGCGAGCTTCTCCGAACGCGCTCCGCTCGTGGTCCTGGTGGTCATGGTCGAGATCGTGATCGGCGGCCTCGGGTTCCTGGTGGTGTTCGACGTCGTGCGGCGGATGACCGCGTCGATTCGGCGACGACGTGCCTCCGACGAGGATGAGGCATCGCCTCGTCCGCGACTGGGGCTGCAGTCGAAGATCGTCCTGCTGGTCACGGCCGTGCTCTTGGTGGTGGGCACCGGCTTCTTCTTGATCGCCGAGTGGTCCAATCCCCAAACGCTGGGTCCGATGTCGACCTCCCAGAAGCTTCTAGCGGGGACGTTTCAATCGGTGACGACACGCACGGCCGGTTTCAGCACGATCGATCAGGCTCATCTCACACCGGCTTCGAAGCTGTTCTCGATTGCCTGGATGCTGATCGGCGCTTCACCGGGCTCCACCGGCGGCGGATTGAAGACGGTCACGGTGTTCGTCGTGCTCGCTCTGCTGTGGTCGACGTTTCATCACCGGAGCCGCACCCATACCTTCGGCCGCTCGCTGCCGCGCGAGGTGACCGACCGGGCGCTGGTTGTGATGACGGTCTTCCTGGGGGTGATCCTGGCGGCGACGTTGGTGCTCGTGATCTTCGATTGGAGCACGCCGATGAAGCGCGGGCTCGCCAGCCCGTTCCTGCCGCTGTTGTTCGAGGTCGCTTCCGCGCTCGGCACGACCGGGCTCTCGACGGGAATCACGCCCGAGCTGAGCGTGCCGAGCAAGCTCTGCTTGATCGTCGTGATGTTCGTGGGAAGAATGGGCCCCCTCACGCTGGTGCTGGCCATGCGGAGTCGTCACGCCCGGAAGACCGAGTTCGACTACCCCGAAGAGCGAGTCATGATCGGTTGAGCCGGCGCCGTGGATCAGAAACCGGGAGGCGGGATTGAATGTCGCGGTGATTGGGCTGGGGCGCTTCGGCTTTCGGCTCGCCGTCGAGCTGAAGCAGCGCGGTCTCGATGTCATCGCGCTCGATCGCGATCCGCGCCGGGTCGCGGAGTTTGAGGACGAGGTCGAAGACGGCCACGCGGTCGTGCTCGATGCAACCGATCTGCAATCGCTCGACGAGGCGGATCTCGGCAAGCTCGACCTCGCGGTCGTCTGCATCGGTGAGGCCGTCGAGCAGAGCCAGCTCGTTACGTACTTGCTGAAGACGCGCCTCGCCGTGCCTCGCGTGATCGCTCGAGCTCATACCGACACGCGCCAGGCGATCCTCGAGCGGCTTCAGGCCGACGAGGTCGTGCGTCCCGAGTCCGAAAGCGCCGTGCGCCTGGCGCAGCGCTTGTCATTCCGCGGTTGCCAAGACTTCCTCGAGCTCGCTCCCGGTGTTGCCATGGTGCGACTCACGGCGCCGGGGCGCTTCTGGGGCAAGACGATCCTCGATCTGGAGGTGCGCCCTCGGTTCCGCGTCAACATCGTCGGCATCCGGCCGGCTCCGTCGCCCGAGGTGACTGCCGAGGTCGCCGCGGCCGAGGAAGAGAAACCGATCATCGCCGAAGACGATCCGGCCATCGTCGAAGACCCCGTCGTCTCGCCAGCACCCGAGATCGAGCTGCTCCCCGAACCGGCCTACGAGTTTCGAGAAGGTGATGAGCTCTTCGTCGTCGGCCACGAAACCGACATCCGCCGCCTCATCGTCGGCTAATAGGCGAAGATCGACGATCCCACCGAGCCGCGCACGGCGATCCAGCCGAGCCGCGCACGGCGATCAGCCGTGAGGCGAGTGGAGTCTGGCGCTCTGTTCGGGTTGGGGGCCGATGGAATGCGTGCCGCGAGTAAGCGGGAGCCTATTTGAATAGTAACGGCATAGCGTGGTCGTGGATCTGTATTGCCCGCTTACTCGTTCCCGTCAGATCCGCCATCCTGCTCCGCGCGTCCAAATCGCGACGCTCGCTCGCCAACGTGACGCATGATCGTGCGCGGCTCTGTTCTGGCTCGTGCGCGGCTCTGTTCCCCGTAAACGGGGTGGCCCTTCAACTCTTCGGCGACTTTGTCCTTGATGGTGCAGATGTCCTGCACGGCGCATTTGCCGCAGAGGAGTGTGTTCATGCCTTGGAGGCCGAGCTTCTTGCGGACGTCGAGGAGGCGGTCGATCTCGGACGGGGTCAGGGTCTTCACCTGCCCCAGCTGACGCGCGATGGCCGTGATCTTCGCGGTGTGCTCGATCTGCTCGAGCTTGCGGAAGGCGTCGAGGAGATCGGTGCCGATCGTGAGCGTGCCGTGGCGCTCGAGGATGAGCGCGTCGCTGCGACCGATCGCGTCCCGGATCGAGCGCGGCAGCTCGTCGGTGCCGGGCGTCGCGTACGGCGTCGTCGGGATCGAGCCGATCGTCGTCACGATCTCGGGGATCACGCACTGGGCCAAGGACACGCCCGCGATCGAGAACGCGACGGCGTGGGGCGGGTGTGCATGCACGACCGCGTTGACGTCCTTGCGCTCGCGATAGGCCGTCAAGTGCATCTGCAGCTCCGACGACGCCTTCGCGGCTCCGCCTTCTTTCGGGCGACCTTCCGAATCGAGATGGACGATCTGGGTCTCGTCCATGAAGCCCTTGCAGATGCCGCTCGCCGTGATCAGGATCGAGCCGTCGGGCAGCCGCGCGCTCACGTTGCCGTCGATGCCGACGATGTAGTTGTTCTGGTAGCAGAGCCGCGCGATCGAGACGATGTCCGTCCGGATTCGGTCGGCGAGGGCGTCGCTCACGATGAGGTGCTCCCGGGATAAGTCCTCTGTCCGGCTAGCTCGATCTCGTCGATCACGCCGACGATCGTCGTCTTGATGGGCGCGTCGTCGCTGCCGAGGAGAAACCTCGCCGAGCTGCCTTCATCGATGACGAGCACCTTGTCGCCGACACCCGCCTGCGCGCGATCGATCGCGATCAAGGTCTTGCCGGCGCGCTCGCCCGTGGCGTCCTCGGGCCGGATCACGAGCAGCTTCTGGTTCTCGTAGGCCGGGTGCTTCACCGGGGCCACGAGCGTGCCGATGACGGTCGCGATCTTCATGCGCCCTCCTCGACGGCGAGCTGCTCGACGTGGCCGACGATACAAGCATCGACCGGCACGAACCACTCCGGCAGGGCGAGCGCCGCTTCGCGGCCGTCGACCCACAGCACCAGCTCGTTCAGGCCGGCCTGCACGGCATCGGTCGCGACCACCGGCGCTCCGACGGGCTCCTGATGCTCGTCGAGCGGCTGGATGATCATCAGGCGAACGCCTTCGAGGCCTTCCGACTTCTGAGTCGCGACGACGCGGCCCAGCACGCGTGCCAGCTCCACGTCACTCGCCCTTCCGGAAGACGATCTCGCCACCCAGATCCCACGAGTCGATGATCGCCATGATCACGGCGTCCGCCGGACGCTTGTCGGTCGCCTTGGTTTGGCGAGCCGACGAGCCGGTCGCGAACAGCACCGTCTCTTCGACGCCAGCGCCGACCGCGTCGATCGCGACCACGTGCGATCCGGTGGGCTCGTTCTTCGCCGAGAGGATCTCGAGGATCAGGAACTTGAGGCCCTCGAGGGACGCCTCTTTCTGAGTCGAGACGACCGAACCGACAACCCGACCGAACTGCATCGAACAATCTCCAGAGGGCGGCCGGGGCCCTCGGGAGTGAGCTCAAACGTCGGAGAGCTCGATGTGGGCGTCCTCGACCTGCTTCGCAAACCATTCGCGCTTGAGGTGATTGCGAATCGCCTCGCGCATCGCATCGAGGCCAGGATTGTCCTCGATGTCGGTCACCATGACCAGTGCGTACCCCTGGGAGACGCGCACCGGCGAGCTCACCTGGTCCTTCTCGAGGGTGAAGGCGATCTGGCGGATCTCCTTCGGGATGTTCGGATCCTCGGCCGTGAAGTTACCGAGATCCCCGCCGCGCTCCTTGGAGCCGTGCTCGGAGTAGGTACGGGCGAGGTAGTCGAAGCCCGTTCCCTTGCGGATGCGCTCGCGCATCTCCTCGAGCTCGAGGCGGGCCTCGTCGAGGGAGCGCTGACGAAGGGCATTCGGGTAGGCGCCTGAGCGGAGCAAGATCAGGCTCGCTCGCCGCTTGCGCCCGTAGAGGCTGTCGAACTCCTCCTTGCGCTCGGCGTAAGCGGCCTCGAGCTGCTCGCGCGGGTAGAGGCGATCGATGATGCGATCCAAGAGGATGCCGGCGCGGACCTTGCGGCTGCGGCGCACGTCGGCGAGCGTCAGGCCTTGCGCCTTGAGGAACTCCTCGTAGCTGATGCCCTGGAGCTGCTCGTTCTCGGCCAGCAGTGCTCGCCGGCGAGCCATCTCGGCGTCGAGATCCTCGTCCGTGACCTCGACCTCCATCTCGACGCCAATCGCGAACAGCAGGGTCAGATTGGCGAGCTCCCTGAGGCGGCCGATCTTCTCGCTCTCGGGCAAGACCTGGTAGAGCTTGGCGCCGATGACCTCGAAGGTGATGTCCTGTCCGGCGACGCGGGCGACGACATTCCCCTCGGGGGCCCCGAGCAGCTCCGGTGCGTTCTTCTTGCGCATCTCGGTGAGCCAGAGGTTCATGTCGCGGGTCGGGATCTCGTTGCCCGGAGGAATGTGGGCATCGATGCGGACCATCTGCTCCTGCGCGATCACGAGCTGAAGCAGACTGGCGAGGTCTTCGAGCGAGATGCCCTGCGCGGCGAGGTACTGGTCGAAGTCCTTCTTGCCGAGGGAGCGCTCTTGGACTCGCTGCCGGAAGGTCTCGATACGCTGGGCGATGGCCTCGTCGGTCACCTCGACGTCGCGGCGCTGAGCCTCGGATCGGACGATCGTCTCGTCGATGAGCTGGGAGACGGTCTGATCACCATCCTTCTGCTTGAAGGCGGTTCGTCCCAGGAACTCGAAGTACTGCGTCCGGGTAATGTCGCGGCCATCGACGCGGGCGACGACCCCTTCGGGCAGTCGAACCTTGGGCTTCTCGGGGACCTCGGGACGCGGCTTTGGCGCGTCGGTCGGCGCTTCCTGAGCTGCCGCGATCGGGCAGACGAGGGCGAGAGCGAGCAGGAAGGATCGACCGGCGTCGAGCTGGGTCATGGGGGGCTGCCGAGAAGGGTGTGTCGAGAGAAGACGCGACCCGGAGCGGGTCACGGCGCATCGGGCGCGGACCGTACCACCGCCCGAAAGGGAGTGTCAAGCGCGGCCGGAACCGCGCGCAGGGCGTCTCTAGTTGGCCAGGATCTGGACCTTGCCGGCGCGGATCTTGAGTCGGACGCTCGAGCCGCGCTGGATCTTCCCGGCGAGGATGCGCTCGGTGATCGGGTCCTCGACGACACGCTTGATGTGGCGTCGGAGCTCCCGAGCCCCGTACTCCTCGCTGAAACCGTCCCGGGCGAGGATGGCGGCGACCTTCGGTGTGTGGTCGAGCTTGATGCGGGCCGGCGAGAGGTAGTGACCGACCTCGCCGAGCATGCGCTGTGCGATCTTGACGCAGTCCGGGATCTGAAGCGAGTTGAAGACGATGACGTCGTCGATCCGGTTGATGAACTCGGGCCGGAAGGTATCGCGCAGGGCGTCGAAGGTCGTGGCCTCGAGATGGCGGGCCGCGAAGTCGTCGCGCTCGTCGCCTCCGTAGCCGATCCGGTTTCGGAGCGCCTGAATCTCCTCGACGCCGAGGTTGCTCGTCATCAAGACGATTGCCTTCGAGAAGGAGACGCGGGTGCCCTTGCTGTCGGTGAGGAAGCCTTCGTCGAGGACCTGCAGCAGGAGGTTGTGCACCTTCTGGTGGGCCTTCTCGAGCTCGTCGAAGAGGACGACGCAGTTGGGGCGCTCCTTGACGGCCTCGGTGAGGAACCCGCCATCGTTGTGACCGATGTAGCCGGGCGGGGCGCCGATGAGCTTGGCGTACTCGTGCGGCATGGAGTACTCGGAGCAATCCACGCGGATCAGCCGATGCGGATCCTCGTAGAGGTAATCGGCCAGTGCCTTGGCGAGCTCGGTCTTACCGGTGCCGGTCTGTCCGACCAGCAGAAAGGCACCGATTGGCTTGGCGGGATCGCGCAGCCCGATGGCGGCTTTCTTGATGGCTGCGGAAACACCGCCGATGGCCTCGACCTGTCCGATGATGCGCTCGTTGAGCGCGTCCTCGAGACCGGATATCTTCTTTTGGAAGCCGCGGCTCAGCCGGGGCGAAGTGGTCGGTTGAGGACGCGGCTCATCATCGACATCGAGGTCGACGTCGAGGTCGCTGGCAGAGAAGGGCAGCGAGACCTGATGAATCTCGAGGTGAGGATTCACGTTGACGCAGATGCGATACAGCACTTCTTCGACGGAGTCGACGTCCGCCTCCGCGTGCATCCTCTCGATGGCCGGGAGAACCGAATCGTGAAAGTCGACGATGCAGTGCTCAGTGACCAATCGAACGTACTCGCGCTTGGATGGCGTGGAGTCGACCAGAAGGAGATCGATCGATTCGTCTTCGGTGAAGACGCGGAGCTTCAGGAACTCGTCGATCGCCTCGCAGTACTTCAGGACGACGCTGCCCTCGGGGTGTCTCATCGGGTGTTGACCCTCTTCGCCTGCTCGGTGCCGGTTCCCGCCGGTCGGTGAGATGTTCATTGCCAGGTCGGCCGCAGCCATTCTGACTTTTCGTCATGGCCACCCCTGAACTTGACATCTCGAAGAGCCCCTTTCCCCTCGGACTCTCCCATCGGCGGTTTCGAGCTGAGCGCCATGCAGCGACCGACCTTGAGGGGAGTGTCGTCGGAGCGGTATGATGTGGGATCGAGCGCCCCTCTTGGAGAGACCATGCCCCATCCCGAGGATGTCCGCTTTGCGGCCCAGCTCGTCCACCACGGCGTGTTGCCGAAGGACGATCTGATGGCTTGTCTCCAAGTGCTCGAGGCGAGCGAGACCGCCGGCGCGGCGAGGCGCCTGGACGCCGTACTGGTCGAGCGCGGGCTCCTCAGCACCGAACGCGTGGCCGAGCTTCGGCAGCACGGTGGTCGGGAGGTTCCGCGCATTCCCGGCTACGACATCCTTGATCTGATCGGCACCGGTGGCACGGCGCACGTCTATCGAGCCACCAGTCGCAAGGAGAGTCGTCCGGTCGCCCTCAAGGTGCTCTTCGACGAGCTGCAGACGAATGCACCGATCGCGCGTGCCTTCGTGCAGGAGGCCAAGCTCCTCATCAAGCTGCGGCACGAGAACGTCGTCGAGGGATACAAGATCCAGAAGGGTAACGGCCACGTCTTCCTCGAGATGGAGCTGGTCGAGGGGCAGTCGCTGGTGGATCGACTGCGGGCCGGCGAGACCTTCGATGAGGACACGGCGCTCTTTGTGGTGCTCCAGGCGGCACGCGCCCTCGACTACCTGATGTCCCAGGGGATCGTGCATCGCGACATCAAGCCCGGCAACATCCTGCTGACGGACAATCGCAAGGTGAAGCTCATCGATTTGGGATTCGCGAAGGTCGTCGACGCGGACGGGGCGCCCGGTGGAGCTGAGGACGACACCACCGTCGGAACCGTGCAGTACATCTCGCCCGAGCAGGCCCGCGGTCGTGTCGACGTCGACGTGCGGAGCGACATCTACTCCCTCGGCGCGACGCTCTACCAGCTCGTGGTCGGTAAGCTGCCCTTCGAGGGCGATTCGAATCAAGACGTCCTCGCCAAACAGATCCTCCAGAGCCTTTCGTCGCCGGAGCTCAAACGCCGCAACATCTCGGCCCACATGCATTACTTCATCGAGAAGATGATGGCCAAGGAGCGGGACATCCGGTACCAGGACCCCAAAGAGCTGATCGAGGACATCGAGTCGCAGATCCAAGGGAGGAAGTCCTTGGCGCTCGATCCCGAGCCCCCTTCTGCCGATTCGACGGACTCGGGGGCTCGCTCGCCGCTGCGGCGCCGCGCCGTGGGCGGACGCACCCGGGACCGACGGCGACGACGCTGACTCTGGAGAAATCGATGGGCCGCGCCTCGAGGTCGAAGCCCTGGTGGGGAGAGGGGCTGCGTTTTGCCTGCACTCAGTGCGGCCGCTGCTGCACCGGCGATCCGGGCTATGTCTGGGTCGACTCCAAGGAAGTCCGGCGCTTGGCGGCTCGAATCGGACGCGACCCCGATGACTTCGGACGACGGTACCTCCGACGTATCGGTGAGCGCCTCAGCCTGATCGAGAAGACCAACGGAGACTGTGTCTTCTACGAAGCCGGCACAGGTTGCACCGTCTACCCAGACCGTCCCCGCCAGTGCCGCACCTACCCATTCTGGCCCGATGTCGTGCTTTCGCCCGAGAGCTGGCAGCGCGAAGGGGAGAGCTGCCCGGGAATCGACCAGGGCTCAGTGCAGAACCCGCTCGAGGTGGCTCCCGAGCTCAAGGGCTCTCGGTGACGCCGTGACGGAACGGGCGACCGTGTACGCAGAGCTCCAGACGATCTACGACGAGCTCGGGCGGGCCATCGCCGCCCAGGCGCCGGTGTGCGAGCTCAGTGGTCGATGCTGCCGCTTCGACGAGTTCGGGCACGATCTCTTCGCCACCGAGCTCGAGGTCGACTACGTCCTCGCTGGGCTCGGTGATCGACCATTGCCGACCTTCGACCGCTTGTGCCCCTTCTTCGAGAGCAACCAGTGCCATCATCGGGAGCACCGTCCCCTCGGCTGCCGCGTGTTCTTTTGCGACCCCAGCTACCGTGACGCCATGCCCGAGCTGCACGAGCAGTTCTTTCGACAGCTCAAGGAGCTTCATGAGCGGCACGGAATTCCATATCGATACGGGCCGTTCCTCACTCTGCTCCGAGAGCGCGGTTCCTCGGAGGGCCCGGTGGCACAGCGTTGACGCGATCCGCTTCGGCGCGCAAGCTGGATCGGAGCGCCGCGAGGCCGCCAGCCGACGTTTGGCTGGAGGGCGCTGCGAGCAAGCCACACGCGCTCGAGAGAAGAGGATGACGTCGTGACGATGTTCTTGGGCTGGGTCTGCGTCCTGGCGCTGACCAGCTTCGCCTACCAGGACTCGAACGGCGACCCGACTCGGGCGGCTTCCCTCAACGAGCGTGCGATCGAGCTTCTCGAAGCGGGAGACATCGAGGGAGCCCTCCCACTCCTTCGCGAGGCGACCGCGCTGTGGCCGGCCAATCGAACCGTGCGCAACAACCTCGCCTACGCGATCTTCCAGTCCGGAAAGGCTGCGCTCGATGGCGACGCCTTCGAAGAGGCTCGCGCGGCCTTTCTCGAGGCGCGCGGCTTGGATCCTTCGGAGCCGCTGTACGCATTCTTCGTGGGATACACGCACTATCGAGAGTCGCGCTACGACTTGGCGAGGCAGGAGCTCTCGAGCACGATCGAGCGGTTTCCCGACGATCCGAAGACGGCTCGCGCTCACGAGTTTCTCGGAGACGTCGACTACCGAGAAGGAGAGCTTCCGGCCACGATCGAGCATTGGGAGAGGGCCCTGACTCTCGAGAGCGACAACGAGCCTTTGCGGGCTCGCCTCGCGAAGGCGAAGCGAGAGCTCGAGGTCGAAGGCGAGTTCTTCCTCGACTCGAGCGTCCACTTCGACATTCGATATGAGGGGATCTCGGAGCAGTACGAGCATCGTGACGAGATCCTCGAGCTGCTCGAGAACGCCCACCTCTCGATCGGGCGGGAGCTCGATCATTTCCCCGAAGCCCGAACTCAGGTGATCCTGTACACGCAGAGCGACTTTGCCCAGGTCACCAACTCTCATGGCTGGGTGGGAGGGCTCTTCGACGGCAAGATCCGGCTACCGGTCAAGAACTTCCGTCGTGAGCGGTCGAGGATCCAATCCACGTTGCGTCACGAGTACGTTCACGTCGTCGTCCAGAGCCTGACCGATCGCTGCCCCGTCTGGTTGAACGAGGGGCTGGCGCAGCTCGCCGAGGGGGGCTCGGTCACCAGCGCCCATGCGCACTTGCGAGAGGTCGTCGGGCGCGGCGCGGCGCTTCCGACACCGTCCGACATCCCGCGCTCATTCACGGGCATCGCCGATGCCAATCGCGTCCGCTTGCTCTACGCCTGGTCCGAGTCCTTCACGGAGTTCCTCAAGCGCTCGTACGGTCAAGGCGCTTTGGCGCAGGTGCTCCACCGACTCCGAGAGCGCCCTTTTGAGACCGCCGTCTACGACGTCTATCAGCGCTCGGTCGACGAGCTCTTCCAGGATTGGGTGGGGCAGCTGGAGCATTGAGCCGGGTGGAGCGGAAGTGACCGAGCCGCTGACGGCGGCCTTGGCGAGAGTGATCGAAGGCGGATCTCGACGACGGGTCGGTTCGCCTGGGAAGAACCCCGATGAGTTCGTGGGGCCAAAGCCGGTGTCGATTACCGGTGGGTCAGGTACTCCAAGGCTCCCAGCATTCCGGCCAGCGTGCAGCGCTCGAGATTGGCAGGCTCGAGCTCGGTCGTGTTCTCCGGAGTGTCACCCGAGGCGTGGTAGACGCGTGAGTAGTCGACCACGATCTCGTCGGGCTTGCCCTTCCAACCGGGCTGCTCGATGCCGGGAGTGGGCTCGACACGAGTCGGGCGGCCCCAGGCCGAGCTGAAGACGGTCACGGCCGGGACGATGCGGCCACCGGTCGCGCGCTCGCTCTGGAACACGTACGAGTCGGTGCCGCCCAGCGACTTGTTCGACGCATACTCGCCCCAAAATCCCGTCTGTTCGTGGTGACGCTTCAAGACGCGATGGAACGCCGCCACGATGGGCTTGTTCGCCTCTACGTCGTCGGGCTCGACGTAGACCGCGTCGCGTTCGGCACCGGTGCCCGCTTGGTCGTAGTTGATCACGGCCACGATGCGCTCTGCCGCGCCTTGCTCGGTCTCGAGGAAGTGGCGCGTCGAGTGGATCTCGGCACCCCAGATCGCGAACTTCACGGAGACGGCTGGCTGCTTCAGCACACCAGCATCGAGCAGCTGCTTCCACACTGTGGCGATCTCGACCACGACCGCCTCGCCCGAAGCATTGTCATCGGCACCCGGCCCGCCCCCGTCCGAGTCGCCGTGGGCGCAGAAGAGTAGGAACCGCTTCCGATCGCGTCCTGGAATCTCGGCCACGACGGTCCGCGGTCGTCCCTTGCCGATCTCCGCACGGAGGCTCGCCGAGAGCTGGACGGCGCCCGTCTCGAGCAGCGATCGCAGCCGCTCGGCATCTTGGTGCGAGATCCCGAACACGGGAACCGGCGCGGCTCCATCGCGGGCGCGTAGACGGAAGACGGGCGTCCAGGTGGGATTCGACTCGGGATCATCGGGATAGGCGCACAGGATGACCTTCGCTTCCGAGGCGGCCCAGCGAGCGTAGCCGCGAGCCACGTGTCCCTTGGCCAGGACGGCTCGGCCCTTCGCGCGCTCGTCGGTCGGGGACCCGAGTGCCAGGATCTCGATCTCCTCGAGCTCGAACGCGGGCGAGAACAA
The DNA here is from genome assembly GCA_029260795.1 of Planctomycetota bacterium. Lineage (GTDB taxonomy): Bacteria > Planctomycetota > OFTM77 > OFTM77 > OFTM77 > OFTM77. The sequence continues at coordinate 113,752 of JAJDCO010000004.1, read as the reverse complement.
ATAGGGCCAAGCGGATTGGAGCTCGACGACGCGGTCTCCTTGACGTGCCGTGACCTTCCATTCTCGAGGCTCGAAGGTCGCCAGCTCGGAATCGTCGATCGTCTGCACCTGCAGGTCGAGGTCGGCGAATCGCTTTTTCAGATACTCGGCCGCCCGGGTCCCGGACTGGGTGCCACCCATGCGCGGCCCGAGGTCGACGAGCTCCCGCACGGTCTGTCGCAAACGATCTTGCGAGACCGCCTTTCGCACCTCGGCCGCCACGTCGGCTTCCTGAGGCGCGAGGAAAGCGAAGGCGACGAAGAGCGTGCAGGAGAGGAGCATGAGGGAAGCCTTTCCAAGAGACGTGGCTGCGAAAAGTCGGCGCGATTTTATATAGGAAGGGCTGTGACCGATAGGTCGAGTAGGTTTCGTCGTCTCAGATCCGTTCGCTGGTGACAGGAAGCGTCGTACATGATGTCCTCGAAGCTCAAGACCCGTTGGCGAACCATCCGGCCCCTCTTGGCCGACTACACCGGGTGGAGCCTTCAGGTTCCGGCCAGCCTCGAAGACCATCTCGATGCCACCTTGGAGTGGATCTCGCGGGCGCAAGACGAGACCGGCAGCGGTGGCGTCGCGAGAAGCTATAGCCTCACTCGAGGCTGGGCGGCCGCCTACCCGGAGACGACGGGATACATCATTCCGACGATGTTCGAGTTCGCCCGTCGTCCTGATCGGGAGTCGTTCCGGAAGCGTGCGATCCGAATGGCCGACTGGGAGTGCGAGATCCAGCTTCCCGACGGAGCGGTTCAGGCTGGCACGATCGACGCTCCCGTCCAAGCTCCTGCGGTGTTCAACACCGGGCAAGTGCTGCTGGGCTGGTGCCGCACCTATCGCGAGACCTGGGAAGAGCGCTACGCGAATGCGGGCGTCCGCGCCGCCGAGTGGCTCGTTTCCATGTTGGACGAGGACGGTGTGTGGCGTCGGGGCTTGTCGCCCTTCTCACAGCCGGGCGAGCATACCTACAACGTGCGGACCGCGTGGGCCCTCGCCCAGGCGGGGAAGGCCTTCCGCCGACCCGAGTTCCTCGAGGCGGCCGAGCGAGCCATCGATCGTACGTTGCAGAATCGCAACGACGTCGGCTGGTTTGCACACTGCTGCTTGACCGACAGCAGCCAGCCGCTTCTGCACACCATCGGATACACCTTGCGCGGATTGTTCGAGGCCGGGCTGATTCTCGATCGCCGCGATTGTCTCGAGGCCGCTCGAACGGGCGCCGAGAAGCTGTGCGCCGTCCAGCGACCGGACGGCTCGTTGGCCGGACGCTTCGACGAGACATGGCGTCCAACCGTGCGCTGGGTCTGCCTCACGGGGCTGGCCCAAACCTCGATCCTGTGGCTGCGCTTCCATGAGCGCGAAGGCAACGAGATGTTCCTCGCCGCGGCTCGCCAAGCCAACTACTTCCTGCGCCGCACTCAGGACCTCACGCATCCCGACCTCGGTGTCCGGGGTGGGATCAAGGGGTCGTTCCCGATCAACGCGCCCTACGGCAGCTACGAGTATCTCAACTGGGCCGCCAAGTTCTTCGCCGATGCCTTGATGCTCGAGGACACGATCGCCGGGGCGAGCTGATGCGCTCCGTCTTGCTCTCGCGACAGACCTCGGTCTACGGGCGCTCGATCTATCTCGCCGCGCGGGAAGCGGGCCTGCCGTTCGACGCCGTGCTGCTCGAGTTTCCGGCTGAGTGGCGCTTGTCGAAGCGGATCCGACATCACCTCCGATCGGGGAGCTTCCTCCGTGCCGCTGGGAGCTTCCTGAGACGGGGGGGGCGTGCGATCGCGATTCGGCTCGGCGTTGCTCGCCGCGTCGAGCCGACGGGTGAGCAGCGCTTGGTCGGCGGCGAGGCGACCTTGAACCTCGAGGAGCTCTGCCGACGGGATGGTGTCCCCTGTCCGAAGGTGGCTCACCTCAACTCACCGGAGGCGGTGGCCGCGCTGCAGAGTCTCGACCCGGACGTGATCGTGCTGGGGGGAACGCGCATCCTCCGCGCTCCGATCCTCGAAGTGCCGCGCATCGGTGCCCTCAATGCGCACGCCGGGATCCTGCCGACCTATCGTGGAATGAACGTCATCGAGTGGGCGATCCATGCGGGAGATCCGGTCGGAATCACCGTGCACTTCGTCGACACGGGCGTCGACACGGGCGACATCGTGCTCCGGAAGGAGGTGCCTCTCGAGGCGGGCGACGTGATCCAGACCGTCCGCGATCGAGCGCATCTCATCCAAGCCGACGCGCTGGCCGAAGTCGTCGGGTGCCTGTCTCGAGGTGAGGCTCTCGAGCGAGAGCCCCAAGCTCGGTCGGACGGCCGCCAGTTCTACCGGATGTCGCCCGAGGAGCGTGCCGAGACCGAAGCGCGCCTGCGAAAACGCCTCGAAGCGTCGGCACCGACGTCCGCCGCTCGAAGTTGAGGCACTGCGTCTCCCCGAGAAATGCGGACCTCTTCTGTAACCCGTCTCTCATCGCTGCGACTGATAGGCAGGTGTGGGGCGATTCAGGAGAGCTGTGATGGAACGAGAGTATCGACGCGAGACTCGTCGGCGAGCCGGCGTGGTCAAGCGGTTGAATGCTTCCGGTGCCGAGGGGCTGAAGGACGAAGAGCTGCTGGCGCTGCTCTGGGGGGATGGCTCCGAGTCGGACCGCGCATCCCGGACGGCGCGCGATTGCCTGGAGGAATGGAACGGGCTCCGGGGCCTTTGCCATCGATCGTCGGCCGAGCTGGAGGCCGCGGGCGTCCCGGCGGGATGGAGTCGGCGTCTCGTCGCAGCGCTGGCCTTGGGACGTCGAGCGCTCCTGAAGCCATTGGCCGTCGGCCGCTCGATCCGATCCGGCGGCGACGTGTACTCGCATCTGCGCGCTCGGTTGGGAGCCGCCGATCAGGAGGTCTTCTCGGCGTTGCTCCTCGATGCGCGTTGCCGAATCGTGCGAGAGATCGAGATCTCGCGAGGCAGCTTGACCGGGAGCCTCGTCCATCCGCGGGAGGTCTTTGGACCGGCGGTTCGACAGGGAGCCTGCTACGTGCTCGTCGCTCACAATCATCCGAGCGGCGACCCGACTCCTAGCCTGGAGGATGTCGAGGTCACTCGTCGGCTGCGTCGAGCGGGCGATCTGTTGGGTATCGGACTTCTCGATCACGTGATCGTCGGCGAGCAGACGTACTTCAGCTTCTTGGAATCGGGCCGGCTCTGAGGGGGATCGGCGGAGTCGAGAGAGTTGGCGCGGCTTGGGTGCCCGAAAGCGGGCTCGATTGATACAATCTCGGGCGACGTTTCGCCGCATCGAGGCCCCGAGGACCGGAGAATGCCGAGAATGGTCGACGCCAAGCTACTGGAGCTCGTTCGCTGTCCCGACGACTTGAGTCAGCTCGTGGAGGACGGCGAGACGCTTCGGTGCTCGTCTTGTGGGCGGCGATATCCGGTCCGAGACGGGATCCCGATCCTGATCGTCGAGGAAGCCGAGGGAGGCGAAAGCTCGGGGGACTCCTCCAAAGAGGCTCCGAAAGAGTGAGTTGCGAGCGTTGGCCTCGGCACGACCGAAGGTTGACAATCTCGAGACGGTCCACTAGAACGCGCGGCTCTGTCCGATTCCTGCCACGCCGGGCCGTGCTGGCGTTCGGGACCCGGATCGACACGGCGGGAGCAGGAACGTGAGCTCGTTTGCGATCATCTCCGATCTTCATAGCAACACCGAAGCCCTCGGCGCCGTGTTCGAGGACATTCGGAGCCGAGGAATCGAAGAGGTCGTCTGTCTGGGCGACGTGATCGGCTACGGCCCCAACCCGCGCCAGTGCATCGACATGATCTTGGACTGGCCTCGTCCCATCCAGTGCATCCGCGGGAATCACGAAGAGGCGCTGCTCGACGAGGGAAGCGCGACCGAGTTCAACGACAAGGCTCGCTCGGCGATCGACTGGACGCGCGATGCCTTGAACGACAGCCAGTTCCCGTGGGAAGAGAACGAGCGCTACTGGAACTTTCTCGGCGGTCTGAAAGAGCGGGCCCACCTCGACGACAACCTCTTCGTCCACGGCTCGCCGCGGGATCCGATCCGCGAGTACCTCCTGCCGCGCGATTCCCAGAAGCCCGAGAAGATGCGGGTACTGTTCGAGCGCATGGATCGGCCGAAGTGCTTCGTGGGTCACTCCCACGTGCCCGGGGTCTATACGACCGCGGGAGAGTACTTCCATCCCAACGACATCTCCGACGGCGTCTACCAGTGCAACAGTGAGAAGACGTTGTTCAACGTTGGCTCGGTCGGACAGCCGCGCGACGGCGACGTTCGGGCGAGCTACGTGTCCATCGCCGGCGGCGAGATCCGCTTCCATCGCGTCGAGTATGACTATCGGTCGGTGATGCAAAAGATCTACGCCACCGCCGGCCTGCCGGACTATCTCGCCGATCGGCTCGAGAAGGGACGCTGAGCCCGTCTCGGGCCGTTCTTGGCAAAGATCGACACCGGACGCTGCGAGTCCCTGGCTCCGATCGATTTTCGTCTTCAATGCCGGTCTGACGCTGCCTATAGTGACCGGCTTTGGCACGCGACGTCGTTCTCCGTCGCCCTACGGACCGAAGCACACCACTTGCCGCCCGGATCGTCATTCCCATGGAAAAGCGGCTGCTCCTGGCCATCGCGCTCACCTTCCTGGTCACCGTCTTCTGGATGCGCTTCTGCGTGCCCCGGCCGGAGGTTCCCCCGAAGTCCTCGGACCCGACCGCGGACTCCGAGAAGCCGAAGGACGATCCGACTCCGACCCAGACCGACTCCGATTCCGAGAAGGAAGCGGATCAGCCCGAGACGGATGAGCCGAAGCAGGATCAACCCGACGTCCCGGCAGTCGCTCCGCAGATCTGGGAGATTGGGACTCCGACCCAGGAGCTGGTTCTCTCCAACCAAGGCGGCGGTAGCGTTCGATCGGCTCGGCTCAAGACCTACTTCAAGAAACCGGGGCTGAGCGCCGAGGAACGCCTCGATCCTGAGAACTGGCTACCCCTCCTCGCGGGCCGAGACGGCAAGCCGGCTTCGCTCGTTCTCCGAGATCTCAACCAGGACTACGAGCTCGACTCGCGTTACTGGGAGTGGGATGAGCCGGAGACCGACGCCGATGGAGCGACGCACTACCGGTTCCGGACGCAAGTCGATGGTGGCCTGCTGATCGTCAAGACGATCAGCGTACCGGCGGCGGCCGCGGCAGGCGAGCTTCCGGTGTACGACTTGCGCTGTACCGTGCGCATCACGAACGAGTCCTACGCCGGGTCGCGTCGCCGGTGGAACTTCTTGCTGTCGGGCGCGGCGGGCCTGGTTGAGGAGGTCGACGACCCCTTTGCCGTGACCCGAGCTCAGACGATCTCCCGGGTGCCGGGACGCGACGAGTTCGAGTCAGACTCCGAGTCGCTGCCGATCGACGAAGACAAGCGCCCGACCGGCGAGAATCTCCTGGGGGCGGCGGTCGTCGGCAAGTACTTCATCGGAGGGATTCTCGCCGAGGACACCGAAGGCGAGATATCGGTTTTCATCGAGCCGCTCGATCGAGAGAAGGCTTCGAGCCACAAGGTCCACTGGAAGCCCGAAGACGGCACCGGGATGGCCGAGACCCTGGCCGTCGCGAACGTGACGACCTCGCTGAGATTCGGCTTTCAGCTCCCGGAGCCGGGGATCACCAAAGAGGCGAGCTTCCTCTTCTACTTGGGTCCCAAGGACCCGTCGCTGCTTCAGGAGAAGGCGGCCTACCGCCCGATCTACTCGGTCATGGAAGAGGACTACGGCTCGATCCTGGGCTTCATGACTCGTGGCCTGATCGCGCTGTTGCATCTCTTCGAAGCCATCGTCGGCAACTTCGGCTTCGCGATCATCCTGCTGACGCTCCTCGTGCGCATGATCCTGTTTCCGCTCAATCGGAAGCAGCAGGTCACGATGCAGGAGTACCAGAAGAAGATGGTCGTCCTGAAGCCGAAGCTCGAGGAGATGCGCGAGAAGTACAAGAACAACCGTCAGAAGTTCAGCCAGGAGCAGATGAAGCTTCTCAAGGAGCACAAGGCAACGCCTCCCCTGGCGGGCTGCCTGCCGATCTTCTTGCAGCTGCCGATCTTCATCGGCCTCTTTACGGCGCTCCGGGTCGACATCAATCTCCGGCACTCGCCTTTCATCGGGTGGATCCAGGACCTGTCCCAGCCCGATCGGTTGATCGAGGGCCTGAATCTCAACCTGCTGATCTTCAATGTCGAGAACTTCAATCTGCTTCCGATCCTGATGACCATCACCTGGATCGTGAATCAGAGCATGATGCCGAAGTCGGAAGATCCCCAGCAGCGCGCCACCCAGAAGATGATGATGATCATGCCGATCATTTTCGCTTTCATGCTCTATCGTTACGCTTCGGGTCTCTCCCTCTACATGTTCACGAGCAGCCTGCTCGGGATCTTTGAGCAGCGAGTCGTCAAGAAGACCCTCGATACCCGACGGTTGAAGCAGCAGGAGCTGGCGGCGGCTACTTGATGGAGTCGGAAACGAGGAGCGTTGCGAGCTCGCGCCGATGTCGGATCCGGACACCATCGTCGCACTCTCGACTCCGGCGGGAGCCAGCCGCCGAGGGGTGATCCGTATCAGCGGCACCCGCGCCATCCGTATCGTTCAGAGGCTCGTGCGTCCGGCCGCGGCACTCGAAGGGACCTGGGTCCATCGGCCGGTCTCTTTGAGCCTCGGCGGGGACTGGCCGCCCGTGCCGGCGAGCGTCTTCGTCATGCGCTCTCCTCGCTCATACACGCGTGAGGACGTTGTCGAGCTTCATCTGCATGGCGCTCCGATGCTCGTGCGTGCCGTCATTCGCCATCTGACAGCTCTTCCGGCTGTCCGCGAAGCGGAGCCCGGAGAGTTCACTCGCCGCGCCTATCTGTCAGGCCGGCTCGATGCCAGCCAAGTCGCTGCTGTGCTCGATCTCGTCCGGGCCCGACACGTCGAGGCGGCTCGCGTCGCGGCTTCGGCGCTGCAGGGTGAGGCGACGGATCAGATCGCTCTGCTTCGGGCCGCGGTTCTCCGTCTGGTCGCTCGCCTGGAAGCCCACCTCGATTTCACCGACGACGACGCCGCGCAGCTCTCGGTCGACGAACTGACTCGGGACCTCGCGCACGCCCGAGAGACCTGTGGTCGGGCCTTGGAGTCTCTCGACGTCCAAACCTTCGACGAGAGCATTCGACTGGCCTTGATCGGCGAGCCCAACGCGGGCAAGACGAGCCTCTTCAATCGGCTGACCGGTCGGGACGCGATCGTCTCGGAGCACCCCGGAACCACCCGGGACGTCGGCGAGGCGAGCCTCGACTACCAGGGTTGGCGATTCACCATTTGGGACACCGCTGGTTGGAGAACGACGACTGACGAGCTGGAGCAGCAGGCCGGCTCACTTGCCCGGGAAGCTGCCGAGCGCGCGGATCTCCGATTCGAGATCCTGGACGGCACTGCCGAGCGATTGCCGAATCTCGAGCTCGACTGGGCCGCCGACGCGCTGGTGATCCACAAGGTCGATCAGCCTCGGCGACTCGATCTGGTGGCCGTTCATCGTCGCGCGGCCGGGCGGCCGGTGCTTCAGGTCTCGGCACGAACGGGCTTCGGAGTGGACGAGCTCCTGTCGACGGCCCGCCGGTTGGCGGAAGCCGGCTCGGTCGAGCGAACCGCTTCCTCACTCCAGCTCGCCGCGGGTCATGAGGGTGCCCTTCGAGATATCGAGACCCGGCTCGGTCTTGCCGGTCAGCGCATCTCCCCGGCCGGCGACGAGCTCGAGCTCGCGGCCTTCGAGCTGCGGGAGGCGATCGAGCGTTTGAGTGATCTCGGGGCGCCCGTGCACCATGACGAGATCCTCGACGTGCTGTTCCGACAGTTCTGTATCGGGAAGTAGAGGTCGGTCGAGCTGACCTTGTCGGAGCCGCAAGGCCGGTGGGGTCCAGTCGTTGACCCCCCAACATTTTGTGTGGTACCTTCGCCCCACCTCAATCGGGAGGCTATTTCGGCGGATCGAGTCCGCCCGAACGGATCCGACTCCCGAGAATACACAACCAGTGCCACAGGTTGGTGCCCTGAGGCGACTTGCGGCTCAAAGGCCCCCGATGCGCTGCCCCTTCTGCAAGATCGACGACGACAAGGTGATCGACTCGCGATCCTCGGGAGAAGGCTTCGTGGTTCGCCGGCGCCGAGAGTGTCTTCGCTGCAACAAGCGCTACACGACCTACGAGCGAATCGAAGAGCTTCCGGTACGAGTCGTGAAGAAGGATGGTCGGCGCGAGACGTTCGATCGTGAGAAGATCCTGCGCGGCATGCTGCGCGCCTGCGAGAAGCGACCCGTCGCGACCGAGGACCTGGAGCGCTGTGTGGCTTGGATCGAGATGCAGGTCGGAGAGCAACTCGATCGCGAGGTCACGACCGAGTATCTCGGCACGCTGATCATGCAACAGCTCAAGGAGCTGGACCAAGTCGCCTACGTGCGGTTCGCGTCGGTCTATCGCGAGTTCAAGGACATCACGGACTTCCTCAACGAGCTCAAGCCGATGCTCGAGAAGGGACGTTCGGAAGGGGCGTCGACGTCGTGAAGCCGACCGAGCGCCATCCCGAGCCCGGCGGTCCGGTGGTCACGATCACGGAGCTCGTGAATCAAGAGGGGCGAGTCGTGCCCTTCTCTCCGGAACGGGTCGTGGACACGATCGTCCGAGCGCTCGAGCGAACCGGCCAGCCGGATCCGGCACTGGCCCGTGAGCTGGCCGACGTCGCGGGCCGCGTGCTCGCCGAGCAATCCAGCGAGAAGCCACCGAGCACGACGGAGCTCGAGGACATCGTCGAGCGAGCTCTCCGGGAGACCGGGAATCCGAAAGCCGCCGAGGCCCATGCTCAGGACCGGGACTGGCGGGACCGCTCCCGTCGCTTGGTGAAGGTCGTTCCGCGGCCCGGAAGCGAAGCCGGTGCTCAGCCTTGGGCCAAGCGACACATCGTCGAGAGCCTTCGGGAGCGCTTCGGATTGAGCGAGTCGATCGCCGACCTCTTGGCCGCCTCGGTCGAGCGCAAGATCTTCGGCATGGGCAGCCCGCGGGTGTCTCGGGTCCTGGTTCGTCAAGTCGTGCTCGAGGAGCTGGCCGAACGAGGCTATGTCTCGGAGGCAGGCTGGGATGCTGGCCCGATGCTGCGACGCTCGGACGTCTTGGCCCGTCTGCAAGGACACGCGATCGCGGGTTGCACGGTTCCGCTCGTCGACTTCGAGCCGCTCGCGCGCGAGGTGACGCAACGCTGGCTCCCGGATTTCACGTTGGACGAGGTCTTCTCGCCGTCGGTCGCGCAGGCCCATCGAGAGGCGCGTCTGGCGATCGATTCGCTCGAGCATCCGACCGGGGTTTTTGCGCTGTCACTCGCTTACCCGAGCCTGCGACGCGGCACCAAGGGGAGTGCGCGCCCGTTCCTGAAGCGCCTCACCGATCAGGTCCGAGACCTCGGTCGCGTCGTAACACGTGCCGTGGCGATCCCACAGTTCAACCTGCTCTTGGCAAACCAGCTCGAGCGAGAGACCGCGGAGCAGCCGGCACGCGAGCTGCAGCGCACGGCCCGACAGGTGCTCGAGAGCTTGATGGCGGCCTGGGGAAGGCCGGCGGGATGTGACTTGATCCTGAGCCTGCATCTCTCGCCACCGCCGGGGCGTCCCTTGCCGGAAGAGCTTTGGAAGGGTGGGCGAGCGGCGCCCGAGGCCTTGCGATTCGCGCTCGCCCTGTTACGAGCGGCGGGTCAGCTCGGTGGGCGCGGAGCGCGGCCGGCGTTTCGCGTGCACACGGGGAGTGGTCGGGCCGAAGGTCGTTCCATCCGCGCGCTGGTCGAGCGCACCTTGGCCGAGGCGAGCAGGACCCCGCGTACACAGTTGGTGTATCCGGGCGTCGGCGAGCTCGCGCCTGGACTGCGCGGCGACTCGTCCGGTTGGGGGCAATGGCTAGGGCTCGTGACGCAGAATGTCGCGATCAACTTGCCGCGCTGTGCCCGGCGGGTCGACCGAGGTGACGCGAGCGCATTCTTGGCCGAGATCGAAGCGGTTCTGGAGCTGGCGGTGGTGGCGCATCGCGACAAGATGCGCTTCCTCTCGGCATTGGCGCCGGCTGCGGACGAGCCCGAGCTGACAGCCGCCTTTCGCGCGGCCCGCTACCGAGTCTGTCCGGTCGGATTGGCGGAGGCGCTCGAGTTCGTGCACGGCCATCCGCCCACGGAGCCCGTGGTGCGTGAGGCGCTCGAGAAGATCGGTCAGCGCTTGACTCGGGCGAGTGGTAAGAATTGGATGCGGTTCGTCGTCGAGCGACCACTCGATGCACGGGCCGCGGAGTCGTTCTGGGAAGCCGACCGCCGGCTGACCGGGGAAGGTCCGCGAGTCGCGGGGAGCTACTCGCTGGGTGTCGAGTCCGCTCGACCCCCGGATGGAGAGGACGCGGCGTCCCATGCGACAACGAGTGATGCGAGCTGAGGGGTCGGGAAGGGTCGGAGGCGCTGCGTCCGAAAGGGCTGACGGCGCGGGTTCGAAGGGCGAGTAGGGGAAAGCATGCGACTGAAATCGCTGGAGCTCTACGGCTTCAAGTCGTTCGCGGATCGGACCGACTTCTCGTTCGACGCGGGTATCACCGCCTTGGTCGGACCGAACGGCTCGGGCAAGAGTAACGTCGTGGACGCCGTCCGATGGATTCTCGGCGAGCAGAGGGCGAAGAGCCTCCGTGGCAAGGAGATGCTCGACGTCATCTTCGCGGGGGCTCCGACGCGAGCGGCGACCGGCTATGCCGAGGCGGCGCTCACCTTCTCGAATGAGGACGGCCTGCTCCCGATCGACTTTCCGGAGGTGAAGCTCGCCCGTCGGCTCTATCGAGACGGCACGAGTGAGTACATGATCAACGACAACGTCAGCCGACTCAAGGACATCAAGAACCTCTTGATGGACACGGGGGTCGGCACCAGCGCCTACTCCATCATGGAGCAGGGACGCATCGATTCCATCCTGCGCGCCAATCCGGCCGACCGACGAGCGATCTTCGAAGAGGCCGCCGGAATCAGCAAGTTCAAGGCGCGTCGCAAGGAGACGATTCGCAAGCTGGAGCGCGTCGATCAGAACCTGCTCCGCCTCGCCGACATCACTGAGGAAGTGCAGCGCCGCCTCCGCTCGCTGAAGATTCAAGCGGGCAAGGCTCGCCGTTTTCAAGAGTATGATACCTCGCTGCGCGAGCTGCGCTCACGGGTCTCGCGCCATGACTACTTCGAGCTGAAGCAGCGGATCCTGGAGAGTGAGCAAGCGCTCCAGAGCTTGCGGACGGATCGCGAGTCCGCGGCGGCGCTGCGTGACGATCTCGAGGCCGCGATCCAAGAGCGCGAGACCGAGCTTCGCGAGGTTCGCGAGCACATCGAGACGACACGCGCCGAGCGCAGCCGGCGAGAGGCGGATCATCGGGCAGCCGAAGAACGTCTGGGCATGCTCCAACGTCGACTCGAGGAGTTGCAGGAAGAGAGCCTCGAGCTCGAGGAACGGGTCTCCGAGGTTCGTGTGCACTGCGAGTCTCAGCGCCAGGAAGAGCAGGAGGCCATTCAGGAAGCGGCCACGGCTCAAACGCACCTCGAAGAGAAGGAGAGCGCACGGGCTGAGTATCGCGAGCAAGTCGCCGAGATCGAGTCCGAGCTGCACGCGATTCAGGAGGAGCGGGGCGAGTCCGAGCGCTCGCTCGAGAGCGCGCGCGCCGAGGAGACCCGGTGGCGCAATCGCGGCGTCGAGCTGACATCCGAGATCAACGGCCTCGAGGAGCGATGCGACCGTCTCACCGAAGAGGTCGCGGCGGCGGATTCACAACGTGAAGAGCTGGCTCGAGAAGCGACCGAGGCTGAGGAAGCACTGACGGCGAGCGGCATCGTCATCGGCGAGCGTCGCGAGAAGACCCTGGAGCTGGCGGAGCGACTCGGCGAGCTTAAGGCCGGGCGCGATGATCTCGAGACCCAGCTCGAACGCTCCGGTGCCGAAGTCGCTCGACTGACCGGTCGCCGAGACGGGCTCGCCGAAGCCCTCGAGCATCTCGAGAGCGTATCCGGCGGCGCCAAGGCCCTCGTCGAAGCTGCCGAGAAGGGCGTGCCCGAGCTGTCGGGAGTCGTGGGGCTCCTCGCCAATCTCGTGAGAGTGGAGCCGGAGCACGTCGCGGCGCTCGAGTCTTCGCTCGGTGATCGGCTCGATGGCATCGTCGTCCGCGATGACGCCGCGGCCGATGCGGCGCTCGAGTACCTTCAGGAGAATCGCCTCGGAGTCGCCACCCTGTTGGTCGCCGATGGTGCATCCGGTCGGCGCGTGCGACGAGCGCCTCGTGAGAAGCCGTCGTCGGAGTCCGAGCGAGATCCCTCCACCGAGATCGTGTCGGCCCAGCCCGATGCCCCGGTCGTCGTTGCCGAGCCGACTCCGGAGCCCGTCCCCGAGCTCGAGATGCCGGCCGCCGAGACTCGGACCGAGAAGCCTCGCAAGCGCAAGGGACTGTTCCGGCGGTTCCTCTCCATCTTCGGCATCGGCAAGGAAGAAGAGGAGAGCTCCTCGGAGTCGATCGAAGCCTCTTCGGAGCCCGTGAGGGATCCCGAAGCCGGCCGCGTCGAGCCAGCCGCTTCGGAAGTCGAAGCGTCCGCGCTCAGCGAATTGCCCGCGAGCCAAGCGGAGGAGACGCCGCCTCCAGTCGCCGCAAAGCCTTCGGGTCGGATCCGTCGGTCGCGCAACGAGGCGCGACGGCGAGCCACGGCGAGGATTCCGGGCGTGATCGGTCCGCTGGTCGATCTCGTCCAGGTCGAGAAGTCGTATCAAGGCCTGCTCGAGTATCTGATCGGTGATTTCCTGCTCTGCGAAGATGCCACGGCCGCGCGCCGAGTCGTCGCGAGCCGCACCAAGGTCGTTCGCGCGGTCGTCACCGACGGCACGCTGGTACCCTCGCGCTACGAGCTTCGCGGCGGCAGCTCCGAGTCGGCGTCGGGCGGAGTGATTTCACAACGGAGCGAGCTCGAGAGTCTCGACGAGCGCATCCGGCTGCTGCAGGAGCAACGAGATCGACTCCTCGGCGAGCTGGAGACGCTCGAGGAGAGCATCCGGGCAGCCGAGAAGGAGCTCAGCGAGGTCAGCGAAGCGCTGAACGCACAGGAGCTCGAAGCGGCTCGGCTCAGAGCGGAGGCCGCGGCGATCCGGCAGCGCCTCGAGCGTCAGCAGGGTGAGGTCGAGACGCGTGAGCAGCAGCGGGTGGACCTGGGTGAACGGCGTGAGAAGCTCGCGGCTGAGCGCATCGAGGCCGAGTCCGAGATGGCAGCGGTTCAGGAACGGTTCGGTGCCCTCGAGGAGTCCTTGGCCCAGCTGGCAGAGCGGGGACAGATCCTGCAACGGGATCGCGACGACACGCGGGCCAAGCTCACCGACCTGCAGGTCGAGGTCGCTCAGTTGCAGGAGAAGAAGCAGGGGCTTCACCGGCACCGGGAGCGTGTGGAAGAGTCACTGCGGACGGCCGAGCGAGAGCGTGGGCGTTTGCAGCAGGCGCTCGAGGACAACCTGCTGAGACGCGACGAGACGACCGAAGAGCTGGCGCAGCTCCGCGAGCGCCTCGGTGAGCTGGCTCAGCACATCGGTGGGGAGGACGGCACCGAGCAGCTGATGGGAACCGTTCAGACGTTCGAGGCGGAGGTTCAGGAGCGTCGACGCGAGCGGACGGCGATCGCCCGACGTCTCGAGGAGCTGGATGCCGACATCCAAACGCGCTCTCTCGGTGAGCGAGAGGCCCGCGTTCGGGCGGAAGATCTTCGAGAGCGCCTGGCGGAGGAGCTGGAGATCGACCTCGAAGAGGCCATCGCGGAGTACGTGCCGGAGCCAGAGGCGCTCGACCTGGGTGCCATGCGACGTGAGATCGAGGAGCTTCGGGGCAAGATGGCGCGTCTCGGTCCGGTCAACCTCGAGGCGATCGAGGAGCTGGACGAGGTCGAGGAGCGGGCCCGGTTCTACGAGGAGCAGCAAGGCGATCTGGACAACTCCAAGAAGTCATTGCAGGACATCCTCAAGAAGATCAACACCGAGAGCCGTGAGCGATTCGAGAAGACCTTCTACGCCGTGCGGGATCACTTCCGGGAGATCTTCCGGAAGCTGTTCGGCGGCGGCCGGGCGGATGTGATTCTCGAAGAGGGCGAAGACCTCTTGGAAGCCGGCATCGAGGTGATCGCCAAGCCTCCGGGCAAGGAGCCGCGCACGCTCGACCTCCTCTCGGGTGGCGAGCGGACGATGACGGCGGTGGCGCTCTTGTTCGCGCTCTTCAAGTTTCGCCCGAGCCCGTTCTGCATCCTCGACGAGGTCGATGCGGCACTCGACGAGGCCAACATCGATCGCTTCTTGGGGATGCTGGAGGGCTTTCTCGATCAGTCGCAGTTCCTCGTGATCACGCATTCCAAGCGCACGATGACGGCGGCCGACATTCTCTACGGCGTTACGATGGAGGAGGCGGGCGTCTCCAAACGCATCGCGATCAAGTTCGAGGACATCGAGGACATTCGGGTCGCCTGAGAGCGTTCTCCCGAGCAGCGAAGAGCGGTTGGTCGATCAGCCCTCGGCTGGGCTCCCGAGAGCTGATCGACGAAATCAGGCCGTTGGCTCGTCGGCGTGAGGCTTTCCCGCTTGCTCGCGTTGCTGCGAGAGCGGATTCGTGGCAAGGATCGCCTGATAGTCGGGCGGCAGGCTTTCGAGCTGGGCCGGGGTCGGGACGACCTTCTCCTTGCAGGCGGCACAGAACGGGATCGCGTCGACTCGTCCTTCGAGGTGCAGGCGCCGGATCTCTTCGATCGGCTCGTCGTGCCAGATCTCGCCGATGCTCTTGTCGCGCACGTTGCCGATCAGGAGCTTGGCGTTGTTGTCATAGCAGCACGGAGTCGCATCGCCGTCGACGAGGACGTTGAGCTGCTTGAAGGGCATCATGCAGGGTACCCGAGGATCGTCTTGACCCTCGAAGGCTTGGAAGGACCCGACGGTCCGGTCTTCGACGCGACCTTGCCAGGTGTGCACCTCGCTGGTGGTGATCTCGTCGTTCTCGCCGAGGAAGGGCGTCCAGCGTTGGTAGAACTCATCGATCTCGTGCTCGTTTTCTTTCATGCGAATGATGCGGAGCACGACGCGGGGCTTGGAGAGCTTGCGGTTCTTCTTCTCTTCGAGGAGCTGGCGGACCCGTGTCTCGATCTCGGGAAGCTTGCCGCGACGACGAACCTTGGCGAACACCTCGGGATCGGTGCTATCGATGCTGAACGTGATCACCTCGACCTTGGAAGAGAGCAGCGTATCGATCTTCTCGTCGTTGAGGAGGCCACCGTTGCTGATCAAGGTGATCGGCCAAACGCCCTTGTCGGAAGCGTACTGAACGAGGGCACTCCAGCGCGTATGAGCCATCGACTCACCGAGCCCCTGGGGCTGGAAAGAGACGAACTCGTGCTTGGAGGCTTCGTCGACGATCTTCTCGAAGAGGTCGTCTTTCATGTTCTGTAGGGGGCGTTCGATATCGTCGCGCGGACAGAAAACACAATCGAGGTTGCACCGGTTGGTCATCTCGACGCCGAGAGATTCGGGGAAAGCGCCCGGGACCATGTCCCGCATGACGTGTCCTTGGATCTGCTCGAGAATGCTCATGGCTGGGGAGTCGCTCCGCGACAAGGGATCGGCCGCCGCCACCGTGTGGGGAGCGTCGCGCCGGGGATGAGATGGGGGGCCAGAGGACAGAAGGCTTTCCTGGCCAGCATTCTGTCACATCTGTTCATCGTCCGCAACTTCGCACGACCCAAGGCGTTCGAGAGAAACGCCTCCGGCATGTCGACGGGAGGGGCCCTCATCCGGGCTGGACAGGGGGTCAAGATTGTTCTGTTTTTCGACGATAGGGGGGATCAGGTGGCAGCCCCCATTCTCGGTCGCCTGGCGAGCGAAGCCGCCGGACTCCGAGCCGAATTGATGCTCGGGGAAGCCGAGGTGGCGACGATTTGGAAAGGTCCTCTACAATAATGAGCACGACATCCAAGGGTAATCCGCTGACGTCTCCGGGTGGAGATCGCCGATCCGAGACGGCCGAGGCGGGGGAACAGCTGAGGTGGCAGCCGATGAAGTCCGGTTCGGAGCTCTTCGATTTCATTCGACAGGGGATCGACGTCGAGTCGTTCCAAGAGTGGAACTGGGCGGGAACCTTCCAGGACTACCTGGAAGTGATCATGCAGGATCCGTTGGTGACCCGAAACTCCTGGCAGCGTGTCTTCGACATGATCATGTCGTATGGCATCGAGGAGTATAAGGACAACAAGGAGACGCTGGTCCGCTACAAGTTCTTCGAGGATCCGTTCGACAACGGCAAGGACGCGATCTTTGGCTTAGACCGCTCCTTGATGCGGCTGGTTTCGTGCTTCAAGTCGGCGGCCTACGGGTATGGCACCGAGCGCCGTGTGCTCCTGCTGCACGGTCCGGTCGGAAGCTCGAAGAGCACGATCGCGCGACTCCTGAAGAAGGGGCTCGAGCACTACTCGCGCACGCCGGAAGGACGCCTGTTCACCTTCTGCTGGCGCGTCGAGGACGACGCCGAGTGGGAGATGAGCCCGATGCACGAGGAGCCCCTGCTGCTCGTGCCGCTCGAGCAGCGTGCGAAGCTCTTGGAAGAGATCAATCGTCGTTCGAACACCGACTATCGACTGCGCCTCGAGGGCAACGTCTGCCCGGCGAGCCGCTACTACTTCCAAGAGCTGATGAAGCGCTACAACGGCGACTGGGAGCGTGTGATGTCGCACGTTCAGGTCCGCCGCCTCGTCCTCTCGGAGAAGGATCGCCGCGGAATCGGCACCTTCCAGCCCAAGGACGAGAAGAATCAGGACTCGACCGAGCTGACGGGTGACATCAACTACCGCAAGATCGCCGAGTACGGTTCGGACTCGGACCCGCGCGCCTTCAACTTCGATGGAGAGTTCAACGTCGCGAATCGGGGCATCCTCGAGTTTATCGAGGTCCTCAAGCTCGACGTCGCGTTCCTCTACGATCTGCTGGGTGCCTCGCAAGAGCACTCGATCAAGCCGAAGAAGTTCGCGCAGACCGACATCGACGAGGTCATCATCGGTCACACCAACGAGCCGGAGTACCGCAAGCTCCAGAACGACGAGCTGATGGAGGCGTTTCGGGACCGGACCGTCAAGATCGACGTTCCTTACAACGTCAAGCTGAACGACGAGATCCGAATCTACGAGAAGAGCTTCAGCAGCGAGGTCGTGCAGGGCGTTCACATCGCGCCGCACACGATCGAGATCGCCGCCATGTGGGCCGTGCTGACTCGCCTCGAGGATCCGAAGAACGCCAACCTGACCGCGATGCAGAAGCTGAAGCTCTACAACGGCAAGACGCTGCCGGGCTTCACCCAAGACAACATCCGCGAGCTGCGTGAAGAGTCACACCGCGAGGGGATGGACGGCATCTCGCCTCGCTATATCCAGGACAAGATCTCCAACGCGCTGGTGCGCAGTGGGCAGCCTTGCATCAACCCGTTCATGGTCATGAACGAGCTCGAGGAAGGCCTGACCCATCACTCGTTGATCAACGAGGAAGAGACTCGTAAGCGCTATCGGGATCTCCTGTCGGTCGTGAAGGAAGAGTACGAGGACATCGTGAAGAACGAGGTCCAGAGGGCGATCTCGTCCGATGAGGAGTCGGTCGCTCGCCTCTGCTCGAACTACCTCGACAACGTCAAGGCCTACACACAGCACGAGAAAGTTCGCAATCCCTACACGGGTCAGGACGAGGTCCCGGACGAACGGCTGATGCGTTCGATCGAAGAGAAGATCGACATCCCCGACAGCCGCAAGGACGACTTCCGCCGCGAGATCATGAACTACATCGGAGCGTTGGCCGTCGAAGGCCGGACCTTCGACTGGCGTTCCAATGAACGGCTCCAGAAGGCCCTCGAGCTGAAGCTGTTCGAGGACCAGAAGGATTCGATCAAGCTGACGAGCCTCGTGTCGACCGTCGTCGATCCGGACACCCAGGAGAAGATCGACGTCGTGAAGTCCAGGCTCATCAAGAGCTACGGCTACAACGACATCAGTGCCACCGACGTGCTCAACTACGTCGCGAGCATCTTCGCGCGCGGTGACGTCAAGAGCCAGTAGCAACCGGGCCCCGGGGGCCCGCCCCCCGGGAGCGGGCCGCGGGAGAGCGAGACTCATGGTCAAGAAGATCGAGAAGGACCTGCGGCGATTCCGTCAGATCGTCCGGGGCAAGATCAAAAAGGACCTGAAGAAGTACATCACCCAAGGGGAGATGCTCGGCCGCAAAGGCAAGAACATCGTCTCTATCCCGGTGCCTCAGATCAATCTGCCTCGCTTCCGCTTCGGCTCGAACCGTCGCAGCGGCGTCGGGCAAGGCGAAGGAGAAGTCGGCAACCCGGTCGATACCGAGCAAGGGGAGGGAACCGGGCAGGCCGGCGAGACCCCGGGCCAGCACGTGCTCGAGGTCGATGTCAGCCTGGAGGAGCTCGCCGAGATCCTGGGCGAAGAGCTCGAGCTTCCGAACATCCAGCCCCGCGGCAAGAAGCAGTTCGTCAGCAGCGCGGGAAGATACACCGGCATCCGCCGGGCCGGACCGGAGTCGCTCCGGCACTTCAAGCGCACCTACCGTCAGGCCATCAAGCGCCAGATTGCGATGGGGCTCTACGATCCGAGCAATCCGGTCGTGATCCCGATCCGCGAGGACAAGCGCTTCCGCGGCTGGACGGCGCGACAGCTCCCGGAGTCCAACGCAGTCATCATGTACATGATGGACGTTTCCGGAAGCATGGGGCGCGAGCAGAAAGAGATCGTGCGCATCGAGTCCTTCTGGATCGATACCTGGCTTCGGCACCAGTACAAGAACATCGAGACGATCTACGTCGTGCACGATGCCGCGGCCAAAGAGGTCAATCAGCACACCTTCTATCACCTGCGTGAGTCGGGTGGCACCAAGATCTCATCGGCCTACGAGCTGTGCACGCGCATCGTCGAGGAGCGCTATCCTCCGGATCAGTGGAACATCTATCCCTTCCACTTCTCGGATGGCGACAACTGGAGCGGACGAGACACCGATCGCTGCGTCGAGATCATCAAGACGCGGCTCCTGCCGGCCGTCAACCAGTTCTCGTACGGCCAGGTAAAGTCCGCTTATGGGAGTGGGCAGTTCAAGAAGGACCTCGATCAGGTCTTCTCCGACGAGGAGTTCGTGGTGACCTCCGAGATCCTCGATCGCGATGGCATCTTGCCGTCGATCAAAGACTTTCTGAGCAAGGGGCGCTGAGGCTCGGCGTTCGAGGCACATCCGCCGGCGAGGCGGAGGGGAGACGACGATGAATCTGACCGCGGACCTTCGGGCGATCCAGGAGGAGGTCGAAGGCTACGCGCGCGAGTTCGGTCTCGACTTCTTCGAGACGATCTTCGAGCTGGTCGACTGCGACGAGCTGAACGGCATCGCCGCCTACGGCGGCTTTCCCACGCGCTATCCTCATTGGCGCTTTGGCATGGAGTTCGACTCCCTCCAGAAGAGCTACGCGTACGGACTGTCCAAGATCTACGAGCTCGTCATCAACAACGACCCTTGCTACGCCTATCTGATGAAGAGCAATGCGACCATGGACCAGAAGATGGTCATGGCGCACGTCTACGGTCACTGCGACTTCTTCAAGAACAACATGTGCTTCTCGAAGACCAATCGCAAGATGATGGACCAGATGGCGAACCATGGCTCCCGCATTCGCCGTTACATGGAGCAGCATGGTGTAGAGAACGTCGAGCGCTTCGTCGACGTCTGCCTCTCGATCGACAACTTGATCGACCAGCACGGTGAGTTCATCGCGCGATCCAATCAGAGCTATCAGCCGAAATCCGACTCACCCTCCGAGGGCGTCCGACGCCTCCGCTCCAAAGACTACATGGAGAGCTTCATCAATCCGCCCGAGTTCATCGAAGCGGAGAAGGCACGGCTCACCGCCGTCGCTCAAGAGGAGCGGCACTTCCCGCGCGAGCCTTATCGCGACGTGCTTCTCTTCCTCATCGAGCACGCACCACTGGCTCGTTGGCAGCGCGACATCCTCTCGATGCTTCGCGAGGAGGCGTACTACTTCGCCCCTCAAGGGCAGACCAAGATCATGAACGAGGGCTGGGCCTCCTACTGGCACTCGACCATCATGACCAAGCGAGCCCTCCGCGACTCCGAGGTCGTCGACTATGCCGACCATCACTCCGGCACCGTTCACGCGCGACCTGGGCAGATCAACCCGTACAAGGTCGGCATCGAGCTGTTTCGGGACATCGAGGATCGATGGAACAAAGGCAAGTTCGGGCGCGAGTTCGAAGACTGCGATGACCTCGAGACCAAGCGCAACTGGAACCGAGACCTCGGGCTCGGACGTGAGAAGATCTTCGAGGTCCGGCGGATCTACAACGACATCACCTTCATCGACGAGTTTCTCACCGAGGAGTTCGCCGAGCAGCAGCAGCTGTTCGTGTTCCAGTTCAACCCCCGCACCGGGCGTCACGAGATCGCCGATCGTGATTGGCAGCGCGTGAAGCGTGAGCTGCTCTTCGGGCTGACGAACTTCGGCCAGCCCATCATCTCCGTCGTCGACGCCAACCACGCCAACCGCGGCGAGCTCTACCTCAGGCATCAGTGGGAAGGCATCGACATCCAGTTCGACTGGGCAGTCGAAACGCTCCGCAACCTCCATCAGGTCTGGACCCGTCCGGTTCACATCGAAACCAAGGAGGAAGGCAAAGGTCGCCTCCTCTCCTTCGATGGCGAGAAAGGCTCGATCCAGGAGATCACGCCCGCCGACTGATCGAAGGCGACCGCGCCACCCAACGATCGGTCAGCCACAGCACGGCAAACGCCAGCGCTGCTCCGGCGATCACGTCGATCACGTAGTGGTATCGAAGGTAGATCGTCGAGAAGATCATCAACGATCCGATGACCGCGAAGATCGGGAAAGCCTGACGCCGCGAGAGGCGCCAGGCATACACCATCAAGATCACCATGATCTCGGTGTGGCCGCTCGGAAACGCGTCCAGCTTGTTTGCCTCGAGCCGCGAGAGCGTGTGCCAGACCGACTCGGCGACCCAGAGTCCTGGCAACGATTCGCCGCCGTGGATCGGGTACACCGGTGAGCGCGCCGGCACGAGCACGTAGCCGACATAGGACAGGTAGAAGCCGAGCGTCACTGCCAGCAGCACGATCGCCATCTCTCGCCACTGGCCCGAGCGCCACAAGATCGCTCCGAGAAGGAAAGGCAAGAAGTAGAAGGTCGAGTAGACGAGCTGCAGGAGCTCGGTCAACGCCGGGTGGGCCAAGCGCTCGAACCAGACCGTCGGGTCGACGCCGAAGAGCCAACGATCGATCGCGATCAGCTCCGTCTCGTAGGTTCGAGAGCGCGCTCCGGGGATCACGAATCCGAGCGCCGTGAACGCCGTCACGATCGCCAGCGAGGTAAAGATCACGCGAGCCACGACTCCTCGGCGCTCGTCGGTCTGACCGAGCCAGGTATCGAGGCGCGCCGCGATGACGACGATCACCACTCCGGCGATCACCCAGACCCACCGTCCGCGGACCTCACCGGGCGCCCCGAGAGCCAGCAGCGCCCACAGGATCCAAGAGGCCAGGATCGTCCGATCGATCTTTCTCAGGATTGCGCGCGTCCCCCCCATGTCGTTCACCGGCTCCGGCCTCCTGGAGGCGGCAAGAAGAACGGGAGCCAAAGAGGAGCGCCGATCAATGCGGTGAGCTGCGCCGCAACGGGGAGCTCCTCGCCGGTCGTCGGCCAAAGGCTCGGCTCGGGTCGGAGCACTTGGTAGGCGCCGAACAACATCAATCCGATCAGACCGCCGCGGCCACTTCTCGTCCGAGCTTCGAGAAGGAGGGCACTGCCGATGAGGGTCCAGGCAATCGTGCTGGCGCCGACCAGGTGCCGGGCGAGGTCCGGCTCCCCGAGTCGGACGATCGCACCGACCCCGCCACTCAGTGCGCCAGAGAAGACGATCAGGGCAAAGATCCGAAGCGATCCGAGGCGAGCAGCGACCGATCGGCCCGCGAGGGCGATGACCGCGAGGACGGCGGCCAAGTGCAATGCATCCGTGACGAGCCAAGCTGCCCCAACGGCCGGGATGATCACGGCCCGCAGAGGATCGAACGCCTCGGTGTCGCCACCGACGAGGGCTTGGATGGCTTCCGGCAGCCAGGCGAGGCGAGTGACGGCCGCGTCGGGGTGACCGCCGATCTCGGGGCCGATGAGCAGGCCGATGAGCAGGCAGCCGAGAGCGAGCCGAGAGGAGCGTCCGTCCGTTCCACGAGGTGAAGGAGAAGGCGAGCCCGGGCCTTCAGAGTCGGTCACGACCGGTAGCGCCTCATCGCGCTTTTTCGTAGATACGGTATCGCTTCGAGAACCGGCCGCCCAAGGCCTCGATACCGCGGCGCATCGGCTCGTTCTCTTCGAGGATCCACGATAGCTCGCCGGCATGGATCCCGTGTTCGCCGGCGCGCTCCATCGTCTCGAGGTAGAGGCGGGCCTCGAGGCCTCGGCGTCGATGCTCGGGCAGTACGCCCAGGGTCACGACGCGAGCGCGTTCAATCCTGCGCCGGTACCAGAGCAAGCGGAACAAGCCGAATGGTAGCAATCGCCCGTCGCGGACGTGGGCGATCGCTTCGTTGAGATCTGGAAGCGTGACGATGAAAGCGGCTGGCTCGTCACCGACCTCGGCGATCAGAATGAGGTCCGCGATCGCGACCTGCTTCAGGTCTTGCGATACGTGGTGAAACTCGGCTTCGGTCATCGGCACGAAGCCCCAGTTCGATTCCCAAGCCGCGTTGTAGATCCGTCGGATGATCTCGATCTCGCGATCGAAGTGGCGGAAGTCGATCGGTCGGACTCGGATGTCGGCATTGGCGCGGCGCTCGCGAATCCGCGACAGCCGCGCGACCGGCATCCAGTCGGCCTGCAGATCGAAGGCGAGCAGGTCGCGGTAAGGAGCGAGCCCGTACTCCTCGAAGCGGGCCGCATGATAAGGCGGGTTGTAGGGCATCATCAAGGTCGGCGAGGAGTCGAAGCCTTCGACCAGGAGGCCACACTGATCGTTGGTCGACGGGCTGATCGGGCCTCGCAAGCGCTCGGCACCCCGCTCGCCCAACCAATTCGAGGCCGCGTCGAGAAGCGCGCGCGTCGCCTCCGCATCGTCTTCGCACTCGAAGAAGCCGAAGAACCCGACGCGCTCGTCTTGGAAGCGAACGTGCTCGCGGTCCCAGATCGCGAGCACGCGACCGACCGGTCTTCCTTCCCGGGTCGCGATGAAGCGCGCAGCCTCGGCGTGCTCGAAGAAGGGATTCTTGCGCGGATCGAGGCGCCCCTTCTCGGCGATTCGAAGCGAGGGTACCCAGTGTGGTAGTCCTCGGTTCAGGCGGAAGGAGACATCGATGAATCGAGACAGCCGGTTGGGGCCATCGGCGGACTCGATTCGAATCGGTCCGGGCATCGATCGCCTCAGATCAGGCCCATGCTGGTTCCGACTTTGTGGAACGCCTCGAGAACGCGGTCGAGCTCATCGTCGGTGTGCGTCGCCATGTAGGACGTGCGGATCAAGTCCATGCCGGGCGGCACCGCCGGGCTGGTCACCGGGTTCGTGAACACGCCTTCGAGGAAGAGGTTCTTCCAAAACTCGAAGGTCCGAAGCTGATCGCCGATGATGATCGGGACGACCGGCGTCATGCTGGAACCGGTGTCGAAGCCCATCTCGCGAAAGGCGCCACGCATTCGATCGGCGTTGGCGAGCAGCTTCACCCGCCGCTCGGGCTCTCGTTGAATGATCTCGAGGCTCTTCAAGACCGCGGCCGCTGCGGCGGGCGGTATCGCGGCGCTGAAGATGTGCGGGCGCGAGTGGTGCTTGATGTAGTGGACCACGTCGTCCGGGCCAGCGATGAAGCCGCCGATCGAGGCGAACGACTTGCTGAACGTCCCGAGGATCAGATCGACGTCTTTCTCGAGGCCGTAGTGCTCGCACGCTCCGCGGCCGTTCTCGCCAAGGACTCCGACCGAGTGCGCTTCATCGATCGCGATCCGCACTCCGTAGCGTTTCGCGAGTGGGACGATGCCCGGCAGATCCACTAGGTCACCGAACATGCTGAACACGCCATCGGCGACGAGCAACTTGCCACCCGTCGAGTCCGCGTTGAACTCGAGCAAGCGCTCGAGATCGGCGAGATCGTTGTGCTTGTACTTGCGGGTATCCCCGTAAGACAGGCGGCAGGCATCGAGGATGCTCGCGTGATTCTCGCGGTCGCAGTAGATGATGTCGTTCTTGCCAACCAGCGTGGCGATCGAGCCAAGGTTCGTTTGGAACCCGGTGCTGAAGGTCAGCGCCGCCTCGCGATTCATGAAACGCGCGAGACGTTCCTCGAGCTCGACATGCAGGTCCAAGGTCCCGTTGAGAAACCGGGAGCCCGTGCAACCACTCCCGTACTTGGTGATCGCGTTACGCGACGCCTCGACCACCTCGGGATGATGAGTTAACCCGAGGTAGTTGTTCGACCCGACCATGATCGTACGCCGGCCCTCGATGACGACCTCGGTCGCCTCGCTCGCCGTGATCGCTCGAAAGTACGGGTACAGACCCGAGGCCATGAGCTCTCGGGCTCGGGTGAACTTGAAGCACTTGTCGAAGAGATCCAAAATCTCTCCCCTGGGGGACCCTAGACTCCGCCGGAAGGCGGAGTGCACGGTCGCCCTGCCTTCGAGCTTTGGGTCGATTGTTGTGACAGTTTGATACGTAAGGGTTTACGTCAATCGTCTTAATCGAATCTTCAATTGTAGGGCGCCGCGGGGGGAAGTCAATATTCTAGGGCCCAATCTGTTCCGCGGATTCGGACCCCATCCCCTTCGGAGGTGACAACTTCGGTGACCGATCTCAGCGCGCCACCCCTTCTCGTGACCGGGGCCAATGGATTCATCGGCCGCACTCTCGTGGAGGATCTCCTCCGTCGAGGACTGGCGGTCCGCGCTCTGGTCCGGGCTCCCGAGCGTGGCGCGACCCTCGCCGCGCAAGGCGCCGAGCTCGCGATTGGTGACGTCACGGCTCCCTCGACCCTGGCAACCGCTGTTGCTGGCTGCTCCGCCGTGGTGCACGTCGCTGGTCTGGTGCGAGCTCGCAACCCCGCCGAGCTGTTCGCGGTCAATGAGAGCGGCTGTCGCCACCTCGCACGAGCTTGCCTTGAAGCGAAGACACCACCCCGCCGTCTCGTGAGTGTGAGCAGCCTCGCCGCGGCCGGGCCCGCCCAGGGTCGACCGCGACGGGAGTCCGATCCACCGGAGCCCGTCTCGGACTACGGGCGAAGCAAGCTGGCGGGAGAACGAGCGATCGAGTCGGAGCTCGATCGAAGGCTGCCGTTCTGCTGCGTGCGACCGCCAGCCGTCTACGGGCCGGGCGATCGTGATGTCTTCGCGTTCTTTCAGATGGCGCAACGAGGTTGGCTCCCGCGCTTTCTCGGTCCCGAGCGGCAGTACAGCTTCATTCACGCGGCCGACCTCGCCCGCGGCATCGCGGACCTCGCCTTGGCGGAGACAGTGCCGAGCCGCGTCTACTACCTCGCAGACGCCGAGGCCTATCCGTGGTCTCGCCTCAGAGAGGCGTTCGCGAATGCGGTGGGTCGGCGAGTGCGGTTGCTACCGGTGCCGGGATGGGGGCTGTGGCTTTCCGCAACGGCACAGGAGCTGTGGGCGAGGCTGCGAAAGCGAGCGCCGCTTCTGGGTTGGGACAAGCTCCACGAGATGAAGGCGATCGCGTGGACGTGCGATGCCAAACGAGCGCGCGAAGAGCTCGGCTTCTCGATTCAACGCACCTTGGAGGAGGGGCTCGCCGAGACGGCAGCCTGGTACCGAGCGGAAGGCTGGCTTCCGGTCAGCGGATGAGCGTCGTCAGCAGAGCTTTCTGCGCATGCAGACGATTCTCGGCCTGCGTGTAGATCAGGGACCGAGGTCCATCGAGCACCTCGTCGGTCACGGCGACGTTGCGTCGGACTGGGAGAGGGTGAAGGAGATAAGCGTTCGCAGTGTGCTGCATCTTCTTCGTGTCGAGGCACCAGCTGCGATATCGCTCGCGGAGCTCGGTGTCGCGGTCCGTACCGTAGTGGGGGATCGAGATCCAGCTGTCGCCGTAGACGAACTGGGCGTCGGCGAGACCCGCGTCGAGGTCGTGAACGATGTTGACGCGGCCGGAGGAGGTCGCGGCCGCGTTCTGGCGGCTCTGCTCGATCACGTCGTCGGCGAGGGGATATCCCTCGGGGGTGGCGAGGGTGACGTCCATGCCGAATCGCGTCGCGGCGAGCAGCAGTGAGTTGGAGACCGCCATCGAGAGAGGCACCGGGTGGAAGGTCCAGGCCAGAGTCAACTTCTTGCCAGCCAAGTCCCCCGTCGTCTCTCGGAGGGTCAAGAGATCGGCGAGGGCCTGACACGGGTGCTCGGTGCACGACTCGAGGTTGATCACGGGGACGTCGGCATAGCGGGCGTAGGCGCGGATCGTGCGATCGGCGCGGTCCTCTTCGAAGCTCCTCCAGGTGGGAAACTTCCGGACCGCGATGGCGTCGAGGTAGCGCGACATGACCTTGGCCGCATCCTTGACGTGCTCGGCCGCGATGCCGTCCATCGCCACGCCTTCTTCGGCTTCGGTCTGCCAGAGATCGAGCCCCACGCTCAGGTTGACGCTCTGTCCACCGAGCTGCTCCATCGCGACCTCGAAGGACACGCGGGTGCGGAGCGACTTATTGTAGAAGATCAGGCCGAGCGTCTTGCCGGTGAGTGGCATGGACGCGGTCCGGCGGGACTTCATGCGAGTCGCGAGGGCGAGGAGGTTCTCGAGCTCCTCGAGCGAGAGATCCTGGATCGAGAGGAAATCGCGTTTCGCCACTCGCCGCCTCGGTGCTGGAGGTCTCGTGTTCCGCCGTCCCATGCAGCGGTTCGTCCGGACGTTACGAGAGGGCGCGGCAAGCGTCAAGGCCCTTGCAGATCAGCGTTTGAGCGAGAGACTGCCATGTGACCGTGCCGACGTCGGGTTTCCTCATTGGCGCATTGACACCTCTCCGATTTTTCCGTTAGAGTATCGCCCCTCTCGCGGGGGAAACCCGTGAGAGAATGAAGCGATGTGTGCCCTTAGCTCAATTGGATAGAGCACCTGACTACGGATCAGGAGGTTGGGGGTTCGAATCCTCCAGGGCACACCAATCTTCTCTTTCGCCGGCTTGCCGAGGCCGCTGGCGCCCCACCCGGGGGATCGTTGATGTCGCGCGGAATCTCCTATCTTCATCCCGGCCCCGGCGGCTTCGGGGACGAGGACTGGATGGCGCTGGCGCTGCATGAGGCGATTGCCGCGTTCGAGGACGACGAGGTGCCGGTGGGCGTCGCAGTCGTTCACGACGGGAAGCTGCTCACGCGTGCGTACAACCAGTGTGAGCGCCTGAAGGACCCGACGGCGCACGCCGAGATGCTCGCGATCACGCAGGCGGTCGAGGCGCTCGGGGTCCAGCGGCTGACCGGCGCGACCTTCTACGTGACCAAGGAGCCATGCACGATGTGTGCGGGCGCCTTGGTTCATGCGCGCATCCGTCGCCTCGTCATTGGCGCGCCGGACGTGAAAGTCGGTGCTTGCGGTACGGTGCTCGACGTGATCGGTCATCCGGCCTTGAACCACCGCATCGAGGTAGCCTGGAGTGTCCGCGAGCAGGAGAGCCGCGAGCTGCTCCAAGAGTTCTTCCGTCGGCGTCGAAAAACGAAAAGCCCTGACGGGTAGAAAAATCGAGGACGAGGCGCTAACGTGTCTGGCTCGCACTCGGGCTCAGGCCCGAGACATCCGCTCGATAGTCGTGGGGCCGTCGACGTGGAGAGATGCCGGAGTGGTCGAACGGGGCGGTTTCGAAAACCGCTGTACCTTCACGGGTACCGGGGGTTCGAATCCCTCTCTCTCCGCCATTCTTTTTCTTTGCGGCCCCCACGGTCTTCGAAGCGCGACCTTGGCGAATCATCGCGGAGGTCGTGACCCGGATGTCTGTTCCGGAACCGAGTGCCCGATATGGAGAGGTGTCCGAGTGGCCGAAGGAGCACGCTTGGAAAGCGTGTAGGTGGGCAACTGCCTCGCGGGTTCGAATCCCGCCCTCTCCGCCAATTACATCTCGAGATTGACCGTGCAGGCCGGGGGATTAGCGGCACCCTGTCACCCGCAATCCGCTCTAGCGGGGGCTGAAGCCTTGTCGAGGCTCTGCAGTCGGAATGCCCGCTCGGGTTCGCGGCGTTGAAGGCCGGGTCCTGTGCAATGGGAAGGTGTGAATCTGGTCAGGCCCGGAAGGGAGCAGCCATAAGCACCCACTCCCATGTGCCGCAGGGTTGCCTGGTTGGAGCTGGCGACGCGAGCAGGTGCGAAGATGAGGAGTCGGAACAAGGCGGCACGGTCTCTTTTTCTCGGTTTGAGGCAACGGCACACGGTGAAGCCACTTCGGTGAGACGCTTCAAACGACCTGTTGGGCGCGTCCCGGCTGCGCGCCTTGCCCGACTTTCTCCTGGGTGCACCCCAGCCCGGCGACTACCTTGATGGGGATTCCCGCCGGGCTCCCGGTCGAGCGTCCGGCGCCGCTTCTCTCCGCCTCGGAGTCGCCCCGTGTCCTACCTCGTCTTGGCTCGGAAGTACCGGCCTCAGCGCTTCGACGACGTCGTCGGACAACAACGCATCGCGCAGACGCTGAAGAACTCGATCGAGCAGGATCGCGTCGCGCACGCTTACATCTTCTCGGGCCCGCGGGGTGTCGGGAAGACCTCGCTCGCCCGCATCCTCGCCGCGGTGCTCAACTGCAAGGCGGCGCCTCCGACCGAGGCCTGTGGCGAATGTGACTCGTGTCGCGGTGTCGCGGCCGGCACCGACATCGACGTGATCGAGATCGACGGCGCCTCGAACAACCGCGTCGACGAGATCCGAGACCTGCGCGACAACGTGAAGTACGTGTCCGCGCGCGGCGGCTACAAGATCTACATCATCGATGAGGTACACATGCTGACGACGGCAGCGTTCAACGCGCTGCTGAAGACGCTCGAGGAGCCGCCCGCACATGTCAAGTTCCTCTTCGCGACGACCGAGCCACAGAAGCTGCCGGACACGATCAAGTCGCGGTGCCAGTTCTTCGAGTTCCGCCGCATCTCCGAAGCCGATATCACGACTCGCCTCGGCGAGATCGCGGCGCTCGAGGGGCTCGAGATCGACGAAGACATCCTCCTGACGATCGCGCGCTCGGCTCGCGGTGGGATGCGCGACGCCCTCTCGGCCCTCGACCAGCTCATCGCCTTTCGCGGGGTCGATGGCGAGGCCCCGAGCCAAGAGGCCGTCCGTGAGATTCTCGGCCTCGTCTCGCGCGGCGCCCTTCTCGACCTCGTCGATCGACTGCTCGAGCGCGACGCGGCCGGCGCTCTGCTCGCCATCGACGAGATGCTCGGAACCGGCCGTCAAGCGGCCGACCTCGTGGACGTCTTCTTGCAGACGCTTCGCGATCTGATGGTCGTCGCGAGCTGCGGGGAGCGCGGCGAGAAGCTGATCGAAGACACAGCCGAAGGCCTGGCGCGGCTGCGGGAGCTGAGTGCGCGGATGTCCGTCGAGACGCTGCTCTACTGGATCCGCACGCTCAGCGATGTCCGAGAGAGGGCCACGCGATTCGGGCAGGGGCGGCTCTTTCTCGAGACGGCTCTCGTCAAGCTCTCGACGCAGCCCGACATCGTTCCTCTCGATCGCATCCTGGCCGCGCTCGATCAACTCGAGCGAGGGGGGGCCGCCCATTCCGGTCCTCGGCCTTCGCCGAGCGCGTCGAATGGCGGACGACCGACCTCTCCGCAGCGACCGACCCGCAGCACGGGCCCCGGTCCTCGCCGCGAGGCGACGCCGGCTCCCGACGTGAAAGTGCCGAAATCGAAAGCGGTCTCGAGCGCCGACGAGTCACCCTGGGAGCAAGTCCTGCGGTTGGTCGGACGCAAGAGCCTGTCCCTGAACGTCGCGCTCCGAGCCGTGCAGTTCCTCGGGGTCGAGGGCGATCGACTTCGGTTGGCCTTGCCCGCCGAGAGCCGCTTTCAACGCTCCCAGATCCAACAGCAAGCTCCAGTGCTCCGTGCCTGCCTCGAGAGCGTGTTCGGGCGAGCGCTCGAGATTCAGTTGGATGACGGTTCGGGCGAGGAGCCGCCACTGAAGCCGGCGGAAGCTTCGGCGGAAGCTTCGGCCGAGTCGACTCCGGCCCCGGAAGCCGTGTCGCCGCCTCCCGCGCGTCCCAAGAAGACGAGTCGGGCACCGATCGGGCCGAAGCGATCCGGCAAGTCGAAGCCGGCTCGAGAGGGGCACGCCACCCAGGATCCTTACGTTCGCAAGGTCATCGACTCCCTCGACGGTGAGCTGATGGACGGCGCTTGATCCGGGTCTCGAATCGGTGAGAAAGCCCTGCCTGTTCCGGGGGCCGGCCGGCCTGCTATAATCGGACACTCAAATTGAGTGCCGATCTTGCCGAAATTGAACGTGTCGACACGGAAGCCCCGCTCACTCTGAAGTTTGCGGCTTCAGGTGACGGCCCGGCACAACCTGGGAAGTATCGAGGGTCCTCGAACATGGATTTCGGACAGCTCTTCAAGCAAGCGCAGGACATGCAACGGAAGCTCGAGAAGATCGAGACCGAGCTCGCCGAGCGTGTCGTGGAGGGGGCGGCCAGCGGTGGGCTGGTCAAGGTCTTCATCAGCGGCACCCTCCAGCTCAAGGGGATGAAGATCGATCCGGAGGTGGTCGACCCCGAGGACGTCGAGGCGCTGGAAGACTTGATCGTCGTGGCCGTACGGGACGCGCTGAAGCAGGCCCAAGAGATGGCCGAGGCGTCGAAGAAAGAAGTCACCGGCGGGCTGGTAGGCCCGCTCGGCGGTCTCCTCTGAGGAGAGCGAAGGGGGCGGCTTGGGAGCCTACACAGAAAGCGTCGAGCGTCTGATGACCGAGTTCGCCCGGATGCCGGGCATCGGTTCGAAGACTGCCGAGCGCCTCGCCTACTACATCCTGCGCGCCGACCGCGAGCAGGCGATGGCTCTCGCCTACGCCATTCGGGACGTCAAGAAGAACGTCCGCCACTGCTCGCTCTGCTTCAACCTCGCCGAGCAGGATCCTTGTCCGATCTGCGCGGACTCGCGCCGGGACGTCAGTACAATCTGCGTCGTCGAGCAACCAAAGGACCTGATCGCCTTCGAGCTGACGGGGAGATATCGCGGGCTCTACCACGTTCTCCTGGGGCGCCTGGCGCCTTTGGACGGCGTCGAGCCCGAGCACCTGACGATCGCGTCGCTCTTGGAGCGAGTGCGGAAGAAAGAGGTGGCGGAGGTCATCCTGGCGCTCAATCCCGACCTCGAAGGCGATGGAACGGCA
The DNA here is from genome assembly GCA_029260795.1 of Planctomycetota bacterium. GTDB lineage: Bacteria > Planctomycetota > OFTM77 > OFTM77 > OFTM77 > OFTM77. The sequence goes on along the minus strand of JAJDCO010000004.1, from coordinate 82,252 downwards.
CTGTTGCTCGCCGAGCGGCTGAAGCCCCTCGGTGTCGCCGTCACTCGCCTGGCAAGGGGGCTTCCCACGGGTGGGAGTATCGAGTTTGCCAACAGCGCTGTGCTTTCCGATGCGCTAACCGAGCGTCGTCGCTTCTCGAGTGACGAGCCTTCCGCGCCTCCTTCAGAAGCTGAGAATTCGAATCCGCCGAGATCCGGGGTCGAGTCCCTGGAGTCGGCAGCCGAAAAGGAGCTGTAGGCGCCGTCGCCCGCGCTTCCCGATGTGAACCAACTAGCCGCTTGAGCTTAGGATCATGAGACTCGAAACCTCCCTGTCGCATCGCCTCGAGCTGCAGCAGAAGCTTGCTCCTCAGCTCATCCAGTCGATCGAGATCCTCCAGCTTCCAGCTCTCGATCTGCAGGAGCTGATCCAGCAGGAGCTGATGGAGAACGAGGTTCTCGAGGTTCAAGAGACGCGCGAGACGGAGAAGGCCGAGCCCCTCCCCGATCCGCCGGCAACGGAGAGCGACAAGGAGTTCGAGCGACTCGAGAGCATCCTCTCGAACATCGAGGAGTGGAACGACTCCGCCTACCGGCCCGGCCCCAGCGCCGGATCGAGCGACCCCGACAAGGATCGCAAGATGGAGGCGATGAACAACACAACCTCCAAGCCGGCGACGCTCCACGATCATCTCTATCAACAGCTTCGCCTGACCGAGGCCCCGCTTCGTATCAAAGCTCTCGCCGAGCAGGTCATCTACAACCTCGACGAGAACGGCTTCTTGCGCATCGGACTGGAGGAGCTGCTCGTAAACCTACGGCAGCAGGTCGAGCTCGAGCGGGCACGAATCGAGCTGCGTCAGGCTCCAGCTGGTCCCAGCGCCGAATCGGTCCCACCGATCATCGTCGACGGCGATGCTCCCCGGGAGCCAGCCTCCGAGGGCTGGCGAGCGACTCCGAATGGAGCTCAACCGATTCCGCCGATTCGGCCTCTGTTCACGAATGGTCAGATCCCGGCCCTTCGGACCGAGCCGAGCGAATTGGATATCGACGAGGATCCGATCGAGGGACGGGGTGAGACCGAACCCGAGCACGCGGATTCCGATCCGGTCGAAGGAGGCGGTCTCGAGCAAGGAAGTATCGACGACGACGAGACTCTCGATCTCGAGGCCGAGCTGGAGAGGTCGTTCTTCACGCCGGGCGAGGCGGAGCAAGCCTTGCGCCTGGTTCAGAACCTCGAGCCGCGCGGGATCGGTGCGCGCAGCATCCCCGAGTGCCTGACGCTCCAGCTCAACTCCAACGATCCGGACGCGGGATTGCTCCGCCGCCTGGTCGAGTTCCACTTCGACGACATCCTCAAGAACCGGATCCCGAAGGTCGCCAAGGAGATGGGCGAGGACATCGAGGTCATCAAGCTGCTGATGGAGAAGGTCAGCCACCTCAATTTCCGTCCGGGCGCCGAGTTCACGACGACGCCCGTTCACTACGTGCGTCCGGATGTCATCCTCGAGTACATCGACGGCACCTACGAGATCCGCCTCGAGGACGACTACTATCCGAAGCTGCGGCTCAGCCCACGCTACCGGAAGATGTACGAAGAGAAGAAGGACGACCCGAAGGTCCGCGAGTACATCAAGCGGAAGATCGAGTCGGCGCGCTGGCTGATCGACGCGATCGAGCAGCGACAGAACACGCTCTTCCGCGTGGTGTCCTCGATCGTTCGCCGTCAGCGGGACTTCCTCGACCACGGCCCTCAGCAGCTTCATCCGCTCAAGATGCAAGAGGTCGCCGACGAGCTCGGCATCCACGTCTCGACGGTCTCCCGCGCGATCTCCGAGAAGTGGGTGCAGTGCCATCGCGGCATCTACCCGCTGAAGTTCTTCTTCACCGGAGGAACCGAGACGGCCGACGGCGACATGGTCTCGCGCCTCGACGTCAAGCAGCGCGTGCAGGACATCGTCGACCAAGAAGACAAGAGCTCGCCACTCAGCGATGAAGAGATCGCCGAGAAGCTGCAGGAGCAGGGCCTGAACATCGCGCGTCGGACGGTGACCAAGTACCGCAAGGCGCTGCGCATCCCGTCGTCGCGTCAGCGGCGTCAGTTCTGAGGTCGAAGTGATGGCGGAACCGCTCGCTGAAGCGCGTCGGTTTCGCCTGCTGATCGAGTACGACGGCGCCGCCTACGGCGGTTGGCAGATCCAGCCCAACGCGCCTTCGGTGCAGGCGACACTGATCAAGGCGGCACGCGACCTCGGGACCGGCGACATCGACGTGCAGGGCTCGGGGCGGACCGACGCGGGCGTCCATGCCTTCGGACAAGTTGCTCACCTCGATCTCGTCACGCGCCTCGACGCCGACGAGCTGCATCGCGCCCTCAACGCCAAGCTCCCGCGCGACATCCGCGTGCGGACCGTCCAGGCGGTCAGCGACGACTTCCACGCCCGCTACTCGGCCACCAGCAAGCGGTACCTCTACGTGATCGACCAAGCGCGTCTGCTTTCTGTGTTCGCACGCGGGCGCGTGTGGCACGTTCCGGGCCCCCTCGACATCGCGGAGATGCGCCAGGCCGCTCGGCGCTTGGTCGGACGGCATGACTTCTCGGCCTTCAGCTCGAAGGCCAACACTCGGCCCGACAACGTCCGGCTTCTGCGGGCGATCCGCATCCTGCCCGGACGTCACGAGCGGCTCCTGCTCGTCTTCGAAGGCGAGGGCTTCCTCTACAACATGGTGCGGACCCTAGTGGGCGCCCTGGTCGCGGTCGGCCACGACCGCCTCCCCCCCGTAGAGCTCAGCGCTGCCCTCGACCACGGCGACCGCAGTCGTATTCCGGCCACCGCGCCGCCCTACGGGCTGTATCTTTGGCGAGTGCTGTACGGGAGAGGGACCGAGCCTCTGCCTGAGGGGTCATGCTGATGCCATTGCGGGAGACCCAAGAGGCGGAGCAGGCCGAATCGTGCTGTGGCCGTCGACCTCCTCCGGCCTGGTGGGTGGCCGAGGCGAGTGCAGGCCTCCCCGGGGGCGCGCGTCGTGATGTCGGGGCCCGAGTTGGCACCGCCCTTCAGGGCGGGGTACAATCCTCACCGACAGCGCCTGCGGTGTGGTGTGTCCGCGCCGGGTTGGGGCGAGCGGAATCCGTCTCGAGCAGGGAGAGACCTGTTGAACTTTGACATGACCGTGCGGCATGTGGACGTGCCCGAGAAGCTCCGGACCTACGCCGAGGAGAAGGCGACCAAGCTGCTCAAGTTCTACGACCGGATCGAGAACCTTCACGTCACGGTCGACATTCAGAAGCCGCTCTTTCTCGTCGAGATGGAGGCTACGGTCGGTCACAAGGTGCGCCTGATCGCCAAGGTGTCGCACGAGGACATGTTCGCGGCGGTCGATTCGGCGGAGACGAAGCTCCAGCGTCAGCTCCGGAAGTTCAAAGAGAAGCTCGTGGATCATCGAGCCGACAAGCCGGAGGTGACCGAAGGGCCATCCACGGACGAGTGAGTCGGCATCCTGGTTTTCAAGCGGTTGACACATTCTTGGTTTCGTTGTTGACTGACGGCGGGAGTGTGGGTACAGCCGCCCGATTGGGTGGGCCCTTGGCCAATCTGGTTCCCCTGGCGACATCGGAGACGATGGAGCGATGACCGTTTCCGAGTACTTCACGAAGCAGACGGTTTTTCTGCAGCTCGAGGCCAGCGAGAAGAAGGCGGCGCTGCGACAGATGCTCGAGGCCCTGGCGACGAGTGGTGGCGTGAAGGCGGGCGACACGGACTTCTTCCTGCGAAAGTTCATGGACCGTGAGAAGCTGGGCAGCACGGGCATCGGTCGTGGCATGGCGATCCCCCACGTCAAGAGCGACCGTCTTGCGAAAGCACCGATCATCGCAATCGGCGTCTCGGAGGTCGGGATCGACTTCAATGCGATCGATGCCGAGCCGGTCCATACGGTCTTCATGATCCTCTCGCCGAAAGATCAAGCCGAGGCCCATCTGGAGATCTTGCGAGGCATCTCCGGTCTGGCGCGTGGTCGAGACTTCTTCCGACACATCCGCAGGGTGAAGACCTCGGAGGAGATGCGCGTCCTCATCGAAGATCTCGAGGCCGACCAGTAGATCGTGGCGTGGCTCCCGTCCTGACGCTCGTGGAACGCGACGAACGTGCCCTTCCGACCTCTTAGGCTCTCGGTCGGCCCGTTCCCAGCCCAACCCCCGGAACCGATGCCCGTCGTCGATTGTGTCGTTGTCTTGAAGAACCGGCATGGCCTGCATGCTCGGCCGATCAACAAGTTCGTGAACATCGCCAATCGATTCACCTCCACCGTGACCGTCACGAAAGACGAGGTCGAGGTCGACGGGAAGAGCGTCCTCGGCATGATGCTCTTGGCCGCCCATCAGGGCCACCGCTTGACGATTCGGGCCGAGGGTGAAGATGCCGAGCAGCTGGTCCGCGAGCTCGAGGAGCTCGTGGACTCTCGCTTCGGCGAGGACTGAGGAACGTCGAGCATCGAGCTCTGAACGCGGAAGCTCGGACCGTCCTTCGTTCGTTCGTGGCGCGAGCGACCGCTGCAACCTGCGCGACCGCTGCAACCTGCTCGACCTGAGCTTTCGAGGCCTCGTCCTCGGCGAGTGAATGCTGAAGCTCGGCCGGGAATTCCTTTCGGCTAAAGGGCCGCCGCACCTCGTCTCGATGAGACGTCGAGGTGATTGGAGCTCGTCTGGCCGCCGGGGTCGGGCATCGAGATCGCGAACCACCGGGAAGAGGCTCGATGAAGAGACGCGAAAAGCGAGTGCTGGGCTTGGACATCGGGAGCCACAGCATCCGGGCGCTCGAGGTGACCCGCGACAAGAAGGACTTTGTCATCACGGGCTACGGCCACGTGGAAGTCAGCTCGGAGGCGACGGTTCCCGAGGCGATTCGCGAGCTGCTCGCGCATCATCGCTTTCGGGCCCGAAAGGTCGTGTCTTCGGTGTCGGGCAAGTCTGTCATCGTCCGCTACATCGACATCTTGCGGATGGACGACTCGTCACTGAAGAACGCCATCAAGTTCGAGCTCGAGAAGTACATCCCCTTCGACGTCGACGAGGTCGTCTACGACTGCGAGCGCCTGGAAGAGAGTGCGGGCGGCAGTGATGCCACGACGGATGAGATGAAGGTTCTGCTGGTTGCGGTCAAGCGGAGCCTGATCGAGGATCACGTCGCGATCCTGCAAGCCGCCAGCCTTCAGCCCTACTTGATCGACACGGAGGCGTTCGCGCTCGGTAACGCATTCGAGCTGAACAGCAGCCTGTCGTCGTGGGGCGACAGTTCGCACGAGAAGGTCATCGCTCTGGTCGACATCGGCGGCAACAAGACGAACATCAACATCCTCAAGGGCTCCTCGTCGTGCTTTACGCGCGAGGTGTACATGGGCGGCGAGGATTTCACGAGCGCGATCGCCCGCAAGCTGTGCATCGAGCAGTACGAGGCCGAGATCCTGAAGCGCGATCCGAAGGAGAGCTACGAGGAAGTGCGCGAAGCCGTGCTGCCTTGCCTCGATGATCTCGGGAGTGAGATCAACCTGTCCTTCGAGTACTTCGAGAACCAGTTCGAGCGTCCGGTCGACGAGGTCTACATCTCGGGCGGCGGCTCGCGGCTGGTCTTTCTCGAGGAGGCTTTCGAGAAGATCTTCGAGAAGACGATCAAGACCTGGAACCCGCTCGAGGGACTGAAGGTCAAGGCCGAGTCGGTGGACCTGTCCGCGCTCAACGAGCACGCTCCCCAGCTCGCCGTCTCGGTCGGGCTGGCGGCGCGAATGACCCAGAGGGACTGACGCATGATTCGGATCAATCTACTGCCCGATGAGCTGCGGCGAGCCGATCGCACCTCACCTCAGGTCTTCGTCACGCTCCTGATCGGCGTCACCCTGGTTTGCTCAGCCGGAGCGTTCTTCGCAAAGGTCCGGTTCGGAACTCTGCAGCAAGCTCTGGCCGAGAAGGACCAGGTCTCGCAGCAGATGGCCCAAGTGAAAGGGCACTCCGATCATGCCGACAAGCTGACGGCTGAGATGCAAGACTACAACCGACGCAGCGAGACGATTCAGAAGATCGGAAACTCGCGCATCCTTTGGACGCGCAAGCTCGACCAGCTCGTCGGGATCATGGACAGCCACGGCGACACCGACCGACATTGGGTTTGGCTCGACAGCCTCCGCTCCGCGGCGGGTGACGACAAGAGCGGTGGCTCCCTGATCTTGGCGGGCTACTCCGGGACCCAAGAGCTCTCCCGCCTGTCGAACTTCCACGAAGATCTCCTCAGTGGTCCATTCTTCGGAGACTTCGACTCGATCGACAACCCGGGCGGTAGCGTCCAGCGCTTTCCGGGCCTCTACCCCGACGCGGCCTGGCAGTTCAACTACACGCTGCACCTGAAGGCCCGCACCCCGGCGAAACCAGCTCCGAAGAAGAAGTGATCCGACCCGCCGCTCACCGTCGAGCTCGGAATCGAGCCCTTCGAATGCGTCCAGGAGAGACGACCCGATGAAGGCCAGCGACAAGAAGATGACCGTCGGTATCGCTGTGATCAGCGTGCTGCTCGCCGGCGGACTCGGCTACCTGACCTACGATGCCTTCGAGCAATCGAAGACGGCCGAGGTCGAGACCACCGCCCTCCGGCAGAAGGTCGCTACCGCCCGGCACAAGAAGGAGACGATTCCCGAGCTCGAGAAGCAGGTCATCATCCTGCGCGAGAACCTCAAGGAGTACGTCAAGATCTTGCCCGAGAGCGATGAGGTCACTCAGTACGTGACGACCATCAACGACTTCGCCGTCAACGCGGGCGTGGGAGTCTCCTTGCTCCGCCCGATCAAGGCGAAGGGTGCGGCCGGCGTCTTCGAGCGGATCGTCTATCAGCTCGAGATCATGGGCAATACGCCCGAGATCCTGCGCTTCCTGAGCGCCATCGAGAATCACCGCCGCTTCATTCGCATCTCCAAGTTCGACGTCACCTCCGGCAAGCGCGATCGCCGGGGAAGCGCGCTCGAGGAGATCGATCACGATGTGCGCATGGAGCTGGAGACCTACGTCTACAACCCGGGCCGCAGCAAGCAACCTATCGCCTCGATCGAGGAGTACGATCGCAAGCGCGATGAGCTGCGAGCACAGATCATCACGGCTCGTAACGACATCCAGGTCGAGCGCTATGCTCTCGAGCTCGACCTCTCCCGGCGCGACCCGTTCCTCGATCCTCGTCTCACCGACGAGGAGCTCGGTCAACAGCAGGCCGACTATCAGCGCCAGCAGGAGGTCGTCACCTGGGCTCAAGAGTCGATCGCTCTCCTCGTCTCGAAGCTCGAGGAGCACGACCAGATCGACAACCTGATCCTCAAGTATGAGTATCGAAAGCAGATCGACGCCCTGATTGCGGACTTCAACAAGGATCTCAACCGCTCCTTGCGCGAGAACTGGGTCTCCTTCCCCGACCTGAAGCGACAGCTCCAGTCCGAGGTGGTCAAGCCCTTCGAGACGCTCAAGGATCAATGGGGCGGTGAGTCCTATGTGCCGCAGCGCGTCGACCTGGCCGAGCTCGAAGGCATCATGCGCCGCATGACCCGAGCCCTCGAGCAGGGAGACTTCGCTTCAGCCATCGCGGAGTACGGTCTCATCTCGGCCAAGCTCGAAGCCGCCCGGTCGGATGAGCGCACCACCGCTCTCGTGGAGCGGATCGAGCGGCTCTTGAACATCGCCGAGGTCACACAACAATTCGCCGCTCTGCCTCTCGAGGTGTCGGGGCGCATCCTGCGACCCGATGCGGCGGTCGTGATCCTCAATGGCAAGGCCCTCGCGCCGGGCGAACCCGTGCCGGGGCAGGACGGACTCTACGTGACCAGCATCGGCAAAGATCGCGTCGAGTTCCTCTTCAAAGACATTCTGATCTCCAAGTCGTTCTGACGCGGGCAAGACCGGGAAGCGGCGGCGCCCGTCGGCTCCGGTTCCCATACAGGGAGTGAGTTTCGATGAGCAAGAGATTTTGGCGACGGATGGCTTTGGCCAGCGTCCTGCTGGCAGGCCTCCTGTGGGCGACTCCGTCCTCGGCGGCGCCTCAGGGCGAGGGCGACGAGCCCGTTTCGCCGCGACAGGATACCCAGGCCACCGGTGCCGGATCCGAGGCACGCGTCTCGATCAACGTCCGTGACCGTGACCTCAAGGACGTCGTCACCTACCTGCGCGAAAAGAGCGGCGCCAACATCGTCGTCGATGACAGCATCGCCGAGACCGTCACGTTGGAGTTCTCCGACGTCCCCTGGCGACAGGCCCTGGCGCTGGTCGCCGAGGAGGCCGATTGCCTGGTCGTCGAGGTCGGGGGAGGCGTTCTCCGAGTCGAGCAGCCCGAGCGCGTGACCTTCGCCTTCGAGGATGCCGACATCACCAAGGTCATCGATGCGATCGGCAAGATCTCGGGTGCGAACATCGTGATCTCACCCGAGGTGCGTGGCTCGATCAATCTGCGCCTCACCAAGGTGCCGTGGCGCTACGCACTCGACACGGCGGCCAAGACGCTCGGCTACGTCGTGGTGGAGGAGGATGGGGACATCCTTACCGTCGTGCCACCCTCCAGCCTCGTCGAGCAGCTCGAGACGCGAACCTTCCGCCTGCGCTTCGTGCGTCCACCCGATGCCTACGTCGCGACAATCAAGACGAGCTATGCGGTCGGTCAGCCCAAGGCCCCGACGCAAGATCCCGAGAAGGACTTCCCGCTCCTCGAGGCCATCCGCACCGCGCTCTCGAAGAACGGCGACCTCAACTACATCCCGCGCAAGAACGTGCTGATCATCAAGGACACCAAGCCCGTCCTCGATCGCATCGAGCGCCTGGTCACGGAGATCGACGTCGAGCCCGCTCAGGTGCTCGTCGACGTGAAGTTCATCACGACTGCCAACAGCGACTTGATGGACTTCGGTCTCGACATCGGACAGAAGGGCCTCGTGGCCGGCCTGTCCATGGGCCAGATCCCGTCGCGGCTGCCCTTCAACCTCGGTCAAGGCGGCTTCGACGACAAGATCATCGCCAATGACGACAACCGGGGTCCCTACGCCAACCTCACCGATCTGAACGCCGGTGATACGGTCGTTCCCGACACCATCTTCGGTGCACTCTCGTTCACCGATACCAACCTCGCCTTGCGCATCCTCAAGCGGGACGTTCGCAGCGAGGTCGTCCAGGCGCCGAAGATCTTCGCCCTCGACAATCAAGAAGCGACCATCTTCGTCGGAGAAGAGGTGCGATACGCCGAGGCGGAGGCTCAGCAAGGGCAGGCCGGTGGGCTCGAGCTGGTCGTCAAGGAGGCGAGAAACTCGCCTGTCCAGACCGGCTTCCAGCTCTACGTCATTCCGCACATCGTGCCCGGAACCGACCAGATCGTCATGACCGTCATCCCATCGCAGCAGGCGTTGACGGGTACCTCCCCTCTCCTGCCGGGCTTCGATGAGTTCCGTGTCGGCTCGGGGAGCGGCGAGGGAACGATCTTCCTGCCGCGGGTCTCGTCCTCCACTCTCGTGACGCGCATGATGCTCGAGGACGGTGAGACGGGCGTCATCGGTGGATTGATGACCGATCGCGATACCGAGACGATCACCAAGATCCCGCTGCTCGGCGACATCCCGCTCATCGGTTGGCTCTTCAAGAACCGCGTGCGGAGCGTCGAGAAGCGGAACCTGATCGTGTTCATCACGCCTCGGATCATTCGCTCTTCGGACGAGACGCAGCGCATGGTCCAAGCGGAGCTGCGTCGTCGGCAGGAGCACATCCGGACGGAGTATGAGAACATCTTCGGTCCCGAAGGTGAGGACGGCGCCATCGAGGAGTCCGAAGAGAACAAGTAGACCGAGGCGCCCCGCACACTTTCGAAGACCACTGGCGAACGCCGGTCTCGTTCCGAGATCGGCGTTTCGTCGTGACTGGAGTCTCAAGTCATTCCTGTGAAATGGCTTGAGCTCTCTGTCGAGTCGGTGAGCGGCTCGCGGGGACCTGGGAGCTTGGCACGACGGCGGGCCTCCGGTACGATGCGCGATCACCCGAAGCCTCGCCAGCCGGGGTGATTGGCCTCGACTCCAGGAAGGGCGTCCGTAGCACGCCCGAGTCGAGCAAGCGGCTCCGAGCCGGAGCCGAGAGCGCCCGGACGATGGCGAGAATCAGAAAAAGACGAGATGACGGCAAAGGTCCTGTTGCAGTTCTCGAAGCGAGGGGAGATGCGCTTCGTCTCCAACCTCGACCTGCAACGGGTCTTCGAACAGGCCCTGCGGCGGGCGAGCATTCCACTCCGATTCTCGGAGGGATACCACCCTCGGCCCCGGATGTCTCTCGGACCGGCTTTGCCTCTCGGGATCGAATCGGAATGCGAACGATTCACGATTCGGCTGGAGCAGCCGCTGGCCCGAGACGAGCTCGTCGAACGACTCAATACCAACCTGCCTGAGGGGCTCGAAGTCCGAGGCGCGACCTCGGATTGGGTGGTCTCAGGAGAGGATCTCGCACTCGAGACCTATGAAATCAGATTGCAAGGAGAAGCCGACGTTTTCGAGCGCGCCGTCCGGCGGCTCGGTGAGCGTCCCTTGAACCTCGTCCGCGAAACGCCCAAGGGCAAGCAGCTCGAGGTGGCTCTCCACCGAGACCTCGAACGGGTCTCGAACGACGGAAAACGTTTGATCGTGACGTTTCGAAGCGGTCCCGGCCACAGCCGAATTCGCGATGTGCTGGCGGCGATCGAGCATCCACTCGATGCGACGCCGCCGCCCCGCGTCCGGAAGCTGGCCGTCCAGCCGGTGCCATCCGAGCCCGACGAGGTGCTCTCGGCTGAAGCGTCACGAGTACCCGAGAAATCCACATGAAATACACACGGAGAGCAACCCGCTCCGGCGTCGACTCTTCGGCGTTTCGATGCACGAACACCGCGCCCTTCGGGCGACACGGTGCATCGCGACGCGCGATCGGACTCGATCCGCCCGGTCCACCCGGGCGCGGGACCTCTCCGGACGAGGAACCCATTCATGCCCTCGAAGATGGTCATCAATGCTTTGGATCCCGAGGAGAGCCGAATCGCCATCCTGGAAGATGGTCGCCTCGAGGATTACTACATCGATCTGGCTTCCCGCGATAGCTACCTAGGAAACATCTACAAAGGACGAGTCGTCAACATCGAGCCCAGCATCGGCGCGGCGTTCGTCGACTTCGGAGAAGACCGCAACGGCTTCCTCCACAACTCGGACCTGATGACGGCCTACGCCGACCTGTCGCGAAATGGACGGTCGCGGACGATCGTCGATTGGTACCAAGAGGAGAGCTCGCACGAAGACCGACGCACGCGTCGCGCCTTCGAGCGGGAGGCGCGGCAGAGCGGGAACAACGACAACGGCAACGGTCAGGTCCGGACCGTTCCGATCCAGGAGTCCCTTCGTCGGGGCCAAGAGGTGCTCGTTCAGATCACCAAAGACGGAATCGGTCACAAGGGGCCGACACTCTCGACCTACATCAGCATTCCGGGTCGCTATCTGGTGCTCATGCCGCGCGGCGGCAAGTGCGGCGTCTCTCGCAAGATCAGTGACGATAAGGAGCGCGCGCGACTCAAGCGTATCCTCGATGAGATCGAGCCCCCCGAAGGATTCGGCTTCATCATCCGCACCGCGGGGATGGGCCGCACCAAGCAGGAGCTCGAGAAGGACCTCAAGTATCTTCTGCGCCTGTGGGAGGTCGTCGTCGGACGTATGAACGCGATCCGCGGGACCGGACCGATCTATCAGGAGAGCGATCTGGTCATCAAGACGATCCGAGATCTGTTCCGTCCCGAGATGGACGAGATCGTCGTCGACGACCCCGAGGTCTTCCGCAAGTGCACCGAATTCCTCAAGGCCGTGATGCCTCGCTTCGAGAACCGAGTGCGGCTCTATGACGAACGCACGCCGATCTTCCACGACTTCGGCATCGAGAGCGAGATCGAGAAGATCACGCTCAACAAGATCCCCCTCGGCAATGGCGGCTCGATCGTTATCGACCAGACGGAAGCGCTGGTCGCCATCGACGTGAACTCCGGCCGATTCAAGGACGAGGAAGATCTCGAAGAGACGGCGTACAAGACGAACCTCGAGGCGATCCCCGAGATCGTTCGGCAGCTCCGCATTCGTGATCTCGGCGGCGTCATCATCATCGACTTCATCGACATGCTTCAGGAGCGACACCGCCGGGACATCGAGAAGACCTTCCGACACGCCGTGCGCAAGGATCGGGCGCGTATCCGGATCGCGAAGATGTCGCCCTTCGGCATCATCGAGATGACCCGCCAAAGAGTGCGGCCGGGACTCTTCCGTCGCCTCTACGCGCCTTGCACTCAATGCGACGCACGGGGACACGTGCGCGTCGTTGACGGGCAAGGCCTCTCTGTCTTGCGGGAGATTCGCTACCGGCTCGAGGCACGCCGCAGCCGCGGCATTCGAATCGTCGCGAATCCGGATGTCGTCTCCTACCTCTTGAATTCCAAGCGCCGCGAGCTGATCGAGCTCGAAGAGCGCTCTCGTGCGCGAATCGAGATCCTGGCCGGCCAGGACTTTCCGGTCGAGGAGGTCGAGTACTCCGAGCTTCCGCGACCGCGCCGTGCAGCCCTTGCCCGCTGATTTGGATCTTGCGGCCCGGCCCGTCACCGATATAATCTCTGGTTTCGCGTGCCCGGACCAGGGCGCTTGAAACCGTTAACCCTTGGGATTGCGAGTGTTATGTACGCTGTCTTCATGGATCGCGGCCGCCAGTACCGCGTCGAGGTCGGTGACGAGATCCTCGTCGACCATCTGGAGAAGGCGCCCGGAGAGTCGATGACCTTCGGCGAAGTCGCGTTCGTCGGAGACGGAGACAAGGTCCAGATCGGGACGCCGAGCGTCTCCGGGGCCTCCGTGAGCGCCGAGATTCTCGGTGAGGCGAAGGGCAAGAAGCTGGTCGTCTTCAAGATGCGCCGTCGGAAGGACTCGCGCGTCAAGAAGGGACATCGTCAGCACTACACCCGCGTCCGGATCCAGGGCATCCAGAACTGACGCAGCCGCCCGACCCGGGCGCAACGCAGGAGTCGATTGACATGGCACACAAGAAAGGCCAGGGATCGTCGCGCAACAGCCGCGATAGCAATCCCCAGCATCGTGGTGTGAAGCGATTTGGCGGGCAGCAAGTGACGGCTGGAACGATCATCGTTCGCCAGTGCGGCACCCGCTTCAAGCCGGGCCACAACTGTGGCGTCGGCAACGACTACACGCTCTTCGCTCTCGTCGATGGGCATGTGCGCTTCCAGAAGGGGCGCCGCGTCCACATCGATCCGATCACCGCCTGAGTCCCCCTGCCCTTCCGGCTCACTGCACGACCGCGGCCGGTGAGCCCGAGCCCTCTCCGCCCCTCCTCCATCCTTGGATCCTCGATCGATGCTGTTCCGCGACGAAGCCCAGATCTTGGTCGTGAGCGGCAAGGGGGGAGATGGCTGCTGCAGCTTCCGGCGCGAGAAATTCGTTCCCAAGGGCGGGCCGGACGGAGGTGACGGCGGGAATGGTGGAGACGTGGTCATGCGAACCGACCCACAGATCACCACCCTCATGGACCACTATCGGAAGCGACGGTACACCGCCGAAGGCGGGCAACCCGGTGGTCCTAAAATGATGACTGGCCGCAATGGGCAGGATTGCATCGTCCGAGTGCCCGTCGGGACGATCGTGAGAGACATCGACCGCGGTAACGTTCTGCGCGATCTCACCGAGCCCGGCGAAGAAGTCCGCATCGTCGTCGGAGGTAAAGGGGGTCGCGGCAACAAGGCCTTCGCCCACTCGACTCGCCAAACGCCTCGATTCTCCGAGATGGGCAAAGCCGGTGAAGAGCGCCGTGTCATGCTCGAGCTCAAGATGATCGCCGACGTCGGCATCATCGGCTTGCCCAACGCGGGCAAGTCGACCTTGTTGTCGCGCGTCTCTTCGGCCCGACCCAAGATCGCGGCTTATCCCTTTACGACTCTCACACCCCAACCGGGCATCGTCGAGATCGACGATATGACCCAGCTCGTGTTCGCGGACATTCCCGGTCTGGTCGAAGGCGCCCACGATGGCATTGGCCTCGGCCACCAGTTCCTGCGTCACATCGAGCGGACTCGGATCTTGCTCCATCTGGTCGACATCTCCGCGACCGCTTCTGCGCCCCCCGCCGAGGCCTATCGCGTCATCCGAAACGAGCTTCAGAGCTACAGCACCGAGCTGGCGCGTAAGCCGGAGGTGGTCGTCGCGACGAAGTTGGACGCGGCGGATGACCCCCAGCCGGCGATCGCTTCCCTGGCTCGCGCCTGCGGTCACGAGGTCCTCGCCATCTCGGCCGTCACTGGCGAGGGGTTGCGCGAGCTGCTCTCGACTTTCGCCCGTTGGCTGGAGTCCGGGGCCGAAGCGACCTGACCGGGCCAGCCGGCGGACCTCGAAGCGCTCCCTACCCTCTCGGGTCGCTCTTGCCTGTTGGACCCGTTCCATCTGCAGTCGGACCGAAGGCCTCACGCTCTTCGGACGCTGCCCGAGATGCCCTTTCGACCGTTGCTGAATCGTTAGGTGCTTCAATTCAAGCAGTTAGGGCGATCGAGGCGATAGGGCTGTCAGGTGAGGGCAACCGGAGACGTCCTCCCTGGTCGAAGCCTGAGACTCGGAGCCTGGGAATGGACCTGAAGAGCTTGCTGGAGATTCTGATCAAGGAGCGCGGATCCGACCTGATCCTGAGGTCGGGTGGCTTTCCCGCGATCCGAGCCGACGGGTCGATCAAGTTCATCGCGGACACGCGAATCACGACCGAGATGGGGCGCGACTTCCTGCAGCAGGTCTTGCCGAAGACCGACCTGCAGCGATTCCGTTCTCTGGGCGAGATCGACACGGCGTTCAGCTTGCCGGGTCATGCGCGATTCCGATTGAACATCTTCCGTCAAAGCGGAGAGCTGGGCTTCGTCTTCCGTCACATCCGGAGCGATGTGCCGTCCTTCAAGGACCTGAATCTGCCCGTCGCCCAGCTCAAGAAGCTCTGCGAGCACCGGCGTGGCTTGGTACTGACTACCGGGATTGCGGGCTCGGGCAAGTCGACGACGATGGCGGCGATGATCGAGTACATGAATCAAACGATGAGCCGCCACATCGTGACGATCGAGGATCCGATCGAGTACATCTTCGAAGACAAGCTGAGCATCGTTAGCCAGCGCGAGGTTGGTCTGGACAGCACGTCCTTCGGCCAGGCACTCAAGCACTGCGTCCGCCAGACACCCGACGTGATCCTCATCGGTGAGATGCGAGACCAGGAGACGGTCGAGGCCGCGATTCAGGCTGCGGAGACGGGACACCTCGTGCTCTCGACCTTGCATACCGTCAATGCGGTGCAGACCGTCGAGCGAATCATGACGTTCTTCCCACCCCATCAGCACGACCTGGTCCGCCAGCAGCTGTCGATGAACCTGAATGGTGTGCTGTCCATGCGTCTGATCAAGACCAAGGGCGGAGAAGGGCGGATCCCGGCCGTTGAGCTGATGCTCTCGACGCCGAGCGTGCGCGAGATGATCTCTGAAGGCCGAACGCGGGATCTTCCGAAAGCGCTGTTCGAAGGCGACTATTATGGAACGATGACGTTCAATCAGTCGCTCCTGCGACTCTACGATCGCGACATGATCACCCACGAGGAGGCGCTGGCATCTTCCGACAACGCCGACGAGCTGCACCTGTTGATGCGCGGTATCCAGAAGGGAACGGGCGCGGCGGATCTGCTGCAGGCGTGAGCGCCCAGCGATCGTGCAATCTCCGCGACCCCCGAGCGGGAGGCGCCCTCGGAGTGCTTCTCGCCGTGGCGCTGCCGTTCGTGGTCGTCCTGGCGGCCGCGGCTTGGTGGATCGAGCGCCAGCGAGACTCGGAGGAGTCCGCTTCCGGCCCGGTTTTCGTCGCCGGGCGAGGCGGTGGCCGACTCGAGGACATCGTCGAGCACATGGAGCCGCGATCGGGCGGTGGCGATCCGAGCCGCGTCAGCAGCGAGCTTGCCTCGCGCATGCAGGTGGTCGCGGTGCGCCTCGATGCCAACGAGCCGCTCCGACATCGAGCGGCAGTCCGACCGACCGACCACCAGCTCGAAGAGCCGACTTGGCTCGGGATCGGCGATGCCTATGAGGGCGTCTACCCGCCAGCGGTTCTCCGCGAAGTCGGGCGCTTCAGCGTCCAGCTCGACTGGCGCGGCGAACGGTTTCGACTCCAGGTCCCGCGAGACGGAGTCGAGGAGGGCGATCTGGCAGACGAATCGATTGAGGGTGAGGATTCCTCGAACGATGTGTTGCCCGAGGTGCTGATCGACGAGGAGCTGACCGTCGTGGTCACTGAGGCCGAGCGCGCGGTGCTTTCAGAGGATTACGAGCGGTTGCTCCGTGAGGACGTGATCTTCGGAACGTATCGGAACCCGAGGACACGTCAGGTCGAAGGGCTTCGGCTCGAGCGGCTGAATGGCGACTCCCTGCCGGCTCGGCGCGGGTTTCGGGAAGGTGACGTCATTCGAGCGATCGACGACTTTCCGGTTCGGTCCCAGGCAGCGGCTCTCGATTACCTGCGGAATCTCCAAGGCCGTGGTGTGAGCGTCCTGGTGCTCCGGAATGGTCGACACCAGCGCTTCATGTTTCGGCTCGACTGACGAACGCAGCTCCTCGCCGGAAACAGGCGCTCGGGCCTCAGGTCGAGGCTCTTGCCACCCGAAAATGGCGGTGGCGGCCCTGGAGGGCTCTTGCTAGAGTCCGAGCGATCGGGTCCGACCGACGCGGTCCGTTCCACGCGTGGCAAGGTTTCCTGCCAAGGAGTCGGCGCGGGGCGCGTCCAACGCGTCCGTTCGGTAGACCCGGTGGGGGTTTCCGAAGACAGAGCTCGCGGGACGAGAGGCAGCGAATCGTGAAGATCAAAGCCGTTCGCTCACTGCTGTGGGTCATGAACGTCTTCTTTCTCCTGGGCCTGGTTGCGTTGTCTTACTTCGCGATCCAATCCCGGAACAACGCGACCCCGGCTCGCTCGGCGGCCGAGATCCAGAAGGCGAAGAT
Organism: Planctomycetota bacterium; assembly: GCA_029260795.1. Classification (GTDB taxonomy): domain Bacteria; phylum Planctomycetota; class OFTM77; order OFTM77; family OFTM77; genus OFTM77. The sequence continues at coordinate 65,211 of JAJDCO010000004.1, read as the reverse complement.
CGTTCCGCTGTACGACGAGCTCCGCAAGAACGAGCGGAAGAGCGAGAGTGACACCGTCACCGAAAAGACCCACGCCAGCCTCTATCAGACGGTGCTCGACGGAACCGTCGCCGCTCCGGTGAAGCCGGTCGAAGAGACCGAGCAGCCGATCGAGCCGGTCAAGCCCAAGGTGAAGCCGCTCGGCGAGTACATCAAGCTGATCGCCGTCTACGTCGACGAGGGCCGTCCGGAGCTCAGCAGCGCCAGTGTTCAGCACACGCCGAGCAATGAATGGAAGCTGCTCTCGGTGGGTGATGAGCTCGACAACGTCTCTCCGAAGGCCGTGCTCAAAGAAGTCCAGGAGTACGCGATCGTCTTCGAGTATGACGTGGAGAACGAAGACAACAACGTCGTCGCGATGACTCGTCGATCGCCCTTCGACGTCTCGCAGCTCGGGGGAACGCCCACGACTCCGATCCTCGGCGGCCGGAACCCGGCCCAGGAGGCGGCTGCCCGATTGCGCCAGGCCGGGAAAGGGCGAGGCCCCAACAACCCTGCCACGGAAGAGGCTCCCGAGGAGACGTATCAGGACGAGAACGGCATGTGGCACATCGCCTCGGACGAGGCCGGTCAGATCGCACAGAACTACGAGCAGATGCTCGGTGATCTGCAGCTCCAGGAGTACCGGGACCCGAAGACCAACAAGGTCGCCGGGCTCCAGGTCAACGCCGTTCCCGAAGGATCATTGGCTGGTCAGCGTGGCGTGCGCTCGAGCGACATCCTGCAGCGCATCGACAACCGGCCGATCACGAATCAGGCCAGCGTGATCAACTACATCCGCAGCCAGCAAGGCCGCTCGGTCTTCCAGCTGACCGTGCTACGCAACGGACGCCCCGTCACCATGCGATTCCGCTCATACCCGCAGCGATGAGGTCGAACTCGAATCGTGGCCGGCGAATGGAGTCGCGGCCACGATGATCCCGCCCGGCTTCGGCGCGCGGTGTACTCGGGAGCTTCCGGCATGGCTCGATCGGTCCTCGCTCTCAATACCGGCAACACTCGGATCGCCGCCGGATTGTTCCCCGAGATCGGCTCTCCTCGTTTCGAGAGCTTTCCCCACGACGCAATCTCCCGCTTGCCCGAGTGGGTGGCACTCGAGGCCCAAGACGTGACGATCGTCAGCGTCAGCGTCAACGCCGCCGTCGAGACGCGGGCACTGCGGATGTTCGATGGGGTCCCCACGCACCGGGTCGTGCGCGTCGGAGCCGATCTTCCCATCGACATTCCCAATCGAACTCGTCAGCCGGACTCCGTGGGTCTCGATCGGCTACTGAACGCGCGCGAAGCCCATCGCCGGTTCGGCGCTTCCATCGTCGTGGACTTCGGGACCGCGATCACCTTCGATGTCATCACCAGCGACGGCGAGTTCCTCGGTGGCGCGATCGCTCCGGGCATCGGCCTCGGCGCCCGTGCCCTCCACGAGTTCACGGCTCGCCTCCCGAGCGTTCGACCCGTCCGACAGCCCACCCCTCTCGGCAAGTCGACCCAAGAGGCACTCCAATCCGGTCTGTTCTGGATGGCCGTCGGTGGTGTTCGGCAGCTTCTCGAGCTCCTCGCCGCCGAGCTCTCCGAGCCGCCGACCATCGTCGCGACCGGTGGAGATGCGTATCTCGTTCTGTCGGCGATCCCCGAGATCGAGCGTGTGCATCCGCACCTCACCCTCGAGGCCGCGCTCCGGCTGTTCGAGGATCTCTATGGACGCTTCTGATCGGGGTGAGGCACGGGCCGCGCTGCTCACTCCTTGGGCGCCGGGGGGGATCGCGGTCATCGCAGTCACGGGGAACGAGGTCGAAGAGCTCATCCGCGCCCGCTTTCGGGGCCGTCAAGGGCTGCCGGGAGCTGGCCGCCTCGCCTACGGTCATTGGGTCACCGCGGACGGTGTGATCGACGAGGTGCTTCTTCGACGATGCGACGCCGTTGCGAAAGGTCCGAGCCCGACTGGCTTCGAGATCCACGGGCACGGTGGAATCGGACCGGCGCGGGCCATCTTGGCCAGCCTGGAAGCCGTCGGAGTGCGAATCGTCTCCGTCGATGAGCTATCGCGTGCTCGGGACGAAGAGGCATTCGTGGATGCCGCTCGTCTTCTGCTGGATCGACCGGCGTCCGAGCGAGCGGTGCGGATGCTCTTGGATCAGGTCGATGGTGCACTGGGTCGGGAGGTCGCCCGGATAGAAGCTCTCCTTTCCGAGCGTCAGGACCTGGCTGCCATCGCCGACCGGCTCCGAGAGCTGGCTGGGCGCGCTCAGCTCGGAATCGCCCTCTGCCGACCGACGCGTCTCGCGCTGATCGGGCGGCCGAACGTGGGAAAGTCGTCCTTGCTGAATCGACTGCTCGGGCGCGAGCGTGCCATCGTGAGCGACCGGCCCGGCACGACCCGGGACCCCGTGAGCGCGGAGCTCTTGATCGAAGGCGTCCCGTTCGGACTCGTCGACACGGCGGGCATTCGTCGGGCACCCGATCCCGTGGAAGCCCAGGGTATCGACGCGAGCTGGCAGGCGGGAGAGTCCGCAGACTGCTGGCTGGTCGTCTTGGACCGAAGCGAGCCGCCGCAGCCCGAGGACCGCGAGATCCTGAGGCGATGCGCCGGTCGGTCCCACGTGATCGTCTGGAACAAGAGCGATCGAGTCGCTTCCCACGCCTGGGCGGAGACCGATGCTCCCGGAGTGACAGTCTCTTGTCGGACCGGCGATGGCATCGCGCATCTGCGACGCGAGCTCGTGGATCGTCTCGGGCTGCCGGTCGTGGCGCCCGGGGAGGCCGTCCCTTTCACGAGGCATCAGCGCGCCGAGCTCGAGAATGCCGCGAACGAGGCTCGCCGAGACCCAGAGCGTACGGCCCGTCGGTTGAGAGCTTTGCGAGTGGCGGCCGACTGAGTGGAAGTGCCTGACTCTCGGGACCTTGCGGATCACATTCGAGCGTGATAGCCTGACCGCGATTCCAAGCAAGGATTCTCGATCACTCGATAGATTCGCAGGCAAGAGAGACCCCGTCCATGAGAGGCGAGGGCTGGCGTACGTCTCGGCAGGGCGCAGGGAGGCGAGCGCGATGTCCAAACGGGATCTGATCTCGATCAACGACCTCACCAACGACGAGATCGAGCAGGTGTTCGCCGTCGCTGACGAGTTCGCAGCCGACATGCGCGGCTTCGGCAGTCTGTGTCGCGCTCACATCATGGCGACGTTGTTCTACGAGCCCAGCACTCGCACCCGGCTTTCGTTCGAGTCGGCGATGCACCGCTTGGGTGGCAACGTGATCACGGTAGCGAACATGCGGGACTCCTCCTCATCGAAAGGGGAGTCGCTGGCGGACACGGTGCGCGTGGTGGGCGGGAACTACGCCGACGTGCTGGTGATTCGGCATCCGGCGGCCGGCGCGGCGCGAGTCGCCGCCAGCTTCGCCGATGTTCCGGTGATCAACGCCGGAGACGGGGGGCACGAGCATCCGACGCAGACGCTCTGCGATCTCTACACGCTCAAGAAGCAGAAGGGCCATTTGGAAGGGCTGGACGTCGTGCTGTGCGGGGATCTCAAGTACTCCCGGACGGTTCACTCGTTGGCCTACGCCTTGGCGCGCTTCAGCGCGAACATCATCTGCATTCCGGCTCCTTCGTTCGAGATGCCCGACTACGTGCTGGAGAAGCTTGCGGGGGAGTTCCGCTGCGAGCCCGAGCGGTTCCAAGGGGGCGAGTTCGACGCGTTGGTGGAGCAAGCGGACGCGTTCTACATCACGCCGAACCGGCCTCATCAGCTCTCGCTGTTCACGGACGCGGCCGAGTCGCGGGCCCAAAAGCGTCGACTGATCAAGAACATCGACGCCGTCTACATGACGCGGGCGCAGAGCGAGCGGTTCGGCTCGTGTGAAGAAGCGGCGGCGTATCCGCGCGTCAATGAGGCGGTGCTGAGTAGTCCCGGCTTCCAAGATGCGATCGTGATGCATCCGCTGCCTCGGCGAGACGAGATCGCCTACGAGTTGGACCGGGATCCTCGCTCGATGTACTTCCAACAGGCGCAGCTCGGGGTACCGATCCGCATGGCATTGATCTCGGTGTTGTTGGGGCAGAGGCCCCTGAAGCGTCCCGCCGCACCGCGCGCGCGTGTCGTCGTCCCGGGCCTAGGTCACCTGCGTTGCGGAAATGAAGCTTGCATCACACGCACGGAGCAAGGCGGCTACCTGCCTTCCGAGTTCGAGGTCGTCTCGCGGCTGCCGTTCCGACTGCGCTGCGCCTACTGCGAGACGGTGCGTCCGGCGACCTTCGTGGGCGACCGATCTCGGATGAAGGTCTTTCCGGCCGAGTCGAACGACGTCATGGCGATCGCGGGAACGGAGATCACGGCTTTCGAAGACGTGGCTGCGTACGAGGCCGAGGGGTACGAGTTGGAGCGCACGACCTGAGGGGTGGGCCGTGCGAAATCGCACGGCGAGGTGGTCGTGGGGCGCGCGCTCATGGGCGGTCGGGGAGGTGAGACGAGGGAGGCGGCTGGCGAGGCATCCATAAAGTGTTCGGGGTCACGAGTTACCCGAGCCGAGCGAAGATTTTGATGGAAGGCCCTCTGGCATTGTGTTTGCCTCTACGGTTCCCAGTAGCAAGAATCGCAGGCGGAATCGGCCTGAAAACAACCGGAGTTGAGGCTCGTGCCCGCACCGCTCGGTCCACCGAGTCGGGGCGGTGCCGCGAAAGCAAGCGTTCCCGCGTCGTTGCCGGGCGTTTGAGTGGGACGCACAGGAGTGGAGATATGAAGGACTGGAGCATGAGACGGGCATTCACCCTTCTCCTGACGATCGCGACCAGCGTGAGCGTCTGGGGGTGCAGTAGCGGCAGCGGAAGCTCGGCACCGGGCACCGATTCCACGATGACTCTGAACTCGGTGTTCTACGGACGCCTGGTCAAGGTCAACGGCGTCGATCAACTGATGCCACCGGATAGCGAGGTCTCGTTGGATCCCGCGACGGGTGAGCTGATCGAGGTGATCGATCCGGGGACCGAGATCCGATCCTTGGATTCGAACGTCATCAGTAACCTGTTCGTTCCTCGGAACGCGGCTTTGCTGTTGCGCTTCTCCGATCAGGTCAACCCCGCGACGGCGGATACGAACACCATCCAAGTCCGGGACGGCGATGCGCCTTCTCGGCTCGTCCGAGGCCGTTACATCGTCAATGGCCGGGACGTGATCTTCGATCCCGCGATCGAATCGTTTGATCAGCTCACCAACCCCGAGCTGCCGCTGAACCCGCAAGGGCTGCCAAAGAGCTTCATCTCCGACGCCTCGAACCTCCAGATTCTGATCCCCACCCAAGCGAACTCGGTCGTGCGCAACACCAAGGGGCGCTCGGTCACGGCTCGCACGGTGGATGTCGAGTCGGGCCAGGTGGACATTTGGATCCGGTTCCGCTCCGGCGGCGACTTCGACAAGTCACGCGGCTACCTGCCGGACTCGACCGACCCGTTCATCCTGACGCGTCTCGGTGAGGAGTACGTCGGCAATCTCTTCCCGAACCCGTTCGACATCGCCGATGTCGTGTTCTTCGACTTTCCGCCGAATGATGACGAGGCTCAGGCGCCGGTCGAGAACTTCAACATCTTCGGCAACGACTCGCGAGTCGTGAACTTTGGAAACGACACGAACTTCCTGGTACGCACTCCCGTCGTGCCGGGCTCGGTGCAGATCACCGAAAAGGGCAACTTGCCCAATCGCCTCGTCGATCAGCCGATCGACGCCAACAACGACGACATCCCGGACTACGGCCTGATCAACGCCCCGGTCTCGATCGAGGGTGAAGATACTGGCCAGGCGACCGCGGACGGCAACAACCAAGACTTCGGCGCCGGCGTCTCGCTTTCGATCGCGCCAATCGCTGCCGGATCACTGACCCTCCGGGACCCCGATGACCCGACGAATACCGTGACCGACAACGGTGCCGGCTCGATCGGTGGCACGGGTGTGGTCGACTACGCGACAGCAACCATCAGCGGCGTGGTGACCTTCCCGTTCGGGATGGTCCAAGGCGGTACGATCCTCGCCAGCTACGGGACGACCTTGGGCGGTCGGATCTACTACGACACGGGTGAGATCGAAGGTGTTCTCAACTTCCCGAGCGCCGTGAGCAGCCTGAGCTTGATCGAGTTCAAGTACCGCAACCGCGTCTCGACGAATGACATCGTCGAGCAGGTTCCGAACTTCTCGGCCATTCACTTGCGGTTCAGCGAGCCGATGAATCCCGAGTCCATCGGGCCGTTCTCGACCATGTTCTGTGTCAAGAATGGTGGAGATCCGAAGTTCCCCGCCGATGCCTACTTTGGCCGCGTAGAGAGCAATGCCTCGCTCACCGAGTTCATCTTCCGTCCGCCGCTGCAGCCGCAGGGTTGGGGAAGCGAAGGCAGTGAGTACATTCTGGTCGTGCGGACCGACAATCCGAATACGTCGCCGGTCGAAGGAATCACCGACTTGGCCGGTCGGGGCATCCGGACGGGTCTTCCCGACACGATCTTCTCCGCGGATGAGGTCGGTTTCGAAGGACTTCGCTTCCGCTTCGTGGTGAAGGAAGACATTGAAGCGATCGAGGGTGGCCTGTTTCTCGAGACCTTCGATGACCTCACGACCTACAACAACATCGTCGGAAACAACCACAACCAGAGCTCGCCGCCGAGCGTGATCGAGGGTGGCCCGGTTTTCAGCTGGAGCCATGACCTGGAGAACTTCACGCCGACCGACGGCGCCCCCGCCATCACCCCGAACTTCCCTCCGGGTGTCCAGACGCCGTTCAATCCGAATGGAGCCCGCATCCAGCACTGCGTGCCGCGCACGATTCTGAGCAGCGGTGGTGCTTCAGGCTCGGTATGGACGATGACCGGCCTCGCCTGGGCGCCGATCGGTGATGTCGTGTTCGCAGATACCTGGAACGAATTCAGCATCGACGTCTCCCACACCCACGTGGTCCCGAATACCAAGACCAACTCGGGTGGCTTCCTGACCGATCCGCGCTCCGGCCTGAAGCAGTTCTTCGCGCAGAACATCAAGAAGGACGATCCGCCGAGCCCGACTACCGTCATCGACAGAGGCCGGACCTACTCGGTTCGTCCCCCGACCAACTTGCCGAACCCCTTCCGCGTCGACTTCCCGAAGTTTGACCGCAGCTTCCCCTACAATACCGTCAGCAGCATTCTGCTCGACATGGGGGTCGCCGCGTCGCCAGCCGGTGGATACAACGGGTACAAGATCTTCATCTCGGTTCAGGGCTGGGCCGATCCGGCCTTCCGTATCTTCACGGCTGGGATGGCCGGTTTCGTCGTCAGTGATCCGTGGAGCCTCGATCGAGCCGGTGGAACCGGTGGCAACACCAACCAGTGGGGTGACAACTCCATCTACATCCATCGCTTCGACTTCAAGATCGTCGAGACCAAGGCCGAGTCGACATGGTTCGAGATCTTCGAGGGTGCGCCGGCCGGATTCGAGCTCGACTGGAACGCTCCGGTCTTCGAACCCGATCTCGCGTTGTTGCCGACCGGTACTCAGATCGACGTCGAGTACCGCGGTGCCGACGACGGTAGTGGAACGAACCCGACCGAATGGTCGACGAGCCACAACATCCTCGATGGTCGTGTCTCGCTGATGTTCCGCCTGACCTTCAAGGCGAATCCCGAGACCGAGCAGGTGCCCGGAATCGACTCCCTCGCCGTGCCGTACTCTCTCATTCCGCTCAACTGAGCCGAGTGAGTCGACGGATGCCATCTCGCGAGCCCGGATCCCATCCGGGCTCGCTCTTCAGAACGAAACTCGACGCTGACCGGAATAACCGGACAGCTCTCAGCACGGAGGCCTCCATGCGAGCGATTGGCTTCAGCACCACCACTGCGGTTCGGTGGAACCGACGCTGGGGTGCGTTGATCTTGGCTGCGACTCTCGGAGCCGGTCTCGGCGCCTGCAGCAACTCCGGAGGAAAGGCCGGTGGCCCCGGTGACGGAACGCTGACCTTCGAGTTCAGCAACGTCGCTGGCCAAACCAGCTTGCCTCTCAACCGAGAGATCACGCTCAAGTTCTCCCAGCCCGTGAACATCAATACGGTCTCGTTCGAGACCGTCACCTTCCGGAATCTCTCCAACTCCGAGCCGGTGACGGGTTTCTTCCGCCTCGACCCGTTCGATCCAACCACTGTGCGCTTCATCCCGACCTTCCCGACCGAGCCGGAGTTCGGCGACGCGGGACTGAAGGAAGGCAACGAGTACGAGGTGCGCTTCGCAACCTCCAGCTCGACGGGGCGCACGGTTCGATCGCAACGCGACCGCGCTTTGGCCGCCGGTGGTACGGTGAGGTTTTCGATGATCAACATCGACGCCAACACGCCTCTTTCGGCCATCTTTGATGATCCGGTCGCCGGACCGCCTCAGGTCGTCGGCACGACGCCTCTCAATGGCGCCGCCAATCAGTCGCTCAACCTCTTCTCGGACGCTCCGTTCGAGATCGAGGTCTTCTTCAATCAGCCACTGCTGCCGACCGCGGACAACATCAACAAGCAAACGATCTTTCTCTGGGACACGTTCCGTCAGAGAATCGTCCCGACGACACCGATCTTGGCTCGTAATGACGTCGAGGAGACTCGGATCGTCCTCCGGCCCGCGGGCATCCTGCCTGTCGACACGGAGCTCGAGGTCCGCTTTGCGAACAGCTTGCGCGACATCATCGGCGAAGGAAACTCCGCCATCGGAGGCGTCAACTTCGCGACCGCCTTCCGGACGCGAAACGTCAACTCCGGCGAGAACGGCTTCCCGGATACTTTCTCCGAAGGCTTCAACTCCCAGGGTCGCTTCGACCGGCGTGGCACGATCGATGGCTATGCGATCGCTGAGTGGAGCACCGGCGGCGTCCGTGCGCTCAAGGCCTCTCGGCCCTTCCCGGGTACCGGTGCCCTCGGTCCGTTCAAGCTGAACTTCAACGAGAACGTCGTCTTCGACACCGATTCGCAGCTCTTGCTGACGAACAACGGCCTCGTCACTGTCAACGGAGGCGTGTTCAACTTTACCGAGTTCGTCATGGAGTCCGGATCGTCCTTGAGGGTCGTCGGCTCCCGGCCGCTCTTCATTTACGCCACGAAGTCGATCCGAATCGCAGCGGGCCCGACGCCTCAGACGCCAACGGCCATCAACGCCTCAGGTGCATCGGGGCGGAGCCTCTTTACCGTCCCGAACCTCGGTGGGCAGGTCGCGAACGGCGGCAAGGCCGGACCTTCGGGTGGCGATGGAGGAAACGGAAGCCCGCATGACTCCGGGCGTTCCGGCATCCAGTCCGTCAATGGCGGTGATCCGGGGCGCGGCCCTTTCCAAACGCAGGGCGCCGGTGGGCAGGGCGGCATGACGGCCGGACCTCCTGGCAGCAGCTCCGATCCGACAGGCGGTGGTGGCGGTGGTGGCTCTCACTTGACGCAGGGCCGCAATCGCAACAACCGTAACCGGGACGCCAACGGCTGCCTTCAGGCCGACGGCGAGACCGGTGGCAAGGGGACTCCCGCCGGCCCGGCCGGTGGCGTCCAATTCCAGGATCCCGACGAGACCAATAACTTCTACGGACGCGGCGGCGAATTCGATGTCGCGGATGCAGGAGGCGGTCAAGGCGGTGGTGGCGGTGGTGATCAGCTCGGTGAGCCTTCGCCGCCTGCCACCTCGAACACCGACGACTCCGGCGCTGGCGGTGGTGGTGGTGGCGGCATGGTCTACCTTGCCGCGCTCGGAAACATCATCGTCGAAGAGAACGCGATCGTCGATTGCTCCGGCGGAGCTGGCGGTGGCGGTTCGAACAACGGCGAGAGCAAGTGGGGCGGCGGCGGTGGCGGCGGTGCCGGTGGCACCATCATCCTGCACTCCCTCGGCACCATCAACGTCGCTGGTATTCTGAGCGTCGGTGGTGGCTTCACCTCGGGTGACCCCACGGGGGGGCAGCCCGGACAGGTGAGCAACAACACGTACGTCGGTGGCTGGGGCGGCTCCGGTGTGATTCAGATCGAAGGTCCGAATCGGCAGATCGCTGGCGCCATCCTCATTCCGGCCTTCAGCGACGTGGTCGGGGGTGAGTTCAACGAGGACCCGGAGTGGTACGTCGACCTCGACGACTGCGCTGCCCTCGACTGCCCGAAAGAGCCCGGTGAGTGCATCAACCGCACTCCCATGCCCCTCTCTCGCGATCTGAGTGAGTTCTCGAATCTCTCGTCGGCTCGCTCCGGTTGGATCTTCACTGGGGAGACCGATCGCAAGGGACCCGGCTGGCCGCAGTTCGATTTCTCCGGCGTCGATGCCTCGGGCATCGTTCTGACCGATGCGGCCGGGAACGTGCTCGACACGACGTACTTCGCCATCAACTCGGATGTCAACGGCACGAATCGTACGAACTTCATCGCTCCGAACACGCAGGTCGTGATCGAGTGGCAAGCTGCGGACGAGCTCGAGCCCCGCGGAACCGGCAAGCCGGACGCCACCACCATCGTGCCTGGCCCGGATGTCTGGACCAGCGACATCTCCGATCTCAACGGCAAGCGCTTCGTGCGCTTCCGGGCCCGCTTCAATACAGCACTCGATGGCCAGGTGAACCTGACGGCCTCGCGTCCTCTGATCGACCGTCTCGACTTCGGCGTGCGCTTCTGAGCGGACCGACGATTCACGAGAGCCAGACTCTCACTGGGCGCCGCTGGGAATCCAGCGGCGCCCGGTCTTTTTGGTTCTCGCGGTTCGTGGGAAGGATCGGCATGCCTTCGGCGACCAAGATTCAGTCTCTTTCACGGGGCGAGGCCTTGGAGTACCTTCGATACTCGGAGCCGTCGGGAGTGCTCGGACGTGGAGCGAGTCGCTCGAACGGGCGCTTCACCAGGGGCCCCGGCGCCCTCCGCGTGATCCCGTTCGCGGCCGGAACGCATCGGGAACGGCGAGGCTCGGCCAAGCAAGGAAATAGCGATGAGCGCGGGATCTTGGATCAGGGACGTGATGGGGCGGGTCGAGCGACTCCTCATCGCCGATCGATCTTTCAGTCTTGCGGGCTTCACCGCCGTAGCGCTGGTCGTTGGCTTACCAGGATGTAGTGAAGAGGCGGCGGAGCGACCGAGCGCCCTCTTTCTGCCGAGACCACCCGACTTTCACGGTCTCCAGGATCTGAGGCTCAACGAGCCCCTCGTCATCGAATTCTCCGAAGACGTCGGGGCCTTCTCTCTGAACGCAGACTCCATTCGCGTGGAGACTCGCGATGGCCGCCTCGCCCGAGGGAGGTTCGTGCGGGAACCTCAGCGCGTGACCTTCGAGCCCCTCCTGGCACATCGCACCCTGCGCGATGGTGGCCTTCTGCCGGATACCGAGTATCGCGTCATCGTCCGGGGCTTCCCCCACTTCACGGGTGTCTTCACCAAAGACTACCGTCCCTTGGACCGAAGCTACGAGTTCTCGTTCCGAACGCGAGCCGATGATGACGTCAACCGCTTGTATTGGGATCCTCGACTCGACGAGCGAGCGACGATCGTGTCGCTGAGCATCCGGGATGAGCCGATCGCCTGGCGTCAACGCATCCCTCTCGATAGAAAGCTGAGCGAGTCGTTTCTCGGACATGGTCTCGACTTCCACTTCAACAAGCACCTGCTCCCGGTTGCGCGCGGTGAGGAGCCGTTGAGCTCGAAGGACATCCAGGTTTGGGTGATCGATGAGGCGACGCCTCGGAGTGTGTCGGCCGAGGTGATCCTTTCGCATGATGACGACGGATCGATCTTGACCGTTCGTCCCTTGGACGGATTCCAGTCCGCCATCCGTCCGTTCACACTGGCCTTCGAGTTCGTTCTGGATGAGTCCGGTGAGTCCAGCATCCGCGACCTCAGCGGGTTTCCGATCGTCCCGTTTCGAGACCAGCTCGGCTGCCTGCTCGTTGTCACTCCGACGACTCCTCGCGGGCGAAGCCGCCTGACGCTCGGGTTTCTCGAAGGTGAGCAAGGTCAGCCCGTGCTGTCGGCGCTCGACCGAGGACGCGCTCTCCGGACTCGAGGCGAAAGCTCTCGAGTCTCCGCATCGGGGTGGCGCCTCGAAACGAGCGGCAACGGCGTGCTCGAGCTTCTTTGGGAGCCTGGAGTGCCGGCCGCGCTGACACTCGGAGAATGGCGACCTGAGACCTCGATCGTCTTGAATACGGATGAGCAGGCCTTCGTGACGGCGAGCGGCGGAATCGAGGAGGTGGTCGGTGGACGCTTCGATTTCGATCGCATCGAGATCCCCTTCGGCGTCGAGGTCCGAGCGACGGGTAGCCGCCCTCTGGTTCTGAGAGCGCGCGAGGACATCGTCGTCCACGGGCGCCTCGATGTCTCCGGTGAGCCCGGGCAGCTCGGCATCGGAGATGCCCGGCGTGGCGAAAGGCCGTTCGGAGGCTTGGGAGGACCCGGCGGTGGCCGGGGCGGCGAGGGGGGAATCTCGCCACTCTTCGAGATCGCTGCGCCGACTTCTGGCGAAACGGGATACGCGCCGGGCGATCGCCGCGCCACCGGAGGGGCGGGAGGGAGCGAGGGACTCGCCGGAGAGCCAGCGCCCTCCGGCTCTCCGCGGAGCTCCTGGATCGACGGGTGGACGGAGCGTCTCATCGACGGCCAACGACGATCGGTTGTGGATTCACTGGGAGCGGTAGCTGCACTCCGCGGTGGTCGCGGTGGTGGCGGTGGTGGCGCTTCTCGAAGCACGAGCGCCAACGGAGGTGGCGGTGGAGGAGGGGGGGGTGTCGCCGTGCTCATCGCGGGAGGGGCGATCCGCATCGATGGTGGTGAGCTTCGAGCCGGGGGAGGTGTCGGTGCGCCGGGCGGACCGGAAGCAGGCGGCGGCGGCGGCGGCGGAGCCGGTGGCCTGTTGCTCTCGGCAGCCGGCGGACTGACGATCGATGGAGCGCAGGTCTTGGCGCAGAGTGGTACTGCGGGTGGCTCACCCGGCTGGATCCAGCTCGAAGACTTCGAGGGTGAGATCGCACCGACTCGGAGCATCCTCGAGCCGGACCCTTGGATCTTCCAAAGACCTCAAGGTCAGACCCGGCAACCGGGGCGGACCCGTCAGGACCCCTCAACCAATGTGGCGAGGTACACGACTCCGGTCATCGATCTGGGCCAGGACTACGGGCGCGTCCTGAAGGTCCAACTCCAGTCTCAAGAGGTGGGGGGCCGCTGCCGAGCCTTCGTCTGGACGGGCGCCGAGGCACCCGAAGGAGCACCGCCGGAAGGCGAGTTTCGGGGAGCCGACCGGCTCGGAACCGACGCCATCCGCTTCCTGGCGGTCCGCATCGAGTTCGAGGTCGACGACTTGACGATTGGTGACCCGGTTCAGCTCTCGGTCGACGACATCATCATCGACCTTTCTCGCTGATGCCGAGCCGGGTCGGGGATCGGAGCGAGCAATCTTCGAAATCCGACCGGATCTCAGGGTTGGATCCGATCGTCCGCTCGCATAAAATCGTGCCCTGAGGGCGGTTTCGATCCAAGAACTCAATCCTGCGCAAGAAGGCGGAGCCGTGACGTCGCGTGAAGACGTCTTCATCCACCCTTCGTCGGTCGTGGCGGAAAGCTGTCGCCTGGGTCCGGGTGTCCGGGTTTGGCACTTCTGCCACATCATGGAGGAAGCTCGCCTCGGTGCGGGAACTCAGCTCGGTCAAAACGTCTTCATCGGCCGAGGAGTGCGGATCGGAGAACGAGTCAAGATTCAGAACAACGTCTCGGTGTACGAGGGAGTCGAGCTCGAGGACGAGGTCTTCTGCGGACCTTCGGTGGTCTTCACGAACGTGAAGTACCCTCGGGCGGCCATCTCGCGTCGGGATCAGTTCGCCACCACTCGGGTGGGACGGGGAGCGACCTTGGGAGCCAACGCGACGATCCTGTGCGGAGTGCGCATCGGCGAGGAAGCGTTGATCGGCGCGGGAAGCGTCGTGACACGAGACGTCGATGCGCGTTGGCTCATGGTCGGGTCACCGGCACGCCGGCAGGGCTGGGTCTGCCAGTGCGGGGCTCCGGCCGAGGACGATCCGAAGGGATTCCGCTGCTCCGATTGCGGACGTCGCTATCGCATCGTCGATCAAGTCCCCGAGCTCCGAGAGGAGGGCTGATCGATGGACTCGTTGCGAGTCTTCGGTGACGTGCTCTTCGGAGCTCTGGGTCTGATCATCGGGAGCTTCTTGAACGTCGTCATCCATCGCCTCCCGATCGAAGGCGCCTCGCTCGTGCGACCGCGTTCGGCTTGCCCGAGTTGTGGTCGAGCGATTCGTTGGCACGAGAACTTGCCCGTCCTGAGCTTCTTGCTCCTGCGTGGGCGCTGCCGAGGATGCAAGGCATCGATCTCGTGGCGCTATCCACTGGTCGAGCTGCTGACGGGCCTCGTGTTCGTGCTGATCTACGAGCGCTGGATGGTGCCGTCCCTGGTCGAGGGGCCCGTCGTTGAAGAGTGGCTGCGCCTGTTCGTGTGGTTCTACTTCGTGGCGGTGCTGATCGCGGCGACGTTCATCGACATCGACCATCGCATCCTGCCCGACGAGCTTACGCTCTCCGGGCTGGTGCTCGCCCCGCTGGCGTGCATCCTCTGTCCGTTGATCCAAGCCGATCGTCTGGGCGAACAGCTCGTGGCCGACTCGACCTGGGGTACTTGGATGCCCTTGGTGGTCGGGCTGATCGGAGCGGGAGCGACGATCATCGTGCTGCGCGTGCATGCCTCTGCGGAATGGCTCGAGGAAGAAGGCCAAGTCTCTCAACCTTCGGTCCGACCCGCGCGCAACCTCGGCGCGGTCTGGCCAGGAGTGCTGGTGGGAGTCGTCGCCGGCTTGTTGGCCTTGCTGCTTCCCGATCGTAGCGCCGGGGCTTTGATGTCATCGGCGATGGGTATTGGCGTGGGCGGCGGCCTTCTTCTCGGCGTCGGGCTGCTGGGCAGCCTCGCCTTCAAGAAGGAGGCGATGGGCTTCGGCGATGTGAAGTACCTGGCGATGGTGGGTGGGTTCCTCGGAGCGCGGGCGGCGCTTCTGACTTTCTTCCTCGCCTGCGTGCTCGGCTCGCTGCTCGGGCTCTTGCGAATGCTTTTCACGAAGGATCATTATTTGGCCTTCGGGCCGTATCTCTCACTCGGCGCCATCTTGGTGCTGTTGTTCGAACCGGAGATTCTCACGTTCGTCACGAAGACGTGGCCGGATCTGTTCCGCTGAGCGGGACGCGGCGCGTCGTTTTCGAAAGGGCTCGGCCGGGCGGCCGACCCCCGATTGGTTGGAGGGGTTAATGAGTTTCATCAAGAATCAGGGTGGTCTGCTCCTGGGTGCTCTCGTGCTGCTGTTGCTGCCGAGCTGCGCCACGACGGACTACGAAGGCATCATCCTCGACAAGGATCGCCAGATCGAGGCACTCAACGAGGACAAGTTCCAGCTCGAGCTGGAGGTCGATGAGCTGCGCGGCGGCAGTGCGAATTGGGAGCGGCAGCTCGCCGATGCGCGCCGTCAGAGCGAGCAGCTCCGTCAGGAGCTCGCAAAGAAGGCGGCCGCCGTCCAGCCGGCCGTGGCCGTGGCTCCTTCGGACCTGGAGCGGGATCGGCGCGCCTTGGCCGACAATCTCGCTGGGCATGGACTCGAGGTCATCGAGCGCCGCGGACAGCTGGCGATCGTCCTGCCTTCCGAGATCACTTTCGCTTCCGGAAAGGCGGAACTGACGGCTTCGGGACGGGGCAACCTGACCCGCATCGCTGAAGAAGTGCGGTTGAAGTTCCCCGACAAACGCATCAGCGTCGAAGGGCACACCGACGACGACCCGATCAGCAAGTCGAAGTTCCGTTCGAATTGGCACCTCTCCGTGGAGCGCGCCCTCACCGTGCGCGATTCGCTCGAGCGAGCCGGCATTCCGAGCGATCGCTTCAATGTCGTCGGGTACGGACAGCACCAGCCGGTGGCTGCCAACTCCAACGATTCGGGAAAGAAGCGTAATCGTCGCGTCGAGGTCGTGCTGTACTGAGCCTCATGGGCGTCCGATGGGAACACCCGTGCCCCGGCACAGCCCCGGGGCCGGGTGACCCTCGACACCTGGACGATTCGACCGACCGACCGCATCGTTAGTCGTCCGAAACCGGGCGTCCGCTACGAGCTCTCCCTCGAGTGGTCAGCCCGACACGAGCAAGGAGTGATGGAGAAGGGGAATCTCGGCTCGAGCTTCTCCCTCATCCCGGCCCTCTGTCCACCCCTTGATCAAGGGAGGCCTTCGAGTAGAATACCCGCTTTCTTGTCCCGTTCTTGATCATCTTCTCCTCCCGGAAAGCGCGCTCCGGTGCCGGTACTTCGCGAGTGCCTTCGTCCGGTGAGGACGGCATGCACGAGGGAGAACGAGCATGGCTCGGAACTTGGCGTTGATCGGTCCCGCCTCTGTAGGGAAAACTTCCCTCATCGACCTCATCCTCTTCAAGGCAGGGGAGGCGACGCGCGCGGGGAGCGTTGACGACAAGTCGTCGCTGAGCGACTTCGAGCCCGAAGAGAAGGAGCGGCATCACTCCCTCGCGAGCTCCATCTTGCATGCCAGCTGGAAGAAGGAGCTCATCAACGTCCTCGACACGCCGGGATATCCAGACTTTGCCTGCGAGGCCTACATGTGCCTCGCCGCGGTCGAAACGGCCGTGTTCGTCATCTCTGCCGGAGGCCCGGTCAGCTTTCATGCCCGAAAGCTTTGGGAGCGGTGCGGAGAAGAAGGTGTCGCGCGTCTGATCTTCCTCAACAAGATGGACAGCGAGAACGCCTCCTTCGACGAGAGCATCGCGGCGATTCAAGAGGCCTTCGGTGATCGTTGCGTCCCAATCGTCCTGCCGGAAGGGGCGGCCGCGTCGTTCTCGGGAGTCGTCAGCGTCCTCGCCGATGGAAGTGGAGAAGCTGCTGCCACCGTGAAGGAGACACTGGTCGAACGTACGGTCGAAGCGGATGACGCCCTCATGGAGCGCTACCTGGAAGGCCAGGAGATCAGCGACGAGGAGTTTCGCGGTGCCTTCGGCAAGGCCGTCGCCCAGGGCAACGTCGTGCCGGTTCTGTGTGGCAGCGTGACGGGTGACATCGGTGTCGAGCAGCTCCTCGACGCGATCGTCGAGATTGCACCAGTCCATGATGCCGGGAGCCCTCGCCAGGTCCTCCAGGGCGCCGAAGGGGAAGACACGGCAACCCTGACCTGCAACGAAGGATCTCCGTTCAGCGCCTTCGTCTTTAAGACTCTCAGCGATCCGTATGTCGGGAAGCTCAGCTTCTTCCGCGTCTTCTCCGGTTCAGTCGGGACCGATGACATGGTTCTCGACGTCCGCATCGGCAAGCCGCAGAAGGTCAGCAACTTGCTCCGGATGCAGGGTAAGGAGCAGGTGCACATCGATCGCGCGGTGGCCGGTGACATCGTGGCCGCCTCGAAGATCGAGGACTTCGAGCTCGGCGACTCCCTTTGCGATCCGAACACCATCGTTCGCTTCCAGCCGGTCGACCTTCCCAAGCCGATGGCGACTCTGGCAGCCGAGCCCAAGAGTCGTGGCGACGAGCAGAAGATCGGCACCGCGCTCACGAAGATATCCAGCGAGGATCCGGGCTTCATGTCTCACCGTGATCCAAACACCGGCGAGATGCTGATCAACGGCATGAGCTCGATGCACCTCGATGTCGTCATGGAGCGCATGAAGCGGCGATTCGGCGTCGAGATAACGACCCGAATGCCGAAGATTCCCTACAAGGAGACGATCACCACCGCTGCCGAAGCGCACCACCGCCACAAGAAGCAGTCCGGTGGTCGGGGGCAGTTTGGTGAGGTGTACATTCGCCTGCTGCCGCGCGAGCGTGGAGCCGGGTACGAGTTCGTCGACAAGATCGTCGGCGGCTCGGTTCCGCGCCAGTACATTCCGGCCGTGGACAAAGGCATTCACGAGCGGATGACCGAGGGTCCACTGGCAGGCTGCGAAGTCGTCGACTGTGCGGTCGAGCTCTACGACGGCAAGTACCACGACGTCGACTCGGACGAGCTCTCCTTCAAGCTCGCCGCTGGTCGGGCGTTTCTGGAAGGCTTCGAGAAGGGGCGGCCCGTGTTGCTGGAGCCGGTCATGGATCTCGAGATCGCGGTTCCGTCGCGCTTCATGGGCGACATCTCCGGCGATCTCAACTCGCGCCGCGGACGCATTCAAGGCATGGACACCGTCGGCGACATGCAGATGATCAAGGCTCAGGTACCGCTCGCCTCGGTCGTGAACTACTCGACCGAGCTGCGCTCCATCACGCACGGCGAAGGGGACTTCTCCATGGAGTTCTCACACTACGACATCGTTCCGCCGCAGGAGCAGCAGAAGATCGTGGCCGCCTACAAGGCCTCCAAGGAAGAAGAGGCACACTGAGTCTGGCCCTGGGAGGGATCGCGAAGCGTTCCCTCCTTCCAGCATCTCAGCCGGCGATTCGGGGGGCGGACTTCACCTAGGCGTTGCAAACGAGGTGCTTCCAGACCGTCCCTTCGAAAGCCCGAGTTCATTCGGGTGTGAGGTCGCGCGCCTGTGAATCGGTTCGATCAGGCGGCGACCCGGCGTGAGTCCCACTGTCACGGGTCTGGCAGAAGCGCCGACTGCCACCGTCTCCAATCCCGGCGGTCGCCACGGCAACCAACAGAGACACGAACGGAGTTCGTCACCTCGCTCCGCCTCTGTCGTCGCGCAAAGTCGGGCCGGGATGCCTTTGGACGACCAAACTGAGAGAGCGGTCACCTCGCCTGCCGCCCCGACTGGGCTTGCGCGACACGATACCAGCCGTTTGAGCAAATGAACGACCCTGTGCCTGGCTTCGCCCAGGACTTTCAGAGGGTCGGCCTGGCAGACCTCGCTTCTCGACGGACCTCGCCTCACGGGCCCTGGCAGAAGAGTCGACTCCTGGCGTCTCCAAAGCTCATGGATGGTTATTCCTGCCGGCATGCCCTCGAAAGGGCTCAAGCACCATGCCTCTGTGTGGACATCCCCACTCCGGCCGCGCTGGCGTGAAGCTCGCCCTCCGAAACGAGCTCCTCGAAGGCATGCCCTCCCGCCTCTGACTCCATCCTCTCCAATACCCTCCACCCCTCGATCCTTCTCATATGAACACTGGCCTCTGCGATCACGGGCGCCGGCCTGTGCCCGAGGACCAGTGCAATCGCAAGAGCCATTCAGGTTCGCGGACCCTTCCGCTCGATAGACAGGCTGCGCCCTAGGTGCGCCCCAGACCCAAAGCCGAAGGGAAGAACCAGGCATGGTTTCGATCGAAGAGCTGCTGAACGTGATGCTCCAACGAGGGGGCAGCGACCTGCATATCTCGGCCTCCTCACCGCCGAAGATCCGCATCGACGGCAAGCTGGTGAACACCGAGTATGGCGTGCTGACGTCGGAGATGACGCAGAAGTTGGTGTACAGCATCCTCTCGAGCGAGCAGATCGCCAAGTTCGAGAAGACGTTGGAGCTGGACTTCGCGTTCTCGGTCCGCAACATCGGCCGATTCCGCACCAACGTCTTCATGCAGCGCGGCTCGGTGGCTGCCGTGATGCGAATGATTCCCACGACTGTGAAGTCGTTCGACGACCTGGGCCTCCCCACCAAGGTCTGCCAGAACCTCTGCCAGATCCCCAAGGGCCTGGTCCTGGTGACCGGCGCGACGGGCTCGGGCAAGTCGACGTCGTTGGCGGCCTTGGTCGACCACATCAACCAGAGCCGCAACTGCCACGTGGTGACGATCGAGGATCCGATCGAGTTCGTCCACAGCAACAAGAACAGTCTGTTCAATCAACGCGAGATCGGCTCCGACACGCACAACTTCGGGGCGGCTCTGCGATCGGTGCTGCGTCAAGATCCGGACGTGATCCTGATCGGTGAGATGCGCGATGCGGAGACGATCGAGTCGGCCCTCACCCTGGCGGAAACGGGTCACTTGACCTTCGCGACGCTGCACACGAGCGACGCGGTCCAGACGATCAACCGGATCGTCGACGTCTTTCCGGCTCACCAGCAGGCTCAGATCCGCACCCAGCTCTCGTTCAGCTTGCAGGCGGTCTTCTGCCAGCAGCTCCTGCCGCGCTCAGGTGGTAAGGGCCGGGTGTTGGCTTGCGAGGTACTGATCGCGAACACGGCCGTTCGCAGTCTGATCCGCGACGACAAGGCCCACCAGATCAACTCGATCATCCAAACCGGCGCGAAGCTGGGGATGAAGACGATGAACCAATGCCTCTACGACCTCTACTCCGCCAACCTCGTCAGCTACGACGACGCGTTGGCGCGATCGAATGACACCGAGGACTTGAAGCGGATGTTCCGCCGCTACTGATGAACGACGAGCGAGGAAACCAGGCGTGAGCGGGGCAAATGCCACGGCCAACATGGCGGGATTCAACAACCGTCTGAAGGCCATCTTGACGCGAAGCGGGATACTGGGCGAAGACCAGATCGAGGCGGCGATCGAGCGAGCGAGTCGCGACCAGAAGCACCTGAGCACGGTGTTGGTCGAAGACAAGCTCGTCGACGAGGCTCCTCTGATCGCCGAGATCGCGCGGGCGACGAACTTTCCACCCATCGACCTCAAGAAGATCGAGTTCGAGCGAGAGCTGCTCGAGGTCATGTCTCAGGACACTGCCACCGAGTATGGCGTCTTTCCGGTCGGCAAGATCGGGCAGATGTTGACGGTGGCGATCGGTGATCCCTTCGACATCGTGAAGCTCGACGATCTGCGCATCCTCACGACCTGCGAGATCCGGCCCGTCATCAGTACGCCTGCGACGATCCAGTACGCGATCGGCAAGGGCTACAGTATGGGTCGGCAAGAGGTGGAGGAGCTGCTCGAAGGGATGATGGATCCCGAGGTCGAGCTCAGCAATCCCAACCAGCGCCAGGACGACTTGGACGTGACCGACGTCGCCGAGTCGGGTTCCCCCGTCGTCCGCTTGGTCAACTTGATCATCTTCCAGGCGATCAAGGAGGGCGCGAGCGACATTCACATCGAGCCCTTCGAGCGGCGCGTTCGAGTGCGCTACCGAGTCGATGGCATTCTCAAGGACTCACTGAACCCGCCCAAGAATCTGCAAGCCGCGATCGTCTCTCGCATCAAGATCATGTCGAACCTCGACATCGCCGAGAAGCACAAGCCCCAGGACGGCAAGTTCCAGGTGCGAGCCGAAGGCCGCCAGATCGACTTTCGCGTCTCGATCCTGCCCGTCGTGCATGGCGAGAAGGTCGTGCTGCGTATTCTCGATGCCACGATGGTGTCGCTGCAGCTCGCCGGGCTCGGCTTCCAGCCCAAGTGCCTCGAGGACTTCGCACACGCGATCGCCAATCCCTACGGCATGATCCTCGTCACCGGTCCCACGGGCTCCGGAAAGTCGACGACGCTCTATGCCGCCGTCAAGGAGATCATGAGCGACGGGACCAACTTGGTCACCGTCGAGGACCCGGTCGAGTACCAGATCACGGGCATCAACCAGGTGCCGGTGAATCCCAAGCGAGGGTTGACCTTCGCCAATGCCCTGCGATCGATTCTGCGTCAGGACCCCGACACGGTCCTAATCGGTGAGATTCGCGACAGTGAGACGATCGAGATCGCAGTCAAGGCGGCCCTCACGGGCCACCTCGTGCTCTCGACGCTTCACACCAACGATGCTCCGAGCACCGTGACTCGAATGGTCGACATGGGCTTGGACCCGTTCATGGTGGCCTCCTCGGTAGTCCTGATCGCGGCTCAGCGCTTGGCGCGGGCCCTCTGTGCCGAGTGTCGTGAGCCCATCGAGATTCCTGAAGAGCGTCTCCGCCAGCTCGGCTTCATCGATGAAGACTTCGTGGAGGAGTTCACGCTCTTCCGACCGCATGGATGCTCGCGCTGCAATGCCGGGTATCGCGGTCGATTCGCCCTGCTCGAGACGATGCCGATGACGGATCGGGTCAAGCGCCTGATCGTCGACGGCTCGTCTGCCCTCGACATCAAGAGAGCGGCCCTCGACGAGGGGCTCCTGACCCTGCGGCGCTGCGGCATTCTCAGCGCCATCAAGGGGAAGACCTCCCTCGAAGAAGTACTGCGCGTCACCCTGTCCGACTGACCGCCACCGCCCCGGTCGGGCGGCGTCCGGAACTGAGAGAGGATCCCTCGGATGCCCAAGTTCAAGTACCTGGCGAAGAGCAATTCGTCAGGCAGTGTGTCGGGTACGATCATTGCCGAGAACCAGGCCGAGGCAATCCGCGAGCTGCGACGCAAGAATCTCGTCATCCTCGACGTGAAGAAGCTCGAGGCCGGCGGAGCGATCCCCTTCTCCAACCTGGTGAGGAAAGGCAAGGGCCGAAGGCGTCGCAAGAAGGATGAGTTGGTCGTCGTCACGCGGCAGCTCGCCACCATGATCGGCTCCGGAGTTCCGCTCCTCGAGTCCCTCGAGATCCTCACCGAGCAAATCGAAGGCAGTCGACTGTACTCGGCCGTCATGACCGTGGTCGAAGACATCCGCGCCGGCTCGGATCTCTCCAAGTCGCTCGAGAAGCACCCCAAGGTCTTCCCGAACATCTACGTCAACATGGTGCGAGCCGGTGAGGTCTCGGGTCAGCTCGACGACATCCTCGTGCGTCTGGCCGAGTACCTCGAAGCGTCCTCGCGCTTGCGCCGTGAGGTGCGGGCCGCCATGACCTACCCGGCCGTCTCGCTGCTCTTGGTCACCGCGATCACCGCCTTCCTGATCGTCGTCATTGTGCCGAAGTTCCGACCGATGTTCGACTCGCTCGAGATCAAGCTGCCGGCGATCACGCAGTTCGTGCTCGATCTGAGCGAGTTCTGCCAGCACCATTGGCTGACGGTGGCCGGCGGCGCGGTGGGCGCCTTCCTCCTGCTCCAGGTCTATGGTCGAACCGAGCGCGGTCGCTACCAGCTCGACTGGTGCAAACTGAAGGCCCCGGTCTTCGGTAGCCTGGCCACCAAGGTGGCCTTGTCGCGCTTCGCGCGGACGTTCGCCACTCTGATTCGAAGCGGTGTGCCGATCCTGGGTGCGCTCGACGTAGTCGGCGAGACCGTCAACAACCGCGTCATTCATCGTGTCGTCGAGCGCGCCAAGACCAGCGTGCTGTCCGGAGACACGCTCAGCGATCCCTTGTCCACGAGCTGGGTCTTCCCGCCGATGGTCACGCGCATGATCGCGATCGGTGAGAAGTCGGGGTCGATGGAGAGCCTGCTCGAGAAGATCTCGACGTTCTACGACGAGCAGGTCTCCGCAATGATCAAGGGCCTCACCTCACTCATCGAGCCCCTCATGATCACGGTCATGGGTGGCTTGGTGTTCTTCATCGTCCTGGCCGTGTTCCTCCCCATCCTCGAGCTGCAGAAGATGCTCTCGTCGGGCGGTTGAGAAGAGCCGAGACGCTTCTGATGCCGAGCGGCAATGGCCGCTCGGCCGCATCCCTGGAGAAGGAGATTTCGTCGCATGGACAGCTCGTCCAACTCGAGCCGAGGACGCTGGATCCTGTACGCCGTTACAGCGGCCGTCGTCGCGGTGCTCGCCTATGTGGGCTTCTGGTATGAGGCGCCGGCGGACGCCGGCACTCTGATCGGATCCGCCCGTGTGCAGCTCCGATTGGGACTGCACGATGAGGCGCGATCCACCGTGGAAGAGGCGATCGAGCACTACCCCGACGACTTCGAGGTACGCCTCGTCGCCGCAGAGGCCTTTGCGCGTGCCGAGGATTACGTGCGAGCTCGTGAGGAGCTGGCCCATCCGAGCCTCTCGAGCGCTGGGCGGGGGCAGCGTGAGCTGATCCTTGGCTTCGTCGAAGAGAAGCAGGAGAACTTCGCCGAGGCCATCGCAGCGTATCAGCAGGCTCTGGAGACGATCGAGGATGAGGATCTGCAAGAGCAGGTGTATCTGGGGATTGCGTCGATCCAATTCCGCCAAAAAGACTTCAGGACGGCCCTGGCCGAATGTCGAAAGGTATCGGCGAGGTGGCCGGATCGGGCCCGGGCCTACGGCCTGATGGCCGAGTGCCACCGCAAGCTCGAGAGCCCTCAAGAAGCACTCGTCGCTTGCAAGCGGGCGCTGGAGTTGGCCCCGAACGATGCCGGCACGACGTTCCTCCTCGGAGAAGTACAGATCGCGATGGGAAACCGGGAAGCCGCTTTGGATGCCTTCCGACGCACGAACGAGCTCAGCCCGCGATCGTGGGAAGCTCAGCTTCTGCGCGCCGGAGTGGCACTCGAGCTCGAGCAGGCCGTCGAGGCGCAGGACGCCTTGAGCGCCGCGTTCGAGATCGATCCCGAAGCGGTGGAGAGAGAGATGACAGCACGGTCGACGGACGGCGATCCGACGATCGAGCGGCTGAAAGGACTTTGGGAAGGAATGGAGAGGAACGGCGACTTCGGAGCCCCGCGAAAATGAGACGTGGAGCTCCATTGAGGTCGTCGGGCCGATTCACCGCCCGGTGAGTCGGTTGAGAGAGCGTTGCGTGGAGTCAGCTGTCAGATCCTGTGCGTTAGGAGCACGAGCCAAAATGCAGAGAAACGATTCCGGTTTCACCCTGATCGAGCTCATGATCGTCATCGCGATCATCGCCATTGTCGCCTCGATTGCCATTCCGAACCTGCTGTCCTCCCGCCTGAGTGCGAATGAGGCAGCGGCGATCGGTACCCTCCGTAACATCTCGTCCGCCCAGGCTCAGTGCCAGGCGTCGGGCAAGATCGATGCGGACAACGACGGTGCTGGCGAGTTCGGCTACTTCGGTGAGCTGTCCGGTGAGACCAACATCCGCAACCAGCCGGTCCCGATCGACCCTCCGATGATGTCCGGTGCTTTCCGGAACGTCCAGGATGGCGTCGTCAACCGCTCCGGTTACGTCTTCCGCATGCTGCTTCCCGATGATGCCGGTCTCGGTGTCCCCGAGGCGGACACCGGTGGTGTCGGCGGCACCGCCCCGAACCCGAATCTCAGTGAGACGACCTGGGCGTGCTACGCCTGGCCGGCCAACTTTGGCAACTCGGGTAACCGGAGCTTCTTCGTGAATCAGCAGGGCGATGTCCTGTCGTCCAACAACATCGTTATGCGATACAGCGGCGTCCCGGGTGCGACCAACGCGGTCGTTCCGGAATTCAACGCCGCCTTCGTGCAGGGCACGACCGCCAACGGCATCATCGGCGTCCTCGCGATCGGTGTCACTGCTCAAGATGGTCAGATCTGGAACGTCGTCAACTAAGGTCGACGTCCCGTCTGAGCCGATCAGTCTCAAGGTAAACCGAAACCGCTGGTCATCGATTCGTCGATGGCGCAGCCCGCGCCCCGGAGGTCGTTCCCCCAGCGGCCTCGACCTCCGGGCGGCCTTCCCCTGGTTTCAGAAAATGCGACACGACTAGAGACAGCACCCCCGCCAGGGAGGATCCCCATGCCTCGTGACCGACAACAAGCCGGTTTCACTCTGATCGAGCTGATGACCGTGATCACCATCATCGCGGTCATCGCCTCGTTCACCTTGCCCACCGTCTTCAGCTCGCGGGCGACCGCGAACGAGAAGGCCGTCGTCGGGACGCTGCGCACGCTCGTCTCGGGGCAGGCCTCCCTCCGTTCGTCTGCCAAGGTCGACATGAACCGCAATGGCGCTGGTGAGTATGGCTACTTGGCCGAGCTCTCCGGTGGCGCGAGCCTGCGGGGCGGCTATCCCCCGCTCGATCCACCTCTACTCTCCGCCGCATTCCAGAACGTCGTCACCGGGACCGTGATTCGTTCCGGCTACGTCTTCCGGATGTTCCTTCCGGATGCGGAGGGCATCGGAATCCCCGAGGCCGAGGACGGAGGTCCTCAGTCCGGGAATCTGCCCGACGCCAACAACTCGGAGACCTTCTGGGCGTGCTACGCCTGGCCGGTCACCTTCGGTGTCTCGGGCCGCCCAGCCTTCTTCGCCAATCAACAAGGCGAGATCCTCTCCACCTCGAACGAGGCTCAACGATACAACAACCTCGTCGGAGCTGGCGTCGCGCCGTCTCCCGAGGCCGCGTTCCTTTCTGCGTCTACCGTCGGAGCGATCACCGGACCGACTGCGGTCGGGACGATCGGTGTCGATGGACAGAGATGGAACATCGTGAACTGATCAACCGAGCAGCTCGAGCCGTTCACCGGCTCGGTTCCGGACGGAGGAGAAGGAGGGGAGAGCCATCTTCAACCGTCTGGGTCGACGGCCCGCTCGGTCGGGACCCCAGCCCATGACGAATCTCGTACCCCCGAAGATCCGAAGCTCGAGCCGCCCGACCCCGGGACTCTTGGCACCCGAGACTCGGTCGATCGCACCAGAGGCGCCGCCCCGGACCCGGGTCACGCTCAGCATCGTGATGCCCGCCCTCGACGAAGTGGCCGCGGTCGGAGGGACCGTCGCTCACCTGCAAGAGATCCTCGGCGGGCGAGACGACCTGGACCTCGAGATCCTGGTCATCGACGATGGCTCGAGCGATGGCACCGGTGAAGCCGCCGAGGCCGCGGGCGCGCGCGTCATCCGCCATCCCTACAACCTCGGGAATGGCGCGTCGATCAAGCGCGGGATTCGCGCTGCAACCGGCGACTACATCCTGCTCATGGATGCCGATGGTCAGCATCGCCCCGAAGACGTGCCGCGGCTCCTCGAGCTCGCCCGGAAGTTCGACATGGTCGTCGGCGCTCGAACCCGCAAGAGCGACACCTCCTGGCACCGCGACCTCGCCAACGCCATCTACAACCTCTTCGCGACCTATGTCACCGGCCGCCGAATCTGGGACCTGACCTCCGGCTTTCGAGTCATGCGGGCCGACGTCGTCAAGAAGTTCGTCTACCTCTTGCCGAACACCTTCTCCTATCCGACCACGATCACTCTGTCCCTCTTCCGAGCCGGATACAGCGTGCACTACATGCCGATCCAGACACGCGCACGTGAAGGCCGGAGCAAGATCAAGCTGATTCGGGACGGGTCGCGGTTCTTCATGATCATCTTGAAGATCGCCGTCTTCTTCTCACCGCTGAAGGTCTTCGTGCCGCTGTCGGCCGCCATTGGCGGTGTCGGCATGCTCTGGTACCTGCTGACCTATCTCACAACCCATCGGTTCACCAACATGGGCGTCGTCTTGATCACGATGGCCGTCATGACGTTCGGCCTCGGCTTGATCTCCGAGCAGATCGCCCAGCTACGGTTCGAGCGCAGTGAAGACCTCGAGAACTGAGTCCTCGGTCCGGTCCTCGATCCGGCTGCGCCCCGAGTCACGGACGAGCTCGAGCGAGCAGGCTCCACCGCCGGATGCCAAGCCACAGTTGCGCGTCGCCTACGTGGGGACCTACGAGCTGCAGGAGGGCTACCCGCGCAACCGCTTCCTGATCGGAGCGCTTCGTGCGGCCGGTGTCGAGGTCGTCCCGTGTCATCGGTCCATCTGGCGCCGCGGCGAGCGCTCGCGCTCGGTCTGGCGGAGCGCCTTGGCTGCCGGACCGCGGTGGTGGCAAGCTCAACTCGAGATCGCTCGTGAGCTCCAGCTCGGCGGACACTTCGATGCACTCGTCCTCGGATATCCCGGATACTTGGACCTACCGCTCGCGCGACGTTGGGCTCGCCGCCGAGACGTTCCTCTGATCCTCGATGCCTTCTTGCCCGTCGCTCAGACATTGTGTGAAGACCGGGGGCGCTTCCAGCGAGTGCCTGGCTTCGCACGCGCGTTTCGAGCATTGGAGCGCCGAATTCTGCATGGAGCCGATCACGTCCTCGTTGATACCGAGGCCCATCGAGACTACTTCGTCGCCGCGCTCGGCCTGGCACACGAAGGCGTCACCGCGTTGCCGGTCGGCTCGGCGTTGCCTCGCGGGAAAGAGCCCGCGGAGCGTCCGCCTGGATCGCGCCCCGGGAGGCTGTCCGCTCTGTTCGTGGGCACCTATGTCCCCCTCCAGGGCGTGAAGACCATCGTCGAGGCTGCAGCGGCTCTGAGGGATCAAGACATCACCTTCACCTTGGTGGGGCAGGGGCAGGACTACTCGGCCGTACGGGCACTCGCCAGCGAGAAGAGAGCCTCGCTGACTTTCGTGGACGACTGGGTTCCAGAAGCCGAGCTCGATCGTTGGATTCGAGGCGCGGACGTCTGTCTGGGCATCTTTGGCGAAACGGCCAAGGCCCGGCGGGTCATCCCCTGCAAGATCTACGATGCTCTCGTGCGCGGTCGGCCCATCGTGACTGCCGACACTCCAGCCATCCGCGAGCTACTCGTTCCAGGCGAGAGCGTGAGCGTGGTCCCCGCCGGCGACGCCATGGAGTTGGCGGGCGTCTTGCGCCGCTGGATCGAGCGACCCGAGGCCCTTTCTCGCCTGGGAGAAGCCGGGCGCCGCATTGCCGAGGACAAGCTGCGCCCCGCAGTCGTGGGCCGACAGTTCCGCACGCTGGTCGAGCGACTTTGTGCGACGTCGACCTCGGCGGTCTGAGCGCCTCGGGTCAGGAATGGGCGTGAGCACGGGGGGAAGCCGTCCGCCGCAACAGCTCCAGATGCTGCTCGACGTAGCCTTCCCACGTGAAGTCACGAGCGCGCTCGTGCCCGCTCGTCACCAGTTGACGCGCTCGATCCGAATCGTGAGCCACGCGGCGCAGGCCTCGCGCGATCGACTCGACGTTCCGGGGATCCACCAGCTCGGCCGCACCGCCAGCGACCTCGGGAAGGCAGCTCGCGTTCGAGGTCACGACCGGGCAGCCCGCCGCCATCGCTTCCACGACGGGCAATCCGAATCCCTCGATGAGCGAAGGAAACGCCAGCAGGCGAGCGCGGCGGTAGAAGCTCGGCAGATCGCTGTCGGGCACGAAGCCGGGCCGCAAGACCGACTCGCCGAGACCGAGCTGGTTGAGCCTCGCCTCAACCGAAGGTGAGCCGAACCCGGCCTGACCGATCAGCACCAGTCGCGACGGGAATCCGGGCTCGGGGAGGCAGCGAGCGAAGGCACGGAGGAGACGGTCGAGATTCTTGCGGGGATCGGTCGTTCCGACGAAGAGAAGGAAGTCGTCCCCGAGCCCGTATCGATCGCGCAGAAGAGCTCGATCGGCGTCTGCATCTCCCCGGGCTCGAAAGTACTCCTCGATCCCAGGGCGGATGACGTCGATGCGCTCAGGCTCCACGCCGAGGTGACGTCGAATCTCCTGCCGCGCCTGCTCACTGATCGTCACGACTCGATCGGCATGTCGAGCGGCTGCGGTCACCGTGGCCCGAAATCGCCGCGCGATGCGCGGTGGAGCCAGAGAGGGGTCCTCGAGCAGTGCCACGTCGTAGAAGGTCGCGATGCGTCGGGCGCGGGTCGGCGGCAGTCGGTAGTTGGTGCCAAGGAATGCGTCGATGGGTCCGATTCGTCGGTCGAGGGACGGGCAATCGAAGTGATTCCAAGCCGGTCGCAAGAGCGGGTAGGGCGTCCAATGCAGGGCGAGCCGAACCCTCTCGTGCGTGGCGAGACGTTGCAGAGGCTCCAGCGAGACTCCCGTCCAGGGGTTGCGGCCAAACGGCGTCGCGTAGAGCACCAGGGACTCACTCCCTTGCAGCCGCTGGATCACGCCGTTCGCGAGCTGGGAGACGCAACGCCCGATGCCAGTGCGATGACCGAGCATGGGCGTGGCATCGAGGGCATAGGTCGTCATGACGTGTGGCTCCGCGTGCTCTCGATCGGCTTGCGATCGATCGGCGGATGGCGATCGAGTCGAGGAGCCGGCCGCTTCTCGGCCTTCGAGGTCTTCTCTGTCGGTAGGGGGTCGCGTTGCCGCCAGAGACGGAAGAGCTCTCGCAGCGCCGGGAACCCCACTCCGGCACTGACTCCAAGAGCCACCAGCCAACCCCATCCGCTCTCGTTGGCGAGCCAGGCGACGGGAAGCGACGCGGCGGGCCACACGAGGCCGCAGCTCGCCTGCCGAAACCAGGGCCAAGGTCCGATCGATCGACTGAGTACCCACTGCTGGCATACGGCGTTCGTGGCTTCGGTCGCCAGAGTCGCCGCGCACGCTCCGGCCACGCCCCACATCGGGATCCACCAAGCGTTGAGTGCCACGTTGAGCACCAGATTGGTCCCGGCGATGCGGGTCACGCGAGCCTGGGCGCCTAGAGCGATCAAGGCCGGGGCCGAGAATTGGTTGAAGAACATGCAGGCGGTCGCCCAGGCGAGGAGCCACAACGGTGCGGCGAGGGACGTCGTATCGGCGAAGAGCCGCTCGAGGGGGCGTGCACCGACCGTCGCCAGGACGAACGCCGAGCCGATGGCGAGCCGTGCGATGACGGGCTGGACCTCGAGAAAGATCTGGCGAAAGCGCTCCGGCTCCCGTGCCCGGGCGGAGAGCAGCGGGTAGAACGTCGTGGCCAGGGCACCCGCCAAGATCAGCAGAGTCTCGCTGCATCGAAAGGCGAGGCCGTAGTCACCGGTCGCAGCGTCGCCGACGAGGCTCTTGAGCATCAAGGTGTCGACGCGGAAGTAGGCGAGCACCAAGAGGGCCGTCACTCCGATCGGCCAGCTTTGGAGCAAGATGCCTCGCGACCAACGCATCGAGAATTGGGGCAGTCGCAGCCAGCCTTGTCCGGCGGCGATCGCTCCGATGTGAATCGCGCCGACGAGAGCGCTCAGTGGACCGATCGCCATGATGGCCGTCAGAGGCCATTGAAGGATCACGGCAGCGAGGCAGCCGATGACGAAGGCGGCCGTCTGGCTGATGGCCACTCCGAGAACGCGATGCATCTGGAGTCGCACTCGAAACGGGAGGTACAGGCCCTCGAGGGCCGCTCGAATCGGAAACTCGCAGGCGCCGATCAAGACCAATCCGAGCTCACCGGGAATGAAGAGGGCGCCCGAGATTGCGGCCACGACGAAGGCCAGCCCCGACAAGATCAGTCGAAGACCGAGGAGACGCGGGAGAACGGTCGCCAGGCGCCCAGGGACGGTCGCGACCCGACGGGACACGATCTCGTCGGAGCCGAAGTTGTGCAGCAGGCGCACGATCTCGAGGAGCGCCCCCGCCGCCACGAAGCGTCCGAAGGACTCTCTTCCGAGGAAGGGGGCCAGCGCCAGGAGCGCGGGAAACCGCAAGAGCCGAGTGGAGAGATGCGCGATCGTGAGCGCCTTGGAGTTCCGCTTCACGTCCGCGTCGAACACGGAGTCGGCCGGGGGGGGACCGGCCGAGGCGTGGCTCGACCGTGCCCGTCTCATTTCGGTGGTGTGGGGAGGTGAGTCGATGCGCTCGGGCGCGAGAGGTCCGCTTGCGAGAGAGACCGCGGCACTCCGAGGGCATGACCGACCAACGTGTCCAGCGGACGCAGGGCGATCGGCCACAGCGCGCGTTGGCGGCACCATTCGGCACCGTCCCGGCCCATTTGTGCGGCCAGATCCGGCCGATCGAGAAGCTTGATGCAGCGCAGCACGAAGCCGTCGGTGCTCGGCGCGAGAAGCAGGTGCCGGCCGTCCTCGAGCTCCAGGCCACGTGCCGCGTTCACCGTCGCGACCACCGGACGCTGTCGAACCAGTCCCTCCAAGATCTGTCCCGGCGCGCCCGCGCCATGTCGGATGGGCACCGCTACCAGCGTCGCGCTCTCGAGCCATGTGTCGAGCGGCTCGTCGGTGTCGACGACCTCGATCCCGTCAAGGCTTCTGAGAGCGAGCAGGCTCGCGTCTGGCTCCTGACCGACGATGACGGCTTGCACACCGGGATGATGCGCACGAATCTTCGGGAAGATCTCGCGTGCGAACCAGACGAGCCCGTCGATCTCGACCGGCTCGTTGAAGGCACCGACGACCACGATGCGTCCAGGCACGGGATCGGTGCCCCGAAGCTCGGGTTCGTCGACACCGTCGCTCACGATCACGCCGCGAGTATCGCGCACCCATCTTCGCAAGAGCTGACGATCTTCCCTCGAGCGAACGACGACCAGGTCCATGTCCGCAACAGTTTGGTGCTCGTGCCGTCGACGGAGCACGCCGTGGAGCTTCCAGCGGATGGACTTCCAAAACCCGAAGCCGCGCGAGCGGGCCTCCGCATCATGAGCGACGCAGGCCGGCTCGGCGATGTCGACGACGCTCGTGAAGCCTCTCGGAAGGTGGCGACGAAGCGAGGCGGCAGCCACGCCATCGAAGACGACCGCATCGAAGGTCGTTCGTCCGACGATTCCTCGCGCGGCGCGAATGACCTCTGGCGCGTGAAAAGGGAGCGCCGCAGGCGGCACACCTCGCGCCAGGAGCCGACTGGCCTCGGAGGACTGTCGGAGGCGAAGCTCGGGGACCTGGATCTGGTGCAGGGAGCCGAATAGCCCTCGCAACGTCTTCACGGTCTCGGTCGGTATCGAAGCAGGAGGCGTCACCAGCAGAAGCTCGACCTCGTGCCCACGCCGAATCAGCTCTCGGCCCAGGGCATGGACGCGTCGAGCCCGGCCGGCGACCGGGGGATGAGGGAGCCGGTCGGAAACATAGAGGAGTCGCATCGCGGGCGGTCTTCCAGGTCGGGAGCGCGTTGGCGGCCCGAAGATCGGGACGCTTCCGTCCCCCCTATCGGCTTTCGGCCCCGCTGGGGTTGATGGGGCTATCGAGAATACGAAGCCTCGATCGATGCCCGTGGGATCGAGTCAGCTTCGGATGATCGGTCGGGAGACAGGGCGCGGGGCCTCGCCGGGTACCGATCGGGGCACCGCCGGAATCGAGATGGTCTCGGGCCAGCGATGATGGCGGCGCAGCACGGCCTCGAAGGCGGCGAAGGTCGCCTCGGCGCACTGAGCCCAGCTGAACTCGGAGACGCGGAGCGTACCGCGGTCCCGCAGCTCACGGCAGGCCGTGTCGTCAGTCAGAAGGTGGCGGATACCGAGCCGCAGGCTGCTGGCATCGGTGGGATCGACGAGGAGTGCGGCCGATCCCGCGACCTCCGCCAACGCGCCCCGGTCGGACGTCAGAACGGGCGTGTGACAGAGCATCGCTTCGAGCACCGGGAGACCGAAGCCCTCGTACAGGGACGGGAATGCGAAGAATCGAGCCCCCGAGTACAGAGCGGCGAGCTCGAGGGCGGACACGTAGCCCGTGAAGCGGATGCGATTCTCGAGGCCGCGGTCGCGGAGTCGCTTGCCGATGTTGGCCGTCCAAGGATGGCCCCCCGCGAGCACGAGGCGCTCGGGGCGATCGAGCTCGTCGCAGACGGCGGCGAACGCGGAAGCGAGCCTCACGACGTTCTTGCGATCGTCGAAGTTGCTCACGTGCAACACATAGCCCTGCTCGAGGTCGTACCGCTGACGGATCTCTCGGATCTGGTCCTCGCTCGCGGGACGCAGGGAGTCGGTCGGGGCGAGGGGCGTGACCCGAACGCGGTCGGGTGCCGGGCCATAGCGTTGGAGCAGATCATCGGCCACGGCTTGGGAGTCCGTGAGCAGCAGGTCCGCGCGGTTCAAGGCCCTTCGAATCATCCAGCTCAGGTACCGGCGGAACTGCCAAGACTTCGTGTCCGGGTAATGATCGATGGCGAAGTCATGCAGTGTGGCGATCGTCGGGCAGCCCGGTCGGAACGGAATGGCGAAGTTCGGACCGAAGAAGAGGTCGGGGCGCAGTCGCCGCAAGCGGCGCCGGAGCACGACGTTCTCCCAGAGGATCTGATCGCGAGCCCGACTCAGGGACCAAGGTACCGGGACGACGTCGGCACCGGTTTCGAGCAGCTCTCCAACCACGGAGGGAGCATCGTCCGGGCAAAAGCACGTGACGCGGACGTCTCCGCGCAGCAGGAGATGCCGCGTCAGATGGAGGGTGTACTCCCCGATCCCGCCTCGGCGCTCGCTGACACACAGCCCGTCGATGGCCACGTGGGGGCGGAAAGGCCGTCGAGTTGGTGGTGCCGGGGGGCTCTGCATCAAGCTGTTCTCACGACTGAGCGGCCAGCGGGGATCGGTCACGCGAGAGATCGCAGATCCGTCTCCGAGAACATCGGTTGCGGGCGCCGCCGTCTTGAGGTGGCTCAACTCGATTCGGTGTTGCAGCCGATGGAGGTCGAGTGGGACGGGTGGTGTGCACCGCCCGTGCTCGAACGGAACTCGGAGGTGTTGGCGGTGAGGATCGCGATCGGAGCCCTGCTCGGCCCCTTGGGCGGTGTCAGCGAGTATGGACGCCAGCTCATCAGAGCGTTGGCCCGCCAGGACACCCATCACCGGTTTCTGGTCGTGACGGATTGCCCCGATCAGCTCTCGGGCCTGGGCTCTGCCGTCAAGGTCGTTCCGCTGCGGTTTCACGGAGGGGTGGACCGACTCCGTTGGCAACACCTCGCCCTCCCTCGTGTGCTCCGACGCCTGCGACCCGACCTCTATCACGACACCAAGAATGCGATCCCGTGGCGCTGTCCGGTGCCGTCCATCGTGACGATCCACGACTTGGCCATGTACCGTTGCCCCGAGACGTTCACGCCGGCGGCTCGACTGTTTCTGAAAGCGCACATCCAGCACGCCGTTCAGCGCGCTCGACGGATCATCGCCGTGTCTCGGAGCACTCGTCGCGATCTCGAGGAGCTGTTTCGCGCTGGCGCCCGAACTGTCGTGGTGCCGAACGGAATCTCGAGCGAGTACTTCGAGCCGGTCTCGGACGAGCGGCGGCGGGAGGTGCTCGCACGTCATGCGCTGAGCAGTCCCTATGTCCTCGCCGTGGGAACGCTTCAACCGCGCAAGCGAATCGGGGAGCTCATCTCGGCGGTCCAAAAGCTGCGCGCGGCCGGCCGTCGTGACCTCCGATTGGCGATCGTCGGTCGTGAGGGATGGAAGAGCGATGCCTTGATCCGTCGCATCGAAGCCGACCCGGCAGGCATTCGGTGGCTGGGGCCGGTGCCGAGAGCTGATCTACCGGCGCTCTACTCGGGAGCGACCCTCTTTGCGGCGCCTTCCTCCTACGAGGGGTTCGGGTTGACGGTCGGTGAGGCGATGGCATGCGGGACTCCCGTCGTGACGACGCGGATCTCCTCGTTGCCGGAGGTGGCGGGGGAAGCCGCCGAGTATGTCGAGAGGCCGACCGTGTCGGAGCTGGCGGACGCGCTCGAGAGGCTTCTTGCCGATCCGCAGCGGCGAGTCGTTCTGACCGAGCGGGGGCGAGAGCAGGCTCGCCGGTTTCATTGGGATCGAACGGCAACGGAGACGGTGGCCGTGTACGAGTCCGCGCTCGGCGATCCGGTCGTGCCCGAGCGAGTCCGCTTGTCGGATCCCGCTCTCGATCGATTCGCAGGGCATTGGCTGTCCGACCGTCGTCGACGCTCTCCTCGGAGGGTTCGCTGATGAGCTCGGCTCCGAGGCGGCGCCTGCTGCTGCCGGTCGTGTTGATCGTCCTGATCAGCCTCGCGGTCTACGTGGGATCGCTCTCGGGTGGATTCACTTACGACGACCATCACGCGATCGTCCAGAATCCCCACTTGCGTGAAGCTTCGAACATCCCGGCTTTCTTCCATCGCCCCGACATGTTCAGCGTCGATCCAAACAACGCGATGTACCGGCCACTCCTGCTGACCACCTTCGCGTGGGATCATCACTGGCATGGTCTCAACGCGACCTGGGGGTGGCACCTGACGAGCCTCTTTTTGCACGTCCTCACTGCCGTCGTGCTCTTCGGCGTCTTGCGCCGGCTGAGCGAGAAAGGGGCAGGGGAGTTCGGCTGGCCGTTCTGGGGCGCTCTGCTGTTCGCCGTCCATCCGATTCACTCCGAGACCGTGAACTACCTGTCGGCGCGCTCGTCTCTGCTGGCGACGCTCTGCACGCTCACGGCATTCTACGCCTACTTGCGTGCTCGCTCTGGTGGAGCCCCGGCGGTGCGGCGCGGCTGGTTGGTGGCATCTGCCGGAGCCTTCGTCGCGGGCCTCCTCGCGAAAGAGATCGCCATCGTCTTTCCGGCGATCCTCTTGGTTTATGAAGGCTTGCTCCACGGCGCTGCCGTGCGCCGCGCACCGCGTGCCGCCGCGACGCGCTACGTGCCTTTCGTCTTCCTCGGAGTGCTGTACCTGGCCTGGCGCAAGGTCGTTCTCGGGACCGCGACCGTGGCCGTCGACCTCGGAGGTCAGGGAGACCCTTTCAGTGGGGGGGGCCGCGGATTCTTGCCCAACCTCTTCACACAGGCGGAGGTATTCTTCCTCTACCTCCGGTTGCTGGTCTGGCCCGCCGGGCTGAGCGTTGACCATGCCGTCCCCATCGTGGAGCACATGACGGATCCGCTCGCTTGGACCGCGCTCGTCGCGATCGCGACCGCAGTCGGCGCCCTCATCTTCTGGCGACACCGACGGCCTCTCTTCGTGTTTGGAATGATCTGGTTCGGCGTCGCCTTGGCCCCGACGTCACTCATCCCATTGAATGTCGTAGCGAACGAGCATCGCCTCTATCTACCGACGGTCGGGCTGCTGATTGCGGCCATCGGTCTGAGTGCTCGCTCTGACTTCGGAGTCCGTCGACGGTTCGAGCTCCTGCCGCGACCTGCCGCGACCGTCTTGGGCTCGTTGGTCGTGGCGGTTCTGGGAGTGCAGACGATGCGTCGAACCGAAGATTGGCGCAACGAGCTGAGGCTCTGGGAACGAGCGGTCGCGACCGACGCGGGCAGCTTTCGGGCTCAGCTGAATTTCGGAAACACTCTGGCGCAACGCGGCGATTTTGATGCAGCTCTGGAGCACTACGAAGCGGCACTCGCGATTCACCCGCGGTATGAACCGGCTCGACTCAACGTCGCCGAGAGCCTTCTCCGGCTGGCCGAAGAGTCCGGCCAGCCGGCTGGACTCGATCAGGCAGAAGCACATCTTCGTCATGTCATTCGACGCCGGCCGCACGATCGCCTCATCCCGCTGAAGCTGGCGCGTATTCTCCAGCAGCGATACGAGCTCGGAGCATCGCCCGACGACGCGGAGCGGGAGCGCGAGCTCCTGATGGCGGCCCTCGCCGCCGCACCTCAGGACGTCGCGACACTCCGCAGCGTCGCGGAGCACTTCGAAGCACACCGGGACTGGTCCAGTGCCGCGCGGTACTTCCAAGCGCTGAGACGACTGCGGCCCGAGGCGACCGTCTTCGCTTATCGAGCGGCCGATCTCTGGATTCGTGCCGGCGAGCCCGAGCTAGCCATCGCCTGTCTCACTCGCCTCGTCGCGGACCAGCCGTTTGAAGCCTACGCTCACCGGCAGCTGGCCGAGCTCTACCTCAGCCTCGAGACGCCGCGCCCGGATCTCGCCGCTCGCCATACACGGTTTGCCGATCAGCTCCTGGCCGCACCGAATCGCTAGCCTTCAGAGTGCGGCATCCAGCGGCAAGCGAAAGAGCGCGATCGCGTTCCTGGCCGTGGTCTCCGCGATCGACTCGGGCGTCGTTTGACGGAGCTCCGCGAGGCGACGCACGGTGTGGACGATGTAGGCGGGCTCGTTTCGGCGCCCTCGGAATGGCTGGGGCGGAAGGAACGGGCAATCGGTCTCGACCAAGAGCCGGTCCTCGGGCACGATGCGGGCGGCCGCTTGGATCGCTTCGGTCTTCTTCGGATAGGTGACCTGGGCCGCGAACGAAATGTGGAGCCCCAGCTCGGAGAACAGCTGGGCCGTCTCCGGGTCACCCGTGAAGCAGTGCATCACACCCCGCACCGGAGCGATCTCACCGAGGATCTCGGCCGTCTCCTCGAAGGCATCTCGGCAGTGGATCACGAGCGGCTTGTCCAGCTCGCACGCCAGAGCTACCTGCTGCCGAAAGGCATGGATCTGGACGTCGCGGGACGCGTAGTTCTTGAAGAAATCGAGACCCGTTTCGCCGACGGCGACGACCTCGGGAGCCATCGCCTCCGTCCGCACGGCGTCGAAGGTCGCCTCGTCGAGCCCGGCGCTGTCGTGGGGATGGACGCCGACGGTCGGAAACGTGTTCGGCATCGTCACCGCCAGCCGCTTGACGGCCCGAGAGGACTCGAGATCGGTTCCGACATGAACGTAGGCGGCGATCCCTTCGGATCCAGCGCGCTCGAGCATGGCCTCCCGATCGTCGTCGAAGCTGTCGAAGAATAGGTGGGCGTGCGAGTCGATGATTCTCATGCCGGAGCTTGCTCGGTGGTCCACCGGCTCGGCTCGAGCACTCCCAAGAGGCTCGAGGACGACCCGTCGAATGCACTGCAGGCTAGCGAGTCAGGCACCGGCTGGCGAGAGGTGCCCCCGAAACGTCGGGCCAGGCCCGAGCTCAATCGGTGGGCGTGTCGACTAGCGGTCCTCGTTCTTCGGATCTTGCGCAGCCATCGCCTGCGAGGCGTACTTCTTCTCGAGCTCGGCGAGAAGGTCATGTCGCGCTCGCGGGTTCTTCTTCCGAATCTCATCGAGGTGCGGAACGATGTCGGACTTGATCAGCACGTCCAGCGAGCGGAGGGCATGCGGGAACGTGGTCACGTTGTCGAGAGTCTCGTCGAGAAGCGCTTGCTTCAAGGCGATCACCGCCTCGGGCGAATCGTAGTACTGGAGCTCCTTCGCAGCGGCATTCCGATGAAGGATCTCGGCCTGGGGATCGAGGAGCTCTTTCTTCAAGATCGCAACGATGCGCGGTGTCGCCGCGGGGTCGAGGCGGTGTCGGAGATCTCGGAGTAGGGTGTCCGGGTTGTAGTCGCCGGGAGCGGCGCGCCCGAGCAGGCGCACGTAGGCTTCCGTTGCCTGGCCCCGATCGAGCTGACCGAACAGGGCGATCACGTCACGCTGCAGCAGAACCGGGGGTGCGGCCACCTCGGAGCTCGACACCTCGACCAAGTAGGCGAGGGCACTCTCAGGCGCGATCTGAGCGAGCGTCTGAAGGATCTGCGTCTGGTAGCCGGAGCGAATCAGAGGTGAACCATCTTCGGGGTCGGCACTTTCGTCGACGCGCACCAGCTCCGCTTCGAGAATCGGGACGACGTCGAGACCGAGCTGAGCGATCAGCTCACGGCTAGTGGCCATCATGTACTCGGCCGTCGCCGTCTCGGCGGGGTCACGCACCCGGTCGTGCCAGCGCTGAACACCGAGTCGCAGGTTGACCAGGTGATGTTCGGCCAGACGCTCGGTCTCGGTTCCGGCCAATGAGGCCTCGCGAGCCGGAGGAGGGATCATTCCGCGCAAGGCGGTCAGGCTCTGATCAGCTCGCCGCTCGAGCTTGAGCAGCAGCTCGAGCGTGTTTCGTTGCGTTTGGGCCGCGATGTTCCGGGCGTCACCTTCGTGGGAGCGCTCCTGAAGGAACAGGACCAGGAGCGTCGTGCTGACCGCGAGGGCGGCCAACGAGAGGATCACGCTCAGAATCTTCATGAATGGGTTCTCCTCCAAAGGCGCGGGACCGGCCAGCGGGAAGTCGGTGTCGAGCGAGGCCAGCTTAGCAAACTCGAGGCCCGTGGAGGGCACCCGCAGGGTGAGGCGGCGCAGGAAGGACAAAAAGGTCTCGGAGGGCTTCGTGAGAGATCGGTGTCCGGGCTCGGCTTGTGAAGGCGATTGACGCTTGCCCGAAAAAGAGGTTGATCGTACAAATCGAGCCTGCCTAGAATGATGCGCTTTTCTCGCCCACCCCAGCTGGGGAGAGGAGCGGCAGAAGATCGCACAGACGAGAGTGCGCTCTTGCACACTCGTCCGTGACACTGAGGCCGGTGTCAGCCCGGCACTCGAGGGAGAAATCATCCTAAACCTTGAATTCTGAGGGGACTAGCCTTCTCGAGGCGAATGCGTCGTCGGTGACGGCTTCGTCGCCTCCGCTGGTATGGCGGTTGCGCTAGCAAGCCGGTTCGAGAATCTGACCGTCGCCGTCTTCGAGACGAGCTAACGGATCGTCGAGTCGATCCGCAGGCGGTGGAGCGATCCCTAATCTGGAGTGGACGAGAGCATGAGGTGGTTCGGACAGATCCTGGCCGTCGGGTCCGTAGGTGCGGTCCTGGCGTTGACCGGATGTAGTGGCAGTAGCTCGAGCAGCGCCGTCGGGGCGCCCGCGCTCCTCAGCTTCAACCTGGGGCGCTCACAAGTCTCGGGGTCGAATACGATCACCGCGGGTGTGTTCGTGAACGAGCCGCTGATCTTTGAGTTCAGCACGCCGATCGACCCGAGCTCGGTGTCCTTCGACACGATTCAGATCGTTCGGCCGGACACCGGCGAGTTCGCTCCGGGTACGTTTACCGTGGAAGGTCCGCGCGTGATCTTCCGACCGGACGTGACGTTTGATCGCGCCAACCCGACGGCTGGACTCTCGTTCGGCTTCGATTTCTTGACCCTGTACTTGGTTGCCATTCCCGGGCAACCGCGAGAGAACTTGATCCGCTCGGCAGACGGAACGCCGATTCGCCAGGGGGCGACGCTCGAGTTCACGACGGCAACGCGCGGAGCCGAGGACAACCCCTTCGACTTCTTCCCCGGGACACCCAAGGTCACGCTCATCAAGCCGCAAGGAACACCGGACCCGACGAACCCGAACATCATCGTGACGGACGTTCCGGTCGACAGCGAGATCGTCTTGGGCTTCTCCGAGCCGATCGATCCCGCGACGGCCTTGGGAACGGTGCCGGGTGAGAGCAATACCGTCATCATTCAGGTCGACCTCGACGGCGATCCGAGCACCGGTGGTAGCGAAGATCGCGTTCGCGTGCCGGGCACGTACCTCCTCGACATCAGCTCGACCGACGCGGAGATGACGTTCCGGCTGCCTTCTGGCCGCCGAT
This sequence comes from Planctomycetota bacterium, assembly GCA_029260795.1. Taxonomy (GTDB): domain Bacteria; phylum Planctomycetota; class OFTM77; order OFTM77; family OFTM77; genus OFTM77. Next base: position 24,594 of record JAJDCO010000004.1, on the reverse strand, counting down.
ACCCGGGCTCGGCCATCATCGTCGTGACGGTCGGCGGCTCGATCGCGGACGTGGCCGGCAATCAATCCGGGCAAACGGTCGACTTCTTTTACAGCACGGTTTCGGCACCGCCGGGCGGCAGCCAGAGCGTCCGCGAGAACTTCGAGCGGGAAGATTTCGAGGACAAGGGGGCGACGGGCGCGTACTGGGATGTCGGTCGTCCGGTCAACGAGCCCGGCGGCGACACCGACGGTGTCCTGCGGCCGGGGTTCGGCGGTGGCTTCGCCATTCATGGTGAGTTCGCGCCGACGTCCGACGTCACGCTGAATACCGACTCTCAGGTCATCACGGATCTCTTCGGAAACCAGGTGACCGTGCGAGACGGTACGTTCTACTTCACGCGCGTTTCGATCCCGGCGGGTGTCACGGTGCGAGGCGTCGGGTCGAAGCCGTTGCGCATCTTCTCGACCGGTGACGTGATCGTGAATGGCACGATCGACGTGAGCGGCTTGCCCGGGAGCTTGGTCTTCGAAGAGCAAGCCACAGCGGGCTTGGGCGGCGTCGGTGGCCCAGGTGGCCTCCGGGGTGGCGATGGCGGCGAGCCTGACGACGGCTCGACGTTCTTCATCGACGACGGTCAATCGACCTGTGGTGACCCGGAGCCGATTCTTCCGGGCGACGGACACGACGGTCTGGGAGACGGAGCAGGCAAGGGCGCGATCGGCATCTCCGACACCGAGGTTCTCTGCAACAACTTCACCTTCATTGTCGCAGCGGCCACGGGTGGTGGTGGTGGTGGTGGCTATGCGACGGCCGGAACCGCAGGCTCGGTCGGCAGTAACTTCTTCGGCTGCATCAATCCGGTCCACGACAATCGCTGCTACCCAGCGCCCGGCAATTGTCTCGCCCGTCCTCCGGGAGACGGCGGAACGGGCGGTCACGGCACGCCGACGCTCAGGCCGCTGGTCGGCGGTAGCGGCGGTGGAGGTGGCGGAAACAACTTCTTCGGCTCTCGCGGAAACGGCCTCGGCAACAGCGAGTGCCTCCCGCTCGCCGATCGGAACCCGAATCCCGGCTCAGGCGGCGGTGGCGGCGGTGGCGCCTTGCAGCTGCAGGCCGGTCGCAAGCTCACCATCAAAGGAAGCCAGAGTGCCGATGCGCGCATCGTGGCCGATGGTGGCACCGGTGGGCCGGCCAACATCGAGGATGGCCCGTCCGGTCCCCGAGCCGACGATGTCACCACCGGTGGCGGTGGTTCGGGCGGTGGAATCCTCCTGCAGGCGGCCTTCGACAACTCTCGGGACGGAAGTGTCTCTCTGACGCTCTCCCAGTCCAAGCTGAATGCGATCGGTGGTGAGGGCGGAACCCGCGCCGGTGATCCCAAGTTCAAGGGCGGTCCCGGCGGGTTGGGTCGCATTCGGATCGAAGCGGTCGACCCGGACAACGGCATCACTTTCGTTGTCGGCGACGTCACGCCCTGTAACGCCTGTACTCAGCCTCCGAGCGACAACGGGACCGTCGGTGCCTTCACCGGTAGCGGCTTCTCCGCGGCTCGCTCGGCCTTCTACGACAGCCAGCAGCTGCTTCCGATCTTCGAGGGCTTCCAGCTGCGTCTCAACGGGCAGCTCATCGGCTTCAACACGTCCATTCCCTTCGCCAACGACCTGAACAGTCTGCCCTCGACGGGCGTTCTCCTCGCCTTCCAAGGCGCGAGCGCCAGCGCTCAAGGCGGCCCCAACGAGAGCACTGCCACCGACTGGACGTTGGATATTCGGCAGATCAACGATCGCCAGTTCTTCCGCTTCATCGTCGTCTTCCTCAATGGTCTTCCGACCGAGGTCGATGATGTGCGGGTCTTCTACCGCGGTCGCTGATCCGTCCTGAAGATCACGAGGTTTCCAGTGGGCCGACCTGTCTTGGGTCGGCCCACTCGCTTGGTTGGATGTCATCATGACGATCCGTTTGCCCGATAAGCCTTCGCTGACCGCTCGCTGGATCGTCCGGGCACCGAAGGAAGTTGTCGAGCAGGCGACATTGCACCTCCAAGGATCGGGGTTGGCCGGTATCGAGAAGCGATCCCGCCGCGAGCCCCGCCTCGATCCACGGCAGGTCGTCATTCCGGGCTTGGTCAACGCACACGTCCACCTCGATCTCACTCGGCTCGCTGATACGCCGCTGCCGCGAGGACCGTTCGTCCCTTGGGTCTCCGCCTTGATGAGGGAGCGAGCCGGCTGGAGCGACTCGAACCTCAGTGGTTCGATCCGTCTGGGAATCCAGAGCACACTCGCTGCAGGCGTTACAGCGGTCGGTGACATCGATGGCTCGGGAGAGGTCGGGCGAGCCCAGGACCAGCATGGGCCACGCGGTATCGCGTTTCGAGAGCGCGTCGGCTTTCGCCCCGAATCCGCCAATTCGGTTCTGAGTGAGCTCGAGGAGGGAGCTTGGTCCTCTGAACATCTCCGGTTCGGCATCTCACCTCATGCTCCCTACTCGTGCTCAGCCGAGCTGTATCGCGGCGTGGACCAAATCGCGCGACGGCTCGATTGCCGGTGGGCAACTCACATTGCCGAGACCCACGAGGAGCTCGAGTTTCTCCGCAGCGGGACTGGGCCGCTTCGTGATCTTCTCGAGTCACTGGACAAGCTTCCCGGTGCTTGGAGGCCGCCCGGAGCCTCGCCGATCGAGTACTTGGAAGGACTCGGTGTCCTGCGCTCGGAGTGCCTGTTGGTGCACGCGAACTACCTCTCGGACGACGACATCGGTCGCATTGCGGCGGCGGGTGCCTCGGTGGTCTACTGCCCTCGAAGCCACGCCTTCTTCCAGCACGATGCGCACCCTTGGCCTCGGCTTCGAGCCGCCGGAGTTCCCGTCGCACTCGGGACGGACAGCCTTGGAAGCAACGACTCGCTTTCCGTTCTGGACGAGATGCGTTTCCTCGTTGCCGACGTCGGAGGCTGCTCGCCCGAGCTGGCCTTCGAGCTCGCCACGATCGGAGGCGCCGCGGCGATGGGTCGCGGCGATATCGGGCGACTGCGAGTGGGTGGTCCCGCCGACCTAGCCATTCTGCAGCTCGCGGACGAGATCGATCGCCCCTCTGATGTGTTTCAGGCCCTCCTCGATCCGGGCACCCGAGTCTGCGAGACGTGGATCGGCGGCCAGCGCGTCTGGTCCGCTCAATGAATCGCGTCTCTCTTCTTGGCGGCGGAGCTGACGTCGAGCCGAGCAGTGGGCTCGACCTCGCCCGGCATTCGATTACCGAATCCCGCCTCGCCGCTCACCGGAACTTGCCCCGGACGCGATATCAGTCAGAATCGAAGCGACTCGCAACCGATGGAGCTTCATGAACAATCGTACCGCTAGCTTCTTGATCCTCGCCGCCTTGGGCGCCGCCGCCGTTTGGCTCGTCCTTTCCCGCGACACCGAGAACCAACCGCCGCCGAGACGGCAGCGGTTGTTCGAGCTCGACGCCTCTCTGGACGCGATTGGCGAGTCGTTCGACGAGCAAGCGGTCCCCCTTCCGCCCTTCAGCTTGGAAGAAGTCTGGCACGTCACGGGGAGCCTTCGCGAGCCGCTCAACCGTGATCTTTTCGCATTGGTCACGAAGGTCTCCGAGTCGACGGAGGTCGCTGGCCCAGAGCTCCGACTCACGGGGCGTCGGGGTGGCGTCTACACCCTCGTGCCTCTCGAGCCCGGAGCGGTCTATCGCTTCAGCGGCCGAGCCCGGGGAGTGTCTCTGAAGTCGGATGGAACCGCGGAGTTCTATGGCGGCACCTGGTATCTCGCGGAGCTCGATCGTTTCGGGAATCCGGAAGATGTGCTTCAGGGCGGCTTGCGCCCCGTGCTCCAGGCACGCCATCAGTTTCCCATGTCGAGCTCCTGGCAGCAGCACGAGGTGACCTTTCGAGCCGGCGTGCAGAGCCGTGCTCTTCTGATCGCTGCCGTCCTCGGCATGCCGGGCGAAGTCGAGAGCGGTTTCGCTGAGTTCTCGGAGCCGTCGCTTTCCAAGCTTTCGGAGGAGGCTTATCGTGCTGGCGAGATCCTGGACCAGAACGCACTTCTGATGCGGACCGAGGAGCCGAGTGACTGGCGTTATCGAAGGCGTATTCGCTTCGAGCTGGGCGCTGAGACACGCCCTTCGGTGGCCCTTCTGCCAGGAGAAGAGCTCGCCTGGGACGTCTCGATACCGGCGACGCGCCCGTTGCTCGAGTTCGCGCTAGCACCTTGGCTAGGTGGCGCCGAGGTCCGAGTGCCACAGAACGAGACACGGGTGAGAGTCTCGATCGATGCGACGACAGTGCTCTCGGAGACGCTGCCGAGTGACGCTCGGCGGTTGGATCTCCGATGGGAGGAGCGGTTGGTCGGCCTCGACGCTTGGGCTGGCCAACAGGTCCGGCTGACCTTCGAGGTCACGGGAGACCGACCGGCCGTGGTGGGAGCGCCGACCGTTCGAATGGTCTCACGGGGGACCGAAGCGCTCAACGTGCTGCTGATCTCGATCGACACGCTGCGAGCGGATCACGTGAGCGCCTACGGCTATGGCCGAGAGACGACACCCAACCTCGATCGACTGGCGAGCCAGGGAATCCGTTTCGCCGACGTCACGGCGCAGGCGCCGTACACGCTTCCCTCTCACGTCAGCATGCTTTCGGGCCAGTTCCCTTCTGTGCACGGTGTTCAGAGCGCCGAGCGCTTGATTGCGCCGCGACGCACACCCTTGCTCGCAGAGATCCTCTCTGAGGCGGGCTACACGACGCGTGCCTTCACGGCAGGTGGATACCTCAACGCCTCCTTCGGCTTCGACCGCGGCTTCGACGCCTACTCGAACGTGGATCCGATTCGACACGCGCGCTCTCCGCACTTCGAGACCTTCATCGCGCGGCGCCCAGATCTCTTGACGGCCGAGCTGGTGGGAGAGTATGGACCCAAGCGCGTGTCCGATTGGATTCGAGCGAACCAGTTCGAGCCGTTCTTCCTCTTCGTGCACTCGTACGAGGTACACGACTTCGACCCACCACCAGGAGCGCTCGATCAATACTGGCGGGGCAAGCCACCCGTCGAAGACTTCTCGCCCTACCTCAATCACGAGCATGCGCTGCAGCAGGGAATCGAGCCGGAGCTTCTCGAGTACATCATCGCGCACTATGACGCGGCACTCCATCACACCGATGAAGTGATCGGCGAATGGCTTGCGCTGCTCGACGAGCTCGGGCTGGCCGACCGCACGGTGGTCGCGATCACCTCGGACCACGGTGAAGAGCTGGGCGAGCGCGGAGTCATCGCTCACACGTACACGCTCTACGAAGAGATGATCCGCGTGCCGATGATCCTCCGAGTGCCGGGTCGGGCGCCCCGCGTCATCACTGAGCCGGTGATGGTGATCGACCTCGTTCCGACGCTGCTCGGCCGCCTCGGGCTACCCAATGATGTGCGCATGCAGGGTCGCGACCTCCTCGGCGGCGACGAGCATGCCTTCATCTGGTCCGAGGTCGACGAGATCGCGCACAAGTACTCACTCCGCGACTCGCGGTCGGGATGGAAGGTGATCCGAGGACCCGAGCCGGGCGGTACGATCTTCCCGAACCTCCAGCCCTGGGAGGTCTTCAATCTGAAGTCCGATCCCGAAGAACGGTCGGATCTCGCTGGAAGCGATCCCGAGGGGGCTTCGCAGTTGCGGAAGAACCTTCCGAAGCTTCGGGAAGCTTTCTCAGAGCTCGGTGCCTCGTTCGGGAAGCTCGGGCAAGGAGGGCTCGACGAGAAGACGTCGGCGCAGCTCCGGCAGCTCGGGTACCTGAAGGACCGATGAGTACCGCAGGAACCGCCCCGAACGAGAGCTCTCCGCGCTCTCAGGAGACTGGGCCATCACGAGCTCGTGTCGGTGAGTGGGCAGCGCTCGTCATCATCTTGATCTTCGCGTCGCTCGTCTCCGGCCGTGGCTTCACCGAGCCCTGGAACGATCGCCACCACGGGGCCAATGGCGCCCGCTACAGCCTCATCGCGCGAAACTACCTCGCCCACGACTGGCTGGGTTGCCGGTTGGAGCCGCGCATGGACACGGTGACCGCCGACGTGCCGATGTTCACGCCCTATTTGCGTCACCCGTTCCTCGTTCCGCTCTTCATCTCGTTCTCGTTCGCCGTCTTCGGAGAGCACGAGTGGGCGGCTCGGTTGGTGGCCCTGCTCGCGCACCTGGGCGTGATCGCGATGCTTTGGCGGTTGGTTCGGCGATTCGCCACGCCGGCCGCCGCGCTCGCCACCGCCGCCTTGTATGCCGCCTTACCGATGTCCGCCTACTATGGAGGGATGGTGGACCCGCAAGGCGCGATGGTCCTCGTTTTCTCGCTCCTCGGCATCGATGCCTACTCGAGGTGGTCGGAAACGGGGCGGCTCGGCACGGCCTGTCGAGCTGGAGCCTGGTTGAGTCTGGCGGCGATGTCGGACTGGCCGGGATTCTACGTCGCAGGTTTCCTACCAGTGTGGGAGTGGATGGCTCGTGGGCGATCGGCGCGGCGGAGCGTGCTCTGGTTTCCAGTGGGTGCGGTTGTCTTGGGCCTCGGCTTCCTGGCATACGTGGAATGGGTGACCGGGGACTTTCGTGGCATCTTCGGCAAGGCGGTCCGCACTCGCTCTCTTTGGAGCTTCGTGGAGGACTCGGATCAGCTGCGGCTGTTCGTATCGGGCATCTTGGGTCGTTGGCGACCCTACTTTCCAATTGGCTTCCTCCTGCTCGCGATCGTGGGTAGCGTCGAGGCGTTTCGACAACGGTTCCTGTTGGGGCGGCTGTTCGGACTGATCGTTCTCTCGAGTGCCGTGGGAATCGTCCACATCGTTCTCTTTCCACAGGGTGCCTGGGTGCATCCCTACTGGGCTTACCTGTTGGCACCTCCTGTCGCGTTGGCCGGCGGCATCGCGGTCGAGCTCGTGATGAACCGCCTCGAGCAGCCGGCATCCTCGGTCTGGATCGCCTTGATCGTCGTCTTGTGCGGATGGTCCGGAGTCTCAGTTTGGCAACGCCTCGGAGACGAGCGGACGACCATAGCGTACGAGTTCGCGGACCGTCTCCGCTCGGGAACTCCACCCGAGGCCCTTCTCTTGACTCTGGAGCGCGTGCCCAACTTCGGAAGCACCGTGCTCTACTACATTCGACGACGGGTCGTCGGTCCCATCGAGACACCCGAGCAGCTTCACGACCAGCTGGTGGAGGCCAACCGACCCAGCCATTTTTTCGCTCGTCACGAGACGCTCGTGGCCCCGGAGAATGCGGAGCTTGTTCGAGCGCTCGCCGGAATCGCGCGACCTGCTCCCCCGTTGGGCCGAGGAGCCTGGAAGGTCTTTCGACTCGAGTGAGAGTCGGTAAGAGCCGTTTTCTTGACTCGAGACGAGGCGTCCACTAGCGTCTGGAGTGACTTCGAAAGGGGCGTGACAGCTGGTGGATACGTGGGTCAGACGATTCCGACAGGTGATCGACCAACGCGATGACTTCGTGTTGGTGGGGCACGTCTCTCTGGACGGGGACTGCGTGGGCTCCCAGATTGCCCTTTATCACCTGCTTCGGCTGTTGGGGCGACGGGCTCGGATCGTGAATCCCGACCCGCTGCCACCGCGCTTCGACTTCGTCTCGTGTGTCAGCGCCTTCGAAGCCTGGGAAGCCGCTCGGCACACCCGAGTCGTGGCGGAGGCGGGAGCTCTCTTCGTGCTCGACGTCTCCGAGTGGGGCCGTCTGGGCGAGGTGGGGCGTACCGCTCGAGAGGGCTCGATACCGACCATCTGCTTCGATCATCACGTGATCGACCAACGGGTCTTTGACGAGTACTTCTGGGACGAGACTGCCAGCGCGACCGGCGCCTTGTTCGTTCGCTTGCTGGATGGGCTGGGGCTACCGTTGACCCGGGAGATCGCCGAGGGAGTCTTCATCGCGCTGGTGTCGGACACCGGCTGGTTCGTTCACGACAATACGAATGCCGAGACCCTGCACCTCGCCGCTCGGTTGGTGGAGACGGGGCTCGACAGCGCCGCCATTCACCGCGCACTGTACCAGCGAGTCAAACGCAGCACGATGCAGCTGGTCGCCGAAGCCGCGGCCTCGGCGCACTTCGAGCAGAGCGGCCGACTCGCGTGGACGACGGTCACCCAGGAGATGGCAGGCGGTGACCCGGTCCGAGTCGAAGAATCGGATCTCGTGCTCGGTCTCCTGCGCTCGATCGATGGTGTCGACGTCGTCGTGCTCCTTCGAGAGGTCGGTCCACTTCAGATGAAAGTGAGCTGGCGATCGAGCGGTGAGCTCGATGTCCAAGCGATTGCGGCGTCCTTCGGCGGAGGCGGACATCGCCTCGCGGCTGGAGCGACATTGACCGGCGACGTCGAGCAGGCCACTCGCGCCGTGCTCGAACAGACGCGCGCCCTGTTGGTCCCGGCGAGCTGACGAGGCGGAGCATGTACGCGATCATCTCGGATCTCCACAGCAACCTCGAGGCGCTCACCGCCGTTTTCGCCGATATCGATCGTCACGACGTCGAGTCGGTTCTCTGTCTCGGTGACATCGTGGGCTACGGACCTCAGCCCGTCGAGTGCGTCGACCTCGTGCGGCAACGGTGCCGACTCGTGCTGCGCGGGAATCACGATGACGCGCTCTTCCACGGCGCTCCGGACTTCAACCCGATCGCTCGTCAGGCGATCGAGGTCAACCGGGTCCTTCTCCGGCCAAGCTGGCTCAGCCTGCCCAAGCGGCGAGACCGTTGGCACTTCCTCGCCGAGCTGAAGCCTTCTTGCCGCGAAGGCTCCGTGCTCTACTGCCATGCTTCGCCGCGGGATCCCCTCCGGGAATACCTGCTGCGGCCCGACATCGTCTTCGATCCCGGCAAGATCCGTTCGAACTTCGAGTTCGTCGAGAGCGTGTGCTTCGTTGGGCACACCCATCAGCCCGGCGTAATGACCGAAAAGCTCGAGTTCCTGACACCCACCGATCTTGGACACCGATACCGGCTGCCGGAAGTCGGGCGAGTCATCGTCAACGTCGGGTCGGTCGGCCAACCCCGCGACGGGGATCCGCGTGCCTGCTACGTGCTGGTGAACGACGGTGAGCTCGAGTTTCGCCGTGTGGAGTACGATCTCGGGCTCACTCAGCGCAAGATCCGGGAGCTCGGGGGATTGCACGAGATGTGCGCGACCCGGCTCGAAGTCGGTAAGTAGCTGGACAGTGGCACCCTGAGCCTGGAGTGCCGCGACTCTCGCGAGCGAGCTCCGGCCTCACTCCTATCGATTTGCCGGGAACCTCTGCCGGGTGGATTTCGTGTCACTAGAAGACGAAGCCTAGGCTGCGGGCGTTGACGACTCTAACTGATTTTGCGCATGATGTTTGTGCTTGCTGATCAACTCTGTGTGATCTCGGACTCCCCAGCCTTTTTTTCCCGTGTGGCTGTCAGCTGGTGCGAGACTTCCCTGCGTTGGGTGGCTCGTGAGACGGCCGAGGAGGAGGATCGATTTGATGAGTAGGAACTGGATGCAGCGTTCGGCCTGGACGCTCGGGCTCGTTGGACTGCTGACCGCGACGGCGGTTGCGCAGCCGGCAGCCGATTACGGCGTTGCCCCGCGCACAAGCGCACAGGCGGCTTTCGAGTCGTTTCAGGCGGAGCAGGGGCCGGGCTGGCGCCTGACCTGGCATCAGGAGACTGGCTATGGCCGGATTCTCTGGGGCATGAACATTCCTTCGCCGCGTACGCTCGTGACGGCCGAGGACTTTGTCGAGCGGGCCCGCGAGCTCGTCGACGCGAACGCCGGCATCTTCGGCGTGGACACGCAGGATCTCGAGCTGGTTGCGGTCAATCGTTCGCAGCTCAGCCGGGTCGGCTCGGTGGACAAGATCGGTATCGAGTTCCGTCAGGTCGTCGACGGCATGCCGGTCCACGGTACGACCTACGTCGTCCTGTTCCTGCCGGACGGTCGGGCAGTCAGCCTCGACGCCAACGTGGCGCCGATGGCCCGCGGCCTGAGCATCCTGCCGACGCTGTCGAGCGTCGAGGCCCAGGAGAGTGCCGTCAGCGACTTCGAGATCGAGTTCGGCTTGATGATCGACGAGGTCGGCGAGCCTGAGGTGGAGGTCTACTTCACCGATGAGGGTGGCGTCCGTGAGGCGCACCTCGCCTACTTGGTCGAGGTCGGTAGCTCGATGCTCGATGCGCGCGGCTTGCCGAATCGCCAGGGCTACGCGATCGACGCTCGCGACGGAAGCGTTGTCGATCAGTGGAACTTGGTCCACGAGGCCGACATCCTCGGCACCGTGAAGGGCTGGGCGTCGCCGGGCACCCGTCCCGACGTCGGCGGCAACCCGGAGCAGCTCATCAATCTGAGCGACCTGACCGTCACGCTCTCGACGGGAGCGACGACCAACACCGACGCGAACGGCAACTTTGTGTTCGCGAATCAGAACCAGTCACGGAACGTCACGGCTCGCCTGCGTGGTCCTTGGGTCCGCGTCGAGAACCAGGGCGGTAGCAATGCGGTCATCTCGGCCACCTTCAACCCGGACGTGCCCGCTGACCTGATCTTCAACGCCGGCAAGGGTCAGTACACGACCGCCGAGGTCAACGCCGCCAACTGGGTGAACAAGTTCCGCAACTGGGTGCGCGCGACCGACTCGGGCGTGGGAACGATGGACTTCCAGGTGACGGCCAACGTCAACCTCAGCTCGACCTGCAACGCCTTCTTCAACGGCAACTCCATCAACATGTATCGTTCGGGTGGCGGCTGCGTGAACACGGGCTACTCGACGGTCATCGCGCACGAGGAAGGTCACTGGGCCAACGTCCGCTTCAACTCGGGCAACGGTTCCGATGGCTTTGGTGAGGGTGCGGCCGACGTGTGGGCGATGTACCTCGCCGACGATGCCATCGTGGGACGTGAGTTCTCGGGCAGCAGCTTCATCCGAACGGGCAACAACACCCGCCAGTTCTGTGGTGACAGCAACCCCGGTTGCTACGGTGGCGTGCACGCCAACGGTGAGGTGATCATGGGCGCCCTCTGGAAGGTGCGTCGCAACCTCAACAACACCCACGGCAACGCCACCGGCGATGCCATAGCCGATGCTCTCAACCTGGCCTGGTTCTCGCAGTACAACGACAGTCAGATCCGGACCATCGTCGAGACTCACTGGCTGGTCCTCGATGACAACGATGGCAACATTGGCAACGGTACGCCGAACGCCGCCGACATCGACGGTGCCTTCCGTGAGCAGGGCTTCCCGGGTGTCTCGTTCGGCCCGCCCGTCGTCGACACCGTCACGCCTTCGACGGTCGGCTCGTTCGGCGGCACGACCGTGACGCTCAGCGGCTCCAACCTCCAGGACGTCAACTCGGTGACCGTCGGTGGCTTGCCGCAAGGCTTCAACATCGTGAACTCGACGACGATCACGTTCAACTCGCCGATCGTGACCTCGTTGGCCTCGCAGGTCATCGACGTCGCCAGCGGTGCGGGCAACGACAACGATCAGTCGCTCAGCTTCACCGACAACGCCGATACCGACATTCGAGGCACGTCCTTCATCATCAAGCCCGGCGGCGGTAACTGGCGCCTGGGTGGTCAGTCGGATGCGCTCTTCATCATCTTCGTCGGCTCCAATGGTGGCACGACGCCTTTGGGCAACGGTGTGACGCTGCCGATCGGCAACGCGTTGATCTTCGCCTCTCAGGTGTTGAACTCGGCCGGAACGGGAACCTTCTCGATCCCTGGGTACAACGGTGCTTTCACAGGAGCGGCTTACTTCGGTGTCGCGACCTGGAAGAACGGCCAGTGGATCGACGCGCGGGACACCTTCTTCCGCGTGACCGTCTTCTGATCGTCACCTCCTGATTCGATCTCACTTCGAGGAGCCCCCTTCTTTCGGGAAGGGGGCTTTTCTTATGGTGGGCGGCGAGGCGGGCTCGCGGAAGCGCCCGCACCGAAGCTGGTCCGCCCGGAGTCGCAGAACATGAAGGACGAGGGTGCTCGCGTCGTGCTCGTCACCGTCCCCGATGTCGACGTCGGAGTGCGCTTGGCGCGAACGCTCCTCGAGCGAGAGCTCGTCGCCTGCGTCAACGTCGTGCCCGGTGTCCGTTCGCTCTATCGTTGGGAGGGTGAGATCCAGGACGACGCCGAGGTGTTGTTGGTGATCAAAACCGAGGCGACCGTCCTCGATGCGCTCTGCGAGGTCGTCGTCGCCGAGCATCCCTACTCCGTTCCCGAGTTCATCGCCCTCCCGATCGTGGCGGCCCACGCACCGTACCGCGACTGGATGCGAGCTCACGTCAAGGAACCCGATGGCAAGCGCTGACGACTCGACACCTCGCGGAGCAGGCGTCGGGCCGCGCATCGGGCTCGGCGCCGGCCTGTTCGCCTTCGCCCTCCTGCTCCTCATGCCGCTCTGGCCAGATCAACCCGCCGCCAGCCGGACCGCGGCCGCGGCCGCACTGCTCGCCATCTGGTGGATGACGGAAGCCATCCCGATCCCGGCCACGGCGCTGCTTCCGATCGTGCTCCTTCCCTTGCTCGGCGTGCTGTCTCCCCAGGCCGTCGCGGAGCGGTATTTCAGCGACACCATCGCGCTCTTCCTCGGCGGGTTCCTGCTCGCCCTCGGGTTGGAGCGCTGGGGTCTCCATCGCCGTATCGCCTTCGTGCTGCTCGAGCGGATCGGCGGGACGCCCCGGCGGCTCGTGCTCGGCTTTCTGCTGACCAGCACGTTTCTGTCGATGTGGATCTCGAACACGGCGACGGCCATGATGCTCACGCCGCTCGCCTTGGCCGTGATCGGCGAGGTCGAATCGCTCCATCCAGGCATCGATCTGAAGCGCTTCGGCGTCCTGCTGCTGTTGACGGTCGCTTACGGCTCGAGCATCGGTGGGATCGGCAGCCTGATCGGCAGCCCTCCGAACGGAGTTTACGTCGGGGTGCTGGCGAGCGCGTTCCCCGAGGCACCTGCGGTCTCGTTCTTCGACTGGATGAAGGTCTGTGTCCCATTCGTGCTCGTCTTCGGGGCTGGCCTGGCCGGGCTGCTCCTGCTGGTGCTGCCGAGCGGCTTGGCGAGCGTCGAGCCGAGAGTGCTGGCCGCGCGCCGGGAGGCCCTCGGGCCCATGGATCGCGCGGAGGCGAGCATGCTCGCTCTCTTCGGGCTGACGGCCTTCCTCTGGGTCTTCCGACAAGACATCGACCTCGGTGCGCTGACACTCCCGGGATGGGGGCGGTGGCTCCCGGACGGTGCCCGCGTCAGCGATGCGACCGTGGCGATCTTCATGGCGATCTTGGGATTCGTGCTTCCGGGCCGAGCGTCCGATCCCGAGCGCCGACGCTTGCTCGATTGGTCGATGGTCCATCGGCTGCCCTGGGGCATCCTCATCCTCTTCGGAGGTGGCTTCGCACTCGCTCACGCCTTCGAGGTCAGCTTGCTGTCGGCTGAGCTCGGCCGCTTCCTCGGCGCGGTCGTTCACGGTTGGCAGCCGCTTGCGATGATCTTGGCGGTGTGTCTCTTGGTGACCTTCATGACCGAGGTGACCTCGAACACCGCGACCGCGACTGTCCTACTGCCTCTCCTCGCCACGACCGCCATCGAGCTCGGACACGATCCGAGACTGCTGATGCTGCCGGCCGCTCTCTCGGCCTCGTGCGCCTTCATGCTCCCCGTCGCGACGCCGCCGAATGCGATCGTCTTCGGGTCCAACCGCATCACCATCGGTCAGATGATGCGGTATGGGCTCGTGCTCAACCTCATCGGCGCCGTGCTCATCACGCTCTTCGTGCGCTACCTCGCGGTTCCGTGGATGGGCATCGAGGTCGGCTCGGTGCCCGATTGGGCCAAGTGACCTCGCGATCATCAGTTCGTGTAGACGCGGGCCAAGTTTCGGACGCGCCCATCCGTGGGCGCCAGTCGACGAGCCGCTTCGAAATGGGGACGGCCGAGATCTGGACGACCCAGGCGGTAGCAGGCGTAGGCCGTCCCGACCCGGAAGTCGAGCTCGTTCGGAGACCGCTCGACGAGCTGCAAGCCCCAGCTCACGGCCCGCTGCCATTCTTGATTGCGCTCGAAGACGTACTCGATCAATCCCGTGAAGGCCGGCCCCACCGTCGCATCGAGCTCGAGCGCTCGTCGGTAGGCGGCTTCGGCGTCTTGCTCTCGACCGAGGCCGGCGAGAGAATCGCCCCGATGCGTCCATACCCACGGGTCGTTCTGCCCGCCCGCCGCGAGCGCGGCGTCGAGATCCTCGAGGGCCGCGGCGTGCTCGCCCCGTGCCTCGTGAGCTCGGCCTAGCCCGTGAAGCGCCTTGGTGAAGTCGGGCAACAGCGTGAGCGCGTGCTCGAAGTGATCGGCCGCCCGGTCCGGCGCGTCTTTCGCCAACCAGGCGCTGGCCAGCTCACACTCGGCGTTGGCCCGCTGGCGAGCCTGGAAAGGATCCGACCACGCGAACGACGTCACGAGGACCGCCACCGACAGGGCGGCCGCACACACTTGCCGCCTTCGGCTCATCCGTGTCCAGAGCGCTAACCCGCTGGCCAGCGGCAGCAGCCCCGGCAACATCGCCACCCGGAAGCGACCGTAGACGAAGAACAACATCATCGTCGCGAGCTGCGCGGCGCTGAAGAGGAGGAGCAACCAAGCGCGCCGATCCGAGAGGAGCGCAAAGCTGCCGGCGAGGCCGAGGGCGAGAACGAGACCGAACGGGATCGGCATCAGCCAGAGCGTCGGCGCGAGTGCGCGCTCCGCCTCGAAGAGATACACGACGCCATACTCGAAGCTGGCGAGGAAAGCGCGGAGCTTCTTCAGCTCGACGGCGAGCCACTCGTCGGGCGACCCCGTGATGAAGTCGAAGCCGCGGCCGCGCCAGTAGGCGGACGTCTCGGAGGGCGAGAGTGGACGCGGGCTCTCGAGCGCCTGTTCGGCCAGTCGCCGCGCGTTGTCGGCCTGGGTCTCGATCGAGCCGAAATCGGCGCTCGGCGCGTTGAACGTGCCCTCGGCGAGCGGGTTGTTGCCGAAGTAGAAATTGATGCCGCCGTTCGAGGCAATCAGCACGAGGTCGCCGGCGGCGAGGTTGTGGAGCGTCACCGGTCCGATCGCGATCAACGCACCGACTCCGGTGAGGGCCGCGCGGCGCCAGCGCTGCGAGCGCACACCGGGGCTGAGCAGGATCCAGCCCATGGCCAATGGCGCGAACAGCAAAGCCTGGGGCCGGGCGGCCGCCAGTAGCCCCAGCAGCAAGCCCGCACCGAGCCATCGCAACGGACGATCACGGCGTTGAGCCGCGAGGAGCACCAACAGCATGGAGGTCCCGAGGAAGACGGCGAGAGTCGTCACGAGGACTTTGCTCTCGTAGTAGACGGGTGCTGCGTACAGCGCGCCGATCGTCAGAACGATTCGACGTCCGCTGCGACCGACCAACGTTCGAGCCAGCTGACCCCAACCCCACAGTGACCACCATCCGAGCAGGCCCTGGATGAGGGTGATCGCCCCCAGCCCTTCACCGACTAGCCATCGCCAGCTGGCCAGCACATACGGAAAGAGAGGAGCCATGAAGAACACGTCGGTCGGAGCTGCGCCGGCACGAATCGAGTCGGCCCACGTCAGGTAGTGGCGCGCGTCCGATATCGGCAGATCGGAGAGCGGCGAATGAGCCGCTAGGTCCCAGCCGACCACGAGGCGAAGCAAGGCCGCGATCGCGAGCACGATGGCCGAGTAGGGATCCCGTTGGACGGACGCACGCAGGCGAGTCCAACACCGGATCGAACGCCGTTCGGTCGCGGTGACGGTGTGCCGGGCCATCAGGAGATCGACGAGCTCAGCCGCAGACGAGCGCGGAACTTCTGCTGCGCCTCCTCGAGAGGCGTGCGTTCGGAGGCGCTCGCCGCCTCGAGGAGCTGTCGGCCACCCTCGCCACAGACTCGCTCGATTCGTGCCAGGATTTCCGATGAGTCGACGGCTTCGCCGCTTTCGAACGCGATCATTCCTGCGATCAGACCTCCTGCGTTGGCGACCCAATCGACCTGATAGAGCACGCCCCTCAGTGCGAGTTGACGAGCGAGCGCGACCTCACCGGCGGGGCTGCTCGCCCGGAGCGGGTTGTTGGCGGCGCCCACCAGGACGCGACAATTCAGACGATCGATCGTCTCGGCGTCCAGGATTCCACCCAAGGCGCAAGGGCATACCGCGTCGACCTCCTCGAAGAGGATCGAATCCGTGTCGACGATTCGGCAACGCTGGCCCTCTTCGCCGAGCGAGTCGATCACCGCCTCCGCTCGACCGGGATCGAGGTCCGCGATCAGGATCTCGGAGACACCACGCTTCAGCAGCTCGCCGATCAGTGGACGTCCGACCGAGCCGAGCCCTTGGACGGCGACGCGGCGGCCCGACAGGCTCTCGCCCAAGTGAGAAAACGCCCCTTCGAGTGCGAGTGCGACGCCCAAGGCCGTGTATCCACCCACGGGACCCAGCGGTGCATGGTGGCCACCCATGGCGCTGGGCGTGAACTCTCGCAGCCGATCGATCTCGTCCGCGCCGAAGCGGACATCCGGTCCGGTGCAACAGCGAGAGCGATCGATCTGGTACGCGATGAAGCCGTACTCGGCCGATTCGGTCAGGCTGCCATGGATTGCGAACTTGCAGCCTCCGTAGTCGAGCTGTGCCGCCGCGTTCTTGAACGACATCGCGCGAGAGAGGCGGAGTAGATCCAGCACGACGAAACGCTCACTCTCGGATCGGGGATGGCATCGAAGCCCACCCGCACATTGGACCGCGCTTCGGTTGGTGAGGCCGAGAACCCGGTTGTGCACTGCCGCGACCAACCGCACGCCGTGATTCGGCTCGCGGTAAAAGGCCAGCTCCTCGTGACCACCGGCTCGAAACGCTTCGACGATGGGCGCCAGGAAGCCACCGGCCTCTTGCTGAGCCAGGCGCCGGATCGTCTGCTCTGGCGTGAGCTCGAAGGGCTGCGCGGCCAAGGGCGTCGTCGCCGTGAAGCTCTGGCCGTACTCGGTCCAGTCGATCGAGCGATCCCAGCCGAGACCCGCCTGGACCACGACACGGTCGGAGCGTGCGTCCGCTCGCAGGACGAGGTGGGTGAGGTTCTCGCGCTGAAGGGCATCGAACAGGTCGTTGGCGCTCATCCTGGAGTCTGCCTCTCGTCTAAGCTCGATCGTTCTCCAATCCACGTGTCCCTCGGCGGTCCTGTCGTGGATCGGTCGGCACCGGCGGGGCATTATTCCTGACGGCGCGGGGGCGTTCAACCGACGGTGTCGAGAGTGGCCCAGGCCACGTCGGGTATCACTCGCCACTCTGATTGAGCCGTAACATGCCAAATTATAATGACTTGCGGTGTTGAGCGTGGAGTGAAGGGCTCCGCTGCCATCGGTGAGCGCTCAGCGAACAGGTTGGCGGGTGGAAATCATGAAATTCGGCTCGGTGGCTTCCCAACTATCGGCGTGGCAACGAACGAGTGTTGCACGGTTGAAGACAACAACAACGAGTGGCTCGCCAAGATGAGCCCTCTCGATTCTGGAGGTCCTCGCAATGTGGGGTTTCACCAAAACGATCGTCAAAGTCGGTCTGGTCGGTCTGGTCGTGGGTGGAGCGGCGACGGCCATCCTCGGCAAGCATCGCGTCTCGCAAGCGTTTCACGCCGTAAAGGATGGTGTCTGCCGCTCGGTTGACAACATCGTCCCGGAGAGCCAGTCCCTTCACGCGGACATGGAAGAGCTGAAGGACGAGTATCCGATCCGGATCGCCGAGCTGGAAGCCATGCTGCGTGAGATCGACGCGGAGGTCTTTCGTCAGGAAGAGAGCCTCCAGCTGTGGCAAAACGTGGTCGCCATCGTCGACACGGACCTCGAAGGGCTGCAGCCGCAGCTCCAAGCGGCCGCGACCGGAGTGAGCTCGATCAGCTTCCGCGGTGGGCGCTTCAGCTATCGCGACGCGCAGCGCAAGGGCAACGAGCTCGTCGAGGTTCGATCGGACTACGAGCGTAAGATCCGCAGCGGACAGCAGTCGCTGGATCTCCTGCGCGGCGAGAGCGATGCCGTGCGTACCGAGTTGGGCAAGCTGCGCTTCGAGTACCAGGAGTTCATCGACCGCTACCATCAGCTTCAGCGCGAGATCGACATGCTGAAGACGACCGACAAGCTCATCGAGCTGGCCGAGCGTCGCAAGCGCCTCTACGGCATCGACAACAGCGATCGCCTGGCGAACCTCGCGTCGATCGAGAAGCAGATCGAGCAGCGCCGCTCCGAGCAGATGGAGAAGATGAAGGCCTACAGCAGCAACACGCTGTCGAAGGACTACGAGACTCGGGCCCGCTTCCAGAAGCGCGCCGAAGCCTCGATCGAGGACAGCTTCGAGCTCCAGCCGCTCGACCGCTAACGCGGAACGACTCGAAACTCATTAAGCGACTCCACGCGAGCCCGAAAGGCGAGAGCCTCTCGGGCTCGCGTCTTTTGGTTTCAGGCTCGGTACTCGAGTGGCCTCGTGGACCCGAGCACTCCGTGACTCGGATTGCAAAGCGCTCGAAGCGCGGTGACAATTCGCAGCTCACGCGAGACGCCGGTCTCCGCTTGGCTGAAGTCGGAACTACTCGGGAGATCGAATCGCGATGAGTGTTCAGCCCGCCTTGGCGGTCCATGGGGGAGCTTGGGACATCCCCGTCGACTGGTTGGAGGCACATCGAGACGGATGCCGGATCGCTTTCGAGGCGGGCTGGAAGAGTCTCGCAGACGGCGGGAGCGCTCTCGATGCCTGCGAGGAAGCCGTCCGCATCCTCGAGGACGATCCGACCTTCGACGCGGGCCGAGGCGCGTTTCTCAACCGTGAAGGCGACGTCGAGCTGGACGCGGCTCTCATGCGCGGCGACACCCTCGACATCGGTGCGGTTGCTGCCGTTCGAGGCATAGCCAATCCCATCCAGCTCGCGCGCCAGGTCCTCGAGGACGGGAGTCACATCTTCCTCGTCGGCTCCGGAGCTCGCCTCTTCGCTCGCGAGGTCGGCATCGCGGGCTGCGCGCCTGCCGAGCTCGTCGTGCCGCGTGAGCTGGATCGGTGGAAGCAGGCCGTCGAGGCCGGCAACTTTCGCCCAGACAGCGCATTCGGCCCCAGCCAGAAGAAAGGCGGCACGGTCGGAGCCGTCGCCCGCGATCAAGAAGGGCGGCTCGCGGTTGCCATCTCCACCGGCGGCTCGCCCTTCAAGCGAGTCGGCCGTGTCGGGGACTCACCACTCGTCGGATGTGGCTTCTATGCGGACGACGAGCTCGGAGCCGCTTGTTGCACGGGGCTCGGTGAGGCGATCGCGAAGGTCGTACTCGCCCGTCTCAGCGTCGAAGAGCTCCGCGGCGACCAGGAGCCCGAGGCCGCATTGAAGCGGGCGTTCGAGGTTCTCGAGCGTCGAGTGAAGGGACTGGCAGGCGTCATCCTCGTCGACCGCCGCGGCCGAATCGCCGTCGACTTCAACACCCCCCACATGGCTTACACTTTTCGCGACGCCCAAGGTCGAAGCGGCAGCGCGCCGGACCAAGGAGAATGAAACGTCGAGCTGTGAACGGTTGCGTCAGCTGGCCTGCCCTCGACGTTCAAGGCTCCATCACGGATAGCTCTTCGGACCGAGCTTCATCGGCTCGAGGTAACGGATGGGTCGGTATCCCATCAGGCGATCGTTCTCGAAGATGACGATCACATTGCGCTCGTCATAGTACAGCTCGTCGATCGCGACTCGATAGCGAGCGTAGTGCGGATAGGGGTGGTACCCGAGATGATACCCGTAGCCGAGGCCCCAGCGGCGAGCCTGGAAGCCGGTCCAGTAGGGCTCGACCCAGTAGGGATCATAAGTGTCGAGGATGCGAACGCCGTGATTGCTCGGCTCTCCCCAGACGTCCAAGAAAGCTTCGAGGCTTTGCCGACCCAGCTCCAGGCGGCCCTCTTTGAGGTCTCGCTTTTGAGCCTTGAGGCTGTAGCATCCGGGAAGCACGAGGAGAACGGCGAGTAAGGCGGGGGCGAGTTTGCGTGGCATGGGGCCTCCTGAGACGCCGGGTTCGACTTCAATCTAGTCGAGTGCCCGGTTCGGCGCGACCCCGGCAACTCGAGACCTTCGATCGTCAGACCCCGCGGGGTTCTGGTATCCTGTCCCGATGGTATCCTCCCAATCTCTGAGTGAGCGTCGCCCCGTCATCCAGGTGCGAGAAGCGGGTGGGATCGAGCTGGACGGACGAGTCTGGCTCGACCCGGACAAGCGGCGCGACTGCGCCATCGTCACCCACGCTCATGGCGACCACATCGGAAAGCATGGCCTCACCCATGCCACACCGGCCACCGCCGCACTGATGAAGCTTCGGCTCGGCGACGAGCTCGAGATCGTCGAGCACGAGCTCGAGGTGCCGTTCGAGCTGGAGGGCTTGAAGGTCACCCTGTACTCGGCTGGCCACATGCTCGGCTCGGCGATGGTACTCGTCGAGCGTGATGGCGAGCGCTTGCTGTTCACCGGAGACGTCAAGCTTCGAGACAACTTGACTTGCCCGCGCGCGGTCGTTCCCGAATGTGATCGCCTGATCACCGAATCGACGTTCGGGATTCCGGTGTTCCGATTCCCGCCCGCCGAGACGGTTCGCGAGCAGATGGGGGACTTCGTCGCGGCATGTCATCGCGCGGGTGAGAACCCGGTCATCCTCGCCTATGCCGTGGGGAAAGGGCAGGAGGTCGCCAAGGCACTCGGTGAGGCCGGCATCGGGGTCTGCGTTCCAACTTGGACTTGGGAGGTCATGGAGCTCTATCGCCAGTTCGGAGTCGAGTTCCCAAACGCCGTGCTCTATGACGGGACGAACCTCGGAGGTCGCGTGCTGGTGGTGCCACCGGGGCGCCGTTATCAATCGCTCCTCAAGCGAATCTCGAACAAGCGCATCGGCTACGCGTCCGGTTGGGCACTCAGGGGGCGGGCCCCGTTTCCCGCCGAGATCGACGAGTTCTTTCCACTCTCGGATCACGCCGACTTCGACGAGCTCCTCGAGCTGATCGAGCGCTCCCGCCCGCGGGAGGTTCTCGTGATCCATGGCTACAAGGAAGCCTTCGCTCGCGAGCTCTGTGCGCGAGGACTCGAGGCCCGCCCTCTGGCATGAACGCCGTCTTGCAATTCTTCGGTCGGATTCAGAACCGGCTGCTGATCGCCATGTTGACGGTGACGGCGATTCCCCTGATCGCCGTGATGATTCAGGCGAGCCGGCAGACGACCGAGGCACTCGGAAAGCAAGCGCACGAAAGCCTGCAGTACCAAGCGGGATTCCGCACTCTCGGACTTCGCAGTCTCTTCCGCGAGAGCTCGATGATCATCGAGAACCTCGCCGGCCAGCGCGAGTTTCGAGAGTTGGTTCGGGATCTTGCCGATCGCGACGAAGCCGCCTTTGAGACTTTCAAACAGATCGTCCAACGCAGCCTGCTGAGCCGGTTGACCTATTTCGAATTCCGTGGGATCAGTGAGGATGGAACGCCCCAGGTCGCCGTCAGGCTGACATTCCCTCTGATTCCTGAGCCTTCCGAGTCCCTCGCCAAGGCTGCCGTCAATACACTGCGAATCCCGAACACCGCCATCGGCTTCAGCCCGGAGTGCCACGGGTTGGTCGTCGTTCCGGTCAACGTCGAGCAGAACGGGCGATCTCTGCGGGCAGGAGTATTGATCGGATCCCTCAGCCCCGACACCATCCTCTCCGTCGTCACTGATCGCGGAGATCTCGATTCCGATCAGGTCTCCGGGTACCTCCTCGCGCAAGGGCCGGGGGCCGGCCGACCCGGAGAAGTCCTGCTGCAACCTGGAGAAGACGGACTGGGCGCAGTGCTCGCCTATGGCCGAGAGCTGCCGAGCGTCCTCGGCGATGAAGACGCGGATCAGCTGATGCAGCGCCCGCGGGGCCTCCTGACCAGCGCCAATCGGACGATCGCGTGGGACAGCTTTCAGGCCGCCCGCATCGGTCTCGATCTGATCGTCGGCGTCGTTCAAGATCGTGAGATCGTCCTCCAGCCCGTCACCGAGGCGCGCCGAGTGTTCCTCCTCATCCTCGGTGCCGCGGTCGTGCTGTCGATGGTGCTCTGCATCGTCTTCGCCCGGCAGCTCACCAAGCCGATCGAGCAGCTCCGGCTCGGTGCCCAGGAGATCGCTGCTGGGCACCTCGACCAACGAATCGCAGTCAAGACCGGTGACGAGATCGAGCAGCTCGCCGCGGAGTTCAACCGCATGGCCGAGGCCCTGGAACGCTCGCATGCCGATCTCGAGCGGCGGATCGCCGAGAAGACCGAGGAGCTGCAGCAGGCCAACCGTGTTCTCATGCAGACTGAGAAGCTGCGCTCGCTCGGCGAGCTGGCGGCGGGCGTCGCACACGAGATCAACAACCCCGCAGGCATCGTCTCGATGTATGCCGAGCTGCTCCTCGAGCAGCCCGACCTCTCCGATCGGGACCGTCGCAAGGTGCGAACGATTCTCGAGAATGCCGAGCGAATCGCGGCCATCGCTGGGGGCATGCTCGACTTCTCACGTACGCAGGAGTTCCGGCCCGAACCGATCTCGATCACGGCGCCTCTCGAGAAAGCCCTGTCACTCGTCTCCATTCGCAAGATCGCGGGCGAAGTCGAGATCGTTCGCGATCTCCCCGAAGACCTCCCTTGGGTACGGGGCGACGAGAGTCAGCTCCTGCAAGTCTTCATCAACCTGCTCTCCAACGCGGTGCAAGCCATGCCGAACGGTGGGCGCCTCGGAGTCTCGGCTCGGCGAGGGACCGATGGACTCGAGATTCGGATCACCGACTCGGGAGCCGGGATCCCAACCGAGTCGCTCGACAAGCTCTTCGAGCCTTTCTTCACGACCAAGGCGCCCGGTGAAGGAACTGGGCTGGGGCTGTCGATCTCTTACGGCATCATTCGAAACCATGGTGGACAGATTCGGGTCGAGAAGACCGGACCTGAAGGCACCACTTTCTGCGTGACCCTACTGACCTCCGAGCGCCCGGCTGGCAACCGCGCCACCGAGAAGAGCGGAGATCCCGGAGGATCGAAATGAGCCCGCGCGCCCATGTGCTGGTCACCGATGACGAGACCGCCATCGCCGAGGGTCTGGCGGAGATCCTGCGGGGCCTCGACTATTCCGTGGAGACGGCGGCGAGCGGCACCGAAGCGCTGGAGAAGCAGCGAGCCCGGCCGTTCGATCTTCTGATCACCGATCTCAAGATGCCCAAGATGGACGGAATCACGCTGCTCCGACAAGCGCGCGAGAACGACCCGGAGCTGGTCGTCATCGTGATCACCGCGCATGCCTCCTGGGAGACCGCCGTCGAAGCGATGAAGGCCGGTGCTTTTGACTATCTCGCCAAGCCCTTCAAGATCGCCCAGGTGCGAGCCATCGTCGAGCGTGCCGCCGAGCGGCGAGGGCTACGGCGAGAGAATCTCCAGCTCAAGGAGGAGCTGCTTCGGCGCGATGCCTTCAACGAGATCGTCGGCATCAGCGATGCCATCGAGCGCGTCAAGACACTGATCTCCAAGGTCGCCGAGACCCCGGCCACGGTCTTGATCACCGGCGAGACGGGCACCGGAAAGGGAGTCATCGCCGAGTTCATTCACCAGCACTCTGCCCGCAACGACCACCC
Source organism: Planctomycetota bacterium (assembly GCA_029260795.1). Lineage (GTDB taxonomy): Bacteria > Planctomycetota > OFTM77 > OFTM77 > OFTM77 > OFTM77. Next base: position 1,005 of record JAJDCO010000004.1, on the reverse strand, counting down.
GCTCACGGTCGTCAACTGCGGGGCTCTCTCAGACACCCTGCTCGATGCCGAGCTGTTCGGGAGCGAGAAAGGGGCGTTCACCGGGGCGACCGAGGCCCGCCCGGGCATGATCGAAGCCGCCGACGGTGGCAGCCTCTTCCTGGACGAGATCGGGGACATCCCGAGCCCTGCCCAGGTTCGCCTGCTCCGGTTCCTGGAGTCGCGGCTCTTTCGTCGCGTCGGCTCTGCCCGCGAGCGGGAAGTCGACGTGCGCATCCTGGCGGCCACCCACGCGGACCTCCGGGAGCTCGCCACCGACGGGCGCTTCCGCGAAGACCTCTACCACCGACTCCTGGTGTTCGAGCTGCACATTCCCCCCCTTCGTGAGCGCCAAGAAGACGTCCTCCCGCTGGCCGAGAGCTTCCTCAGCGGAATGGCCAGCTCCAACACGCCGGCCAAGAGGTTAGGGAGTTCTGCCCGGGCTGCCCTCCAGGCGCACTCTTGGCCCGGCAACGTGCGCGAGCTGGCCCACACCATGGAGCGGGCCAGCCTCGCTGCCGAGATCGCCGACATGGGCGAAATCACTCCCGAGCACCTGGCCTTGCCCAGTTCGTCCCAGCGCGCGACACAGCTGGTCTCCTTGCAGCAAGCCCAGCAGCTGCACGTCCAGGCGGTGCTGGATCTCCTCGACGGCAACCGGCAACAGGCCGCGGAAGTGCTCGGGGTCAGCGAGCGGCACCTCTATCGCCTGCTGCGGCGCTACTCGCCTCCCAGCGCGGAGCCTGACGATTAGGTCAGGCCGGCCTGACCAGGGGGTCCTTGCCCCCAAACTCTGCCACTGATTGACCTTGCCCTAGCGGGAGCTCAGCACGGGGTGACCCCCTGTCCTCCTGGTCAGGCGCCGGCAGGCGCCCATAGCCCCAAGCCACTGCCGGAAAGGCAGTTAGCCGCTTGCGCCGACATTGGCTCCCGCTTTGCGATGGGGGCAGCCAGAGAGGTTGAGCATGTTCGCCAAGCTACTGCGCA
>JAJDCO010000030.1 GCA_029260795.1 Planctomycetota bacterium | reverse complement strand
CCAAACCGGAGGGCGGACTTCAGTCCGCTGGATACGCCCTCGGCGATCACGACGGTTTCGGAAGGGCGAACGACCTCCCACCCGAATGAATTCGGGCCTCCGAGGGGACGGTCTGGAGCATTCGTTTTGCAGCGCTAGGGTTCAGAGTAGAACGGCGTCATCTCATCGAGGTTGATGGACGCGAACGGCGATGCTCCGAAGAGGAGCCGAGCGGGCCCTCGAAACGGCCTCCGGGCCTTGGCAGCTCGCCAGAGCCACGACAACGGCTCCGATCGCGAGCAGTGCCCGAGATCGGTACATGCCGCTGCCAGGAGATCGCGAGCCGGTCACGGGAATCGCACGCTCCAGATGCTTCGGACGCCGTTGCCAGTCTCGGGCCACACGGCGAATCCGGCGCCCTGGACGCCGACCGCGAAGGCCGGCGCACTCGCCGTCTCGTCGAGATCGGATTGTACGAAGGTCAGCTCGCCCCAGCCGAGGCTCGGATCGTAGCGGATGCCGTGAACGTTGATTCGGCCGGACGGTCCCGGCTCGAGCCAAGTGACCCAGGCGGGCCCGTCCAGGCGTTGGGCGAGAGTCGGGCTGGCGGGGAAGTTCTGACTGGGCGTGCTCAGACGCCAGGGCGGCGTGGGCTCCCAGGTTCCGAGAGTTCCATCGAACCGTCTCGCGTGGACGCGGTCCTTGATCTGTCCCAGATCTTGATCCACGTCCAGCGCTTGGATCCACACCACCAAAGCGTTGCCGTCGGCGTCGGTGGCCAGTCGCGCCGAATGGGCGTTGGTCCGATCCTCCACATCGACCAGGTAGGGCTCCTTGGTATCGAAGCCACCATTCTTGGCGACCCAACGCCGCGCGCGAACATCGGCCAGCGGCGTGTCGGCATCGTCCTTGGTGTGGTGCTGGAGCCAGACGAAGAAGGCGTCGCCGTTGCGGCTGAACTCGACTGAGACATCGAAGGCGGGGAGCTCACCGATGTCGAGCCGTTGGGGCGTCGACCAGGACTCTTCGAAGCGCGCCCACACCACATCGCTATTGCCATTGCGATCGTGTGCCTCCCAAGCGACGAAGAATCCGCCCTCGGGTGCGCCAGCGACCACGGGGTCGCGCGGCTCCGTCGTGATGTTCGCCGGAAACTGCTGCAGGGGCTTCTCCCAAGCTCCGTTGGACGCCGAGTAGCGCCGCGCCCACAGGGCGACCGTCTTCTCGGAGAACACGTCTCGCCAGACGGCCAACGCATTCCCGCGGCCGTCGATGGCGAGGCGGATCGAGTCGACTCGCACCTCCTTGTTGTCCGCGAGCTGGAGCGAGGACTTCTCCCATTGGCGCTGAGCGGCATCGTAGCGCCTTGCCATCGGCCAGATGATGGAGTCCGGCTCGATCTCTTGTAGCCAGACACCCCATCCGCTTCCGGAGGCTTCTTGGGCAACACGGGGGGAATGGCAGGCATTCTTGTCCCATTGATCGAGGAGCACCGGTCCGGCCGGATCCCATTGATTCGTGACGAAGTCGTAGGCGCGCGCATAGATGCTGCGTTGACCGTCACCGCCGGCTTCGGGTGCGATCACCTGAGTCCAGATGGCGAGTGTCTTTTCTTCACCCGCGGAGCTGACGTGTGGCTCGGTCGCGTCGCCGCTGTCGTCGTCCTCGAGCCGATCGGCCGGTCCGACTTGGTCGAGCTCGGTCTCGAACGACCAACGAAATGTCTCCAGGGAGTTTCCAGCGCGATCGGTGATCCGATCGGAGAGCACGGCTTCGTAGAGGACACCCGGCGCCAGGGGCGAGGTCGGGGTCAAGGTCGCGCGGCGATCCGAGTAGTCGACCGTCGCCGAGACGGGAGGTCCGTCGATGCGCTGGAGCCGGAAGGACGACTCGTCGACGGTGCCGCCCTCGAGGTCCTCGTCGAAGTCGGCTTCGATCGCGACGGCGCGATCGACCTCGATTGCGTCCGCCTCGGGGAACACCAAGACCACGTTCGGTGGAACCGTCTCGCGCGTCGTGAAGGACCAGACGCGCTCCTCACCCAGCGGCCGTCCCGAGGTGTCCGTCACCTTGCCCGAGAGGGTCGCAGTGTAGGTCGTCACGGAGTCGAGCTCCGCGTCGAGGGTCAGCTCGACGACGTTGTCCAAGGCGCGAACCGTTCCACCGAGGCGTTGGCTACCGCGTCTCAGGACGAGCGCGTTCGCGCCGACCGAAGCCGGATCGACGTCGAGGGTGAGCTCGGCCTCGATCGACACATTGGGTGCCACGTTCTGAGCACTATCGGGAGGCAAGATCCGTGCGATCTTGAACGGCTCGGCACTTCCGGTCTGAAACGTGAAGCGCAGCGTCTGCTGGAGGGTCTCGCCGTTCTCGCCTCGGATGTCATCTGTGACGATGACCTCGAAGCGACGCCGCTCCTTCAGAGGCGGGGCCGGTTGCCAGAAGATCTCTCGGCCGCGAGTCGTGATCTCACCCGGAAGTGGTGTGTCATCCTGGCGGACCTGAAAGGACTCGTCGTCGACGGTCGCTGGATCCAGGTCGGTCGAGAAGGCGATCGCGATCGTCCGATCGACGGCGATGCCCTCGGCCCCGGGTGGCGGTACCGTCTCGAGGACGACGAGGCTGCCGCCCGACGCGGCCGGGATGAAAGAACCTGAGCTCCCGCCGCGGCGACATCCGGGAATGAGTACGGCGCCGACGAGCGCGATCGTGAATGTCCATCGCAGCATCGGGAGACCTCCTGGAACGGGTTTCTGGCCAGAAGGCTTCAGCATGGAGCGGCATGTCCTGGGCGTCAAGCGCCTCGGGATGCGTGAGTGGCGCCGACTCCCGTGAGGGGAAGATTCGAGCAGGCGGTTCCGAGGGTGTGATCAGGGCGGCCGGGGGTACCCGACACGGCCCGGCGAGCGACGGCCGGTTAATCATTTCCCTGTAATGCTTTGCGTACTGTTTCCTGGTGGCCTTGGCCCCAGGGGGGCCGGCCCCGAATCCGTCCGGAGCGGAAGGAGGCCGCGGCAGAGCGATCCTGGACTTCTCGGAACGAATCGTTTATGCCCACGCCCTATCGGGTCCGAAACGGGCCCTAGGGAACCTGTGCAGGAGAAACGGGCTGCGGTGATCAGCCGCGTATCTTCGGCGAGGCCGCCATTTCGGTTTTTGAGGCGCGTTCTCGTGCAACGCGTTCGAAGAGAGCGGAGCAAGGATTAATGGGAAAACAGCTCGTCATCGTCGAGTCCCCGACCAAGGCCAAGACGCTGAAGAAGTTCCTGGGCCCCGACTTCATCGTCGAGTCCAGCGTGGGTCACGTGCGTGACCTGCCAGCGAGCGCCGCGGAGATCCCTGCCAACCTGAAGAAGGAGAAGTGGGCTCGCCTGGGCGTCAACGTCGAGGACGACTTCAAGCCGCTCTACATCGTTCACCCGGACAAGAAGAAGAAGATCGCCGAGCTGAAGAAGCTGGCCAAAGAGGTCGAGCGCATTCTGCTCGCGACGGATGAGGACCGCGAAGGTGAGGCGATCAGCTGGCACCTTCTCGAGCTTCTCAAGCCGAAGGTGCCGGTGGCGCGGATGGTGTTTCACGAGATCACCAAGACCGCGATCCAGAGCTCGATCGAGCAGACGCGAGAGATCGATCAGAATCTCGTCAATGCTCAAGAGGCACGCCGCATCATCGATCGACTCTATGGCTACGAGATCTCACCGGTGCTCTGGCGCAAGATCGCGCCGAGGCTCTCGGCCGGTCGCGTGCAAAGCGTCGCGATCCGCATGCTGGTCCATCGCGAGCGAGAGCGTATGCGCTTTCACGCCGCGCACTACTGGGACCTGATTGCCGAGTTCGTCACGGCAGAAGAGAAGTCGTTCCCTGCTCGGCTGCAGACCGTCGACGGCAAGCGTCTCGCCTCGGGCAAAGACTTCGATCCGGATACCGGCCTGCTTCGCAAGAACGACGTCGTCCACCTCGATGAGGCGGAAGCGAAAGGCCTGCTCGAAGGAATGAAGCAAGCGGTCTTCAAGATCCTGTCGGCCGAGGAGAAGCCGTTCACGCGCTCTCCCGCGGCGCCCTTCACGACCTCGACGCTGCAGCAGGAAGGCAATCGCAAGCTGCGCTTCGACGCCCGGCGCACGATGCGCGCCGCCCAGCGCCTCTACGAGAACGGCTACATCACCTACATGCGAACCGACTCGGTCGCGCTCTCGAGTGAAGGTGTGCGAGGAGCCCGCGGCGAAGCGGAGAAGCTGTACGGGCGGGACTACCTTCCGGACAGCCCGCGCGCCTATCGCAACAAGGTGAAGAACGCTCAAGAGGCCCACGAGGCCATTCGTCCGGCCGGCGAGCAATTCGCGCCGCTCAGCGAGATTCAGAAGAAGCTCGGGCCCGACGAGAGCAAGGTCTACGAGATGATCTGGAAGCGTACCCTCGCCAGCCAGATGAAGGACGCGCACGGTCGGCGCATGGTGCTCAAGGTCGTCGGCGAGAGCGACGGACGAGAGGTCGTGTTCCAGGCGACTGGGAGCGTGATCGACTTCCCCGGCTTCCTTCGAGCCTATGTCGAAGGCCGCGACGATCCCGAGGCGGCGCTCGGTGAGAAGGAGACGCTGCTTCCACCCGTACGCGAGGGGGACACCGTGCGAGCGGACAAGCTCGACGCGGAAGGGCACGTGACACAGCCGCCGGCTCGTCTCACCGAAGCCTCGCTGGTGAAGGCGCTCGAGGAGTCGGGCATCGGTCGCCCGAGCACGTATGCTTCCATCATCGACACCATCCAGCGCCGTGAGTATACCTTCAAAAAGGGAACGGCCCTCGTCCCGACCTTCACGGCCTTCGCGGTCGTGAACCTCATGGAGGTTCATCTGGCCGAGCTGATCGACTTTGCCTTCACGGCCAAGATGGAGGACCGGCTCGATTCGATCGCACGCGGCGAGTTCGAGCGGAGCCCGTACTTGCGCGAATTCTACTTCGGCAACGGGAAGCCGGGCCTGCGGAAGATGCTCGATCAACAGGCCGATGAGATCGATCCTCGGGAGATCAATGCCATCCCGCTCGCCGTCGACGGCGAAGGGCGGAAGATCGTCGCACGCGTCGGGCGCTTCGGCCCCTTCCTCCAGCGAGAGGACGATACGGCACCCATCCCCGAGGGATCCTGCCCCGACGAGCTCACCATCGAGCGGTGTCAAGAGCTCCTCGCGGCCGGCGCCCAGGCGCAGGAACCGGTCGGCGAGCACGAGGGTAAGCCGGTCTACGTCAAGACGGGCCGCTTCGGTCCTTATGTCCAGCATGGGGACGCCGACCCCGACAATAAAAAAGAGAAGCCGAAGATGGTCTCGCTGCTTCCCGGCATGAGCCCGGAAACGCTGACCATGGATCAAGCCAAGGAGCTTCTCTCCTTGCCGCGAGCGCTCGGGGACGACGAGCAGGGCAATCCCGTCATCGCCCACTTCGGCCGCTATGGTGCCTACATCAAGCGAGGCACCGATACGCGCAGCCTTGGTCCGGATGACAACATCTTGACCATCGAGCTGCCGCGCGCTCTCGAGCTCCTGGCTCAGGAGAAGAAGCGCAGCTTCCGGAACACCCCCAAGGAGCTCAAGGTCTTCGAGAAGGTCGAGGCACTCGACGGCATCGACGTGAAGCTTCTGGCCGGACGCTATGGCCCGTACCTGACGGACGGCGACGTCAACGCGAGCCTGCCCAAGGATTTCGGAGATCACGAGCAGCTCACCCTCGAGCAGGCGGTCGAGTTCATCCTCGTCCAACGATCCAAGCCCCGCCGGAAGAAGAAGGTCGCCAAGAAGAAGGCAGCCAAGAAGAAGACCACCACCAAGAAGAAGGTGACGAAGAAGAAGGCCACCGCCAAGAAGACTGCCGGGAAAGAGAGCTCGGTCAAGAAGACGACCTGAGCTCTCCGCGGTCTCGTGGTCGCATTCGGACCGAATCGCACTTCGGAATCCGTGACGCGTTGGTGAGGAGCATTACCGTGCGGTGACCTTCGCGAGGAGGGCTCCGCCGGCGTGGCGTGCCACAAGGTCCACTCAGGCTGCGAATCCGATGGAATCCTCATACGGCACAGGTTTTGTTCCCGAGCGCCGGCGTCGAGGCCCCGTCCGGGGACCTCGATCGGACCTGCCACCCCGCCGAGAAGAGGAGACTCTCGATGCCAGCAGCTCCCCGCCTCGTGGGCTCCGTGATGGTGCTCACTCTCGCCTTTGCTCTCGCTTCCCCGGCCTTCGCTCAATACCAACTCGCTCCCGGTGACGTCGTGATCGCCGATCACGGCGTCGAGTTCGGTCACAAGACCATCGTCCTGCGCAAGGCCGACGGCACGGTTCTCGAGCCGGCCCGCAACTTCGACTTCGACAACAGCGGCTTCTCGCTTTCGGGTGTGGCCGACGTCGCGATCGACGGACGTGGCAGCATTCTGGCCCTCATCTTCGATCCCACCTCACAATCTCCCGCGGTCTATCGGATCGAGCCAACGGGTCTGTTCTCGCCGGTCGTGGGTCGGATCGGGAACGACGCCTTCAGCCTCGCGGTCGACAAGTTCGGCAACATCCTCATCGCGAATGGCTTTGGAGGACTGCTGCGCGTGACGCCGGACGGGGAGATCAATGACCCGGGGCGCGGGATCTTTGCCAGCGGCGTGGTCGTCGGCTCGAATGGCGACTACTTTGTGACGAGCGCTGCCGAGAGCAAGATCTATCGAGTCACTCCGAGTGGGGATGTCTCGGAGTTCTTCTCGGGTGTCGTCCTGCTCAACGCGATCGGCATCGTCCGAGACAACGCGGACAACCTGTTCGTCGCCAATGCCGGACGCCGCGACATCCTGCGCTTTCGACCGGATGCGACCTTGAGCGTCTTTTCGCGCGCGAATGCATTCACGTTCCCGACTGACATCGGGCTGACTTCGGGTGGAAAGCTGATCGCGGCCGACGGTGGAACGAGCGGCACGGGATTGGATGCCGTCTTCGAGGTTGCCACCAACGGAAACGCGCGACCCCTGATCTTCGATACTCAGGACGGACTCGCCGATGGGCTTCCGATCGATGATCCGTTCGGCATCGCGGTCGTGCCGAATCTGTTCGTCACCTACGCTGGCCAAGCCGTTCGGGGCGGGCAGCTGGTGATCACGGTTCAAGGCACGCCGAACTCGCCATTCTTGATCGGACTCTCCACCGGACCCGATCGCACTCCCTTGAGCGCGATCTTCCCAGCCGACGATCGCTACCTCGATCTCGACTTGAGCCGGCTGGTGGGTCAGCTCTCGGGGACGTTCGGCCACAGTGGAGCGCGCGTCTTCAACCTCCAGATTCCGATCGGTCAGCCGACCGGACGCTACTTCGTCCAAGCCGTGACCTTCAACGCGGGAACCGGCAAGGTTGCCGATATCTCGAACGTGATCTCGGCCGAGGTCTTCTGACCCCAGACCGTAGCTCGAACCGATCGGGGGGAGGCTCGACCGAGTCTCCCCCCGTTAATGCCCGTGACCGCCGGTCACGGCACGTCGCTCCGGAGTCGGCGTGCGTCATGCCCGCAATGACGACGATCAGGAGATGGATCGATGCAGAGCAACGGGGTTCATGGTTTGGGTTTTGTATTGGCGGTCCTCCTCGTACCGCTGATCGATCGAGAGGCCGCGGCTCAATTCACTCTCGAGCCGGGCGACGTGATCGTCGCGGATCAAGGTTGGGAGTTCGGAAACAAGACCGTCGTCCTGCGGAAGGCGGACGGGCGAGTGCTGCTGCCGTCCCCGACGTTCCAGCTCGGCCCGCCGGGCCGTGGCAACAACCCGTCCGACGTGGCCGTCGACTCGCGAGGCCGCATCGTGGTCGTCGTCTTCAATGACCCGGTCGGTATCGTGGCGTACCGATTGGAAACCGACGGCAGCTTTGCCGCACTTCCCGGCCAACCACAGAACAATGACGCCTTTGGTGTCACCGTCGACAAGTTCGACAACGTCTTGATCGCCAACGGCGTCTTTGGCCTCCATCGTATCTCGGAGGGAGGTGTCGGCACTCTCGTCTCGACTGGCCATGCAAGTGGTGTCACGATCGGCTCGAACGGCAACTACTTCACGACTCGCGCGATGACGAATGAGATCCTCGAGATCAGGCCGGACGGGCAAGAATCCGTGTTCTTCGGGGGCGCGGTCCTGCTCGCTCCCTTGGGCCTGACCCGCGATCACTCGGACCGTCTCTTCGTCGCGAATGCCGGCCGGAAGGACATCTTGAGCATCTCGGCGGATGGCCGACTCTCGGTGATCTCTCGCGATGCGGCGTTCGACTACCCCTCGGACGTCGGCTTGACGGCGGGGGGGGAGCTGATCGTTCCCGACGGCGCCGACGGTTTCGGTGGCTCCGAAACGGTCTATCGGGTCGCGACCAACGGGAAGGCGACTCGGCTCATCTCGGACTTGGACGACGGGCGGACCGACGGCCTCCCGGTCGATGATCCTTTCGGCGTCGCTGTCGTACCGCCGCTCTTCCTCACCTGGGAGGGGCAGCCGTCACGAGGCGGTCAGGTCGTCCTGTCGATTCGCGGGGAGCCGGGGATCCAATGGGTCTTCGGGATCTCGACCGGTGCGGATCCCACTCCGCTGAGCCGATACCTGCCCGTAGATGACCGCTTGCTCGACATCGACATCCGCCAGCTGAAGCTGTTCTGCACCGGATCGATCGGCAGCGGGGGCCTGACGCAGGTCTCGATTCCGGTTCCGCCGGGTCTGCCGATTCGAAGATACTTCGTGCAGGCCATCTCGCTCGATCCGACCACCAATCGGATCCGGGACATCTCGAATGCGATCTCGGCTGGGGTGTTCTGATCGTCTGCCGGTGCGGCATCTCGATCAGACGTCGAGATGCCGCACATCGACGAACGAGCCCGACCGCTGCTCGCGCAGTGCCGGAAGCACTTCAATCAGCTGACGTGCGGCGTCGCGCGGGCCCGGCATCTCCTTCGTGCCTCGGCTTCGCTTGAGGCGTTCGACGACCGCATACTCGTCGCGAGTCGGCAGAGCGCACAGGTAGTCTTGCATCGCGGTCTCGATCAGCCCGGGAGCGAGGGCGGCGAAGTGCGTCTCGGGTCGCTCGGCCGCGTAGAGCGCCGTCAGCATGTTCAGAGCGGCCTTCGATATCGCGTATCCGTTCCAACCGCGAGCACCCGACACCGCGGCGCCCGATGAGATCGCGACGACTTGGTCGACCCGCATCGAAAGGCCGAACAGCGTGTCGAGCACGACCTTGTTCGACCAGACGTTCACGTCCATCGTATGGCGCAGGTCCTCGAAGGGCGTGTCCACGAGGTCTCGAATCTTGCCGAGGACGCCCGCGTTCAAGATCACCAAGTCGAGTCGGGTGCGACGACCCAATAGCTTCTTCAACGGGGAGGCGATCTCGTCGAGCCGGGACATGTCCCAGGCCTCGAAGTGGAATCGGTCCTGGCTCGTCAGATCTTCCGGACGTCGCCGGCTCGTGCCGAGGACTTCCCAGCCGCGCTCCAGCAGCTCGGTCCCCAGACCGTGACCGAGCCCGCTGCTGACGCCCGTGACGAGAGCGGTTCGAGATGCGTTCATGAGTGACGTTCTTCCTCAGTTGCAGAGCGGCCCGGTCTCCCCTCAGCCGAGAAGCACCAGGACCAGTCCGAGCAGGGTCACCAGGATACCCGGGATCTGCGCTCGAACCTCGTGCTCACCGAAGCGCTTCAGCGAGAGCCACGTGGACAGCACGGACTCGATCTGACCCACGGCTTTGACATAAGCGACGAGCGTGATCGAGTATGCCCAGAACCACCCCAGGCTCCCGACGAATGCGGCCGCGCCGATCATTGCCATCCGCTTCCCGTGCGTCCGGACGCGGCGCAGCTCGTTCGGGTTGCGGATGAGAAGCGCCACCGTCAAGATCAGCACCTCGATCCAGGTGGTGTGAAAGAGGGTATGGGACGCCGCGAGGAAGCGTCCCGTCCCCAGCGCAGGGTTGGCGACGGCGAGTGTCTCGGCAGCGCCCTTGAGAGCGAAGCTCGTGATAACCAGAAGCAGGCCCGCCAAGAGAGCGAGCGCGGCTCCGAGATCGATGTGAAACGCTCGACGCCAGCCGTTCGGACCGTCTGTTCGCGCCAAGTTGATCCACAGCACGCCGACCGTCGACAGCACGATGCCCACCCAACCCAGGGCCGTCGAATGCTCGGCGAACAACACGGTGCCGATGAGAGCCGTGAAGACCACATCGAGCTTGTGCAGGACGATCGACTGCGCGTAGCTCGCGTGGCGGAAGGCCGCGACCAGGCACACGGCGGCGGGCGAGCTGCGTGACTCCGGTGACCGACCAGGCCAGGAAGAAGCCGATCGTGAGCGTCGGAGCGCCGTTCAGCAGGATGAGGATGTCGACCAGTATTCCGGCGAACGGCAGGTTGAACGCGAAGCGCGCCCAGCTGACGAGCGTCGGGGAGAGCTCTCGACCGAGCTGGCGAGAGAGTGCGTTGCGAGCCGTTTGGCACGTGCCCGCCCCGATCGAGAGAGCCGCCCAGAGCATCGAGCGCTCAGTCCTTCTTGCGTGCCGGGCGTCCAGCCAGGTATTGGTTCGGCCACCATTGACCCGCGTAACCGGCCTCGACCGCGGCATGCAGCGTCAGGTACGGATCGCGGAGATGGGGCCTCGCCATCGCGATGAGATCGGCTCGGCCGGCCGCGAGCACCGTGTTCGCATGATCGGCGCCCAGGATCGCGCCCACTGCCATGACGGGGATGTCGACTTCGACCTTGATGCGCTCGGCGGAGGGGACCTGATACATGCGACCGTAGTCCGGCTGCGAGAGGGGGCTGTTCCCGGCCGACGAGACGTCGATGAGATCGCAGCCGCGGTCCTTCAAGGCCTGGGCGAGCACGACGGTGTCCTCGATCGTTTGACCGCCGTCGTCATCGAGCCAATCGGTGGCCGAAACGCGGACCGAGAGCGGCTTGGCGGCCGGCCAAGCCGCTCTCACCACGTCGAAGACCTCGAGTGGAAAGCGCATTCGGTTCTCGAGCGAGCCTCCGAAAGCATCGTGGCGCTTGTTCGCCAGAGGCGATAGGAAGCTGGAGAGCAGGTATCCGTGTGCCATGTGGATCTCGAGCAGATCGAAGCCGGCTGCCTCCGCTCGACGAGTGGCGGCTGCATAGTCGTCGAGCAGGCGAAGCAGGTCGGCTCGGTCGAGCTCTTCGGGAACGGGCCAACCTTCGTCGAAGGGCAGGGCGGAGGGTCCGATGACGGACCAGGCAGTTGCGTCGCGCAGCGGGTCATCGCCTTCCCACGGCAGATGGCACGAGCCCTTGCGGCCGGCATGCCCGAGCTGGAGCCCAATCTTGGCCGGCGAGTGGGCGTGGATGAAATCGACGATGCGCTTCCAGGGCGCGACATGAGCGTCGTGGTAGATTCCGGCGCAGCCGTAAGTGATGCGGCCCTGAGCCGAGACGTTGGTCATCTCGGCCATCACGAGCCCGGCGGCTCCGACGCCGCGGCTGCCGAGATGCACGAGATGCCAGTCGGTCGGCGCACCGTCGACGGCCGAGTACTGACACATCGGAGAGACGGCGATCCGGTTCGCGAGCGAAAGCTCTCGGAGCTTGAAAGGGGCGAACATCGGAGGCGCCGGACGCCCATCGGCATCGCGTGGCGTGTCGTACTTCTCGGCAAACCACTCCGTCACCCTCTCGACCAGCTTCGGATCTCGCTCGGCGAGGTTCTCGTAGGTGATGCGCTTGGATCGGCACATCAGGTTGAAGGTGAACTGGAGCGGAGGCTGGGGCAGGTAACGTCGAGAGTTCTCGAACCACTCCAGACTCGTCTGAGCTGCGCGCTGTGTCTTGAGGCAGTCGATTCGGCGAGCGTCCTCGTAGGCACGGAGAACGCTCTCGACGTCGCGCGTCCCGTGGGCGCGAAAAGCCTCGACCAGCGCGATCGCGTCCTCCATCGCCAGCTTGGTGCCCGAGCCGATCGAGAAGTGTGCGGTATGCGCCGCGTCGCCGATCAACACCAGCTTGCCGATGTGCCAATGCTCGTTGGTGACGGTCGGAAAGCGGCGCCAGATCGATCGATTGCCCAGGAGGGCGTGTCCCTCGAGATGGTCGGCGAAGAGAGCCTCGAAGTAGTCGATCGTTGTGGCTTCGTTGGCCTGGTCGAGGCCGGCGCGGCGCCAGGTGTCCTCCTGGCACTCGACGATGAATGTGCTGCGGTCGGCCTGGAACGGGTAGGCATGGACGTGGAAGAGGCCGTGCTCGTTCTCACGGAAGATGAATGTGAAGGCCTCGAGTGGCTTGTCGGTGCCGAGCCAAGAGAAGTGGCACTGCCGCCAGTCGAGGTGGGGGCGAAAGTGATCGGCGTGCTGCTCGCGCAATCGACTGTTGATGCCGTCAGCGGCCACGATCAGGTCCGCGCCGGCGAGCTCGTCGACGGACTCGACCTCCTTTTCGAACTCGAGGAGGACACCGACTTCCCGGCAGCGCTGGTGGAAGATCTGCAGCAGCTTCTTGCGGGCGAGCCCACAGAATCCATGACCGGTCGAGCGCACGCAGGCATCGCCGACATGAGTCTCGATGTCGCCCCAGTATGCGAAATGCCGTCGGATCGCCGCATAGCTCTTCGGATCGGCTTGCTCGAAGTGACCCAGCGTCTCGTCCGAAAACACGACGCCCCAGCCGAAGGTGTCATCGGGCCGATTGCGTTCGAGGACTCGGATCTCGGAGTCGGGAAACGCCTGCTTCATGAGAAGGCTGAAGTACAGCCCACTGGGTCCACCGCCGACGACCTCGATCTTCATCCTTCAGCCTTCTCCATGCACTCAGTCTCGGGTCTCCTCAGGGTGCGGCGCAGCCAAGCGGCGAGCACCGAGGAGGCGATCGACGTCCCGATCAGGTATCCCGCATAGGCTCCCGCGATCGGGCTGGCGCCCCAGCTCGGCGCCCACTGTACGCCCAGGTACACCAACGGCAAGACCAGACAGGTCGTTCTCAGAACGCTGACCATGAGCCCGGGCCGGGGCATCTGCATCCCTTCGAACGTCGATCGAAAGACGAAGAACGGCGCCATGGCCAGCACCGAGAGAGGGACCATCATCAGCCCGAGCTCGGCGAAGACTCGCGTCTGCTCAGCGTCGGCGAGTCGCTGGGCGACCATTGGCCCCAGAAAAAGAGCCAACGGCGTCACGAGCAACAGCAAATAGGCGATGACCACCACACCCGCCGTTCGGATCTCGCGGCCGATGGCTGCTTGAGCGCCCCGGCCAAACAGACGAGCGCAGAGCGGCAGCATCGCGACGCTGATGGCGATCACCGGCATCGCCATGAATCGACTCACACGGTCGAAGATCGACCACGCCGCCACCGACTCCGTCGGTTGCCCGGTCTGGCTCAGGATTGCCAAGACCGACAGCGATTCCACAGACATCAAGACGTACCCGAGACCGGCCGGGATCGCGATCACCAGAATCGCGCGAATCGGACGATCAAACACGCCCGGCTGATTGTCTTCTCCGGTTGCGAGTCGGCACCGCTCATGTCGCCTCGCCCGCATGAGCGCGTAGCCGAGACCCGCGATCCGAGCCAGCACTGTCGCCAGGGCGATCCCGAAGATCCCGAACTGAAAGACGAACACGAACAGCGAGTTCAGGACGACGTTGGTCGTGCCCGAGATCAGACCGGCCCACATCGTACTTCGGGTGTCCTGGTGGGCCTTCACGAGCGAGTCCGGAAGGATCGACCAGAACGCCGTGACCGCGAATCCGGCCAGGAGCATCGGCGCGTAGCTTCGGAACTGCCGAGCCATCAGCTCCTCGCCTTCGGGTGCGATCCACTCGGCCGCCAGGTACGCGCCCGCCGCCAATGCCAAGAAGAGACCCATCAGCGTCAAGATGATGCGCCAGGTGACGCGCTTGAGCTGCTCGACCTTCTCCCCCTGGCGGGCGCCCAGCGCCGCCGCGAGGCGAGCGGTGAGACCGTTCGAGCTCCCGACCCAGCAGGCGATCATCATAAACTCGAAGGGCTGTGTCAGCCCGATCGCCGCCACCGAGGCGTCGGCGATGCCGTCCGGTCCCTCGAGCATCGTGGCGTACACCATGTCGACCATGGTGAAGGCAGCGCGGAGCCAGAAGGACACGACGAGCGGTGCCGCCATCCCGAGGATCTGAGGGCGCCTGTCGGGCGATGCGTCGGCTGACGCCGGTCGTCTCGACCCATCGACCTTCGGCCCCGAGGTCGCACCACTCACGGCGTCACAGCTGCCGACTCTCGGGTGCCCAGCGTCTTTCGGACCATCTGGGCGATGGAGTCGGCCCAGGTCGAGTGAGCATTCAACGATGGCACGAGAACGAGATCCTCACCTCCCTGGGCGATAAAAACCTCTCGCGCCCGAATTCCGATCTCTTCGAGCGTCTCGAGGCAGTCGGCGACGAACGCCGGGCACATCACAGCGACTCGTCGGACGCCGCTCTTCGCCCACTCCGGGAGTACCAGATCGGTGTAAGGCTTCAGCCACGGAGTGCGCCCGAGACGAGATTGGAAGCTCCAATCCCAGTCTCCCTCCTGCAATGAAAGGCGCGCGGCGAGCGCTCGTGAGGTCGCCCAGCACTGGGCTCGGTAGCAGTAACGGTTCAGGGGACCGATCGTCTCGCAGCAATCCGGGGAGGCCAGGCAATGGGAGCCGCTTGGGTCGCACTTGCGAACGTGCCGCTCGGGCAAGCCGTGATAGCTGAACAGCACGCGATCGGGACGAAAGTCGCCCAGCACCGGCTCCGCGATCTGGACGAACGCCTCGATGAATCCCGGCTGGTCGTAGAAGGGCGGGACCACTTGCAAGAAGGGAGTGTTCCAAAGCCGGGACGCTTCGCGGTAGAGCGCTTCCAACGAAGAGCCCGTCGAGCTGGAAGCGTACTGCGGGTAGAGCGGGAAGATCACGATCTGCTCACAGCCTCGGTCTCGCAATGCGCTCAAGCCGGATGAGAGCGAAGGGCGACCGTAGCGCATCGCGAGCTCGACCTCGCACTCGGGCAGCCGAGGTCGAACGGCGTCCGCCAATGCGCGGCCGGCGACGAGCAGAGGCGAGCCCTCCGCCGTCCAGATCTGAGAATAGGCGCGTGCCGACTTCGGTGATCGGAAGGGGAGGATGATCAGGCCGAGAAGGGCGGCGCGGCCGACGGCCGGTATGTCGAGGACGCGCGGATCGGAGAGGAACTCTCTCAAGTAGCGCCGAACCTCCCCGGTGCGCGGGGCATCGGGAGTTCCGAGATTGACGAGCAAGACACCTGGCTTCGGCACCGTTCGAGGCTCCTGGTCGGGCATGATCCGAGATGGGTCCGTTCGCGCTGGGGCCAACGCGGTCGGGCATTATAGACACTCTTCGTTCGACCTGCGCCTCGGGACCGATTCGTGCTCGACCGCTCACTCTCGGAGGGTCGCGAGGAAAGATCCTCGGACGTTTCCCAATCATCGCGACAGGCGGAAGGCATCGAGGTTGTCCATGAAGCGCAAGCTCCTGATCGGATTCGGTCTCCTGGGCGCCACTCTGCTCGGCTTCGAGGTGTGGCAGCGCACGAGCTTCGACGCGGCACCGTGGTTGAACGACCTCGATCGGCTCGAGTCCCATCTGGCTTCGAGCTACGCCAACCTCGACTGGCTGATCGAGCAAGGGCGAGTCGCACCGAGCGAGCTCGATCACACGACGCGAGAGTCCATTCGCGCCTCCTCGACGGACCGCGAGGCGGCCCGTGCGCTGCGGGCGATGGTGACCGCGTTTCGAGATCCACACCTTCGCCTCGAAGAGCCCTCGATCTGGAGGGACCTCGAGAGTTGGTGGACCGGCGCGGGGACGCCGCTCACGAGAGCTGGCTGGCCGGACGAGACTCAGCTCTCGGCCGCTGAGTCGCCCCCTCCCGCACGTTCGAGGGCGGTCGCGATGTCTTGGGCGAGGCGTTGCTCGGACGGCGTGAGGGCGTCGAGAGCGAGCGACGCTTCTCGATGGGTCGAGTGGATCGCTCGAGCGACGATCTCCTGATCTTCGCGGCTCCATCCGAGGGGACGCTGAAGTGAGCAGAGATCGGGATCGGGTGCCTTCTGGGCGGAGTGACGGAGCCGCCCGGCCGCGGCGAGTAGACGCCGGCCACGCTGGCGATCGACGTCCGGTGAGTTCTTCAGACGACGATCGAGCCAGATCCGAGCTCGCAGGAGCTCCCGATGATTCAGGGTGACCCGGTATCCGGAAAGGCGAGCCTGGGCGATCAGTCGTGCCGTGCTGGCGGCCTCGAGGCGTCGTCCGTCGAGCAGCCGGCGTCGGAGCTTTGGCCACAGGCCGTCTGCCCGTTCGGTCCGGCGCCGGTAGTCGGACAGGCGCTGCTCGCGAACTCGGAGAATCCTGGCCCGCCATCCGAGCAGCGAGGCGCCATCGAGAGGCTTGGCCTGCATCTCGAAGAGCTCGCTGAGAACATCGAGGTCGTGGACGTCTCCCAAGGCATCTTGAAGGAAGCGGAGCTTGGTTCGAGCCCGTCGCAGAGATCGAGGGGCAAAGGCTTCCCCCGTGTACCGAAACCGCTTCAGCGAGATACGCGTCCGGTGCCATTGGGTGGCGGTGTTCTCTCGCATGGCGAGCAGGTGGTCCTCGGTGACGGTGGTCCAGCTTTCGAGCACCAAATGGGCGAGCACTTGACGGGGGAATGGAAGGCGGTGGAATCGCTTTTCGGCGCGGCGACTGAGCTCTTTCCAGCCTTTCCGATCGAATCGCCGAGCCGTCGCTTTCCAGCGGCGGCTGCCCTTCCGCTCGCGTCGAGCGAGCTTCTTGAGCACGCGCTGTCCGAGGTCGTCCGGTTGCGCGGCGAGCCGCCGCACCCATCGTCCGAGCACTTGGGCATCTCGGGTCGGTCCGAGAGCGCGGAAGAGTCTTCGGGCGCGGCGTCGGATCCTGCGCCAGACCGGGTCGGGATCGACGAGAGCGAGCCCAGTCGCGATCGTGCGGCAGCGGCGCAGTGAGACTCGAAGCTGGTGAATCGTCCGCTCATCGGGCCGCTGTCGGAGGCGACGATGCAGCTTTCGGACGCGTCGCATCGAAGGGGCGGGGTTGGCGGAGTGGGTCGGGTCGGGCATGGGATGGGTTCGGGGCCGGGATGGTCGATGCAGCGGGAAACCCCATGATAGCGGAATTTCGAGCGTTTTCCTCGGCTAGGCGTTGGGTGGGTTCGCTTGGCTCTCGGGAGCTGTGTGCCTAGTCTTAGTCTAGGCCAACAACGATCCAGAGGCCGAGGCCGGCGGCCGCTCTGGGGAAGAGCGGCCCGCCACTCCCGCAAGCGCCGCGCGAGACCTGCGATCTTCGGTCATGCGCCTGGCCACCGACAACGGCTCATCTCGGTGCTTCGCCACCGACACCGCCGAGTAGCTCGTTAGGCGGTTTGCGCTCCCAGGCGTTGCCGGTCAGGCCCATCTGGTAGCCAAGCTCGAAAACACGGCCCATCTCGGCGCGGTTGAACTCTCCCTCAGACGATGGCTGAAACGCCTCTGGAATGGCCGCGATACGGAACTCGACGCCACGCTTCTTGGCGACGGAGAATGCCCAGGAGATCTCCCGTGCCGCCATCGAGTTGGTCATGGCCGTCAGTGCTCGTTGCGCGATGGCTGTCGTTCGAGGTGCAACACTCTGCCAGCGCCGGTGGAGCTGCCCGTTTCTTACGACATACAGGACGGCGTGAACCTGGTCTCGAGAGAGGCCAGCTTCTTGTGCTGCCCTGACACCATCCAGAACGGCGAACGGGGCGATTAGCTGCTGCCGGACGGCGCCATCGACATGCATCTCGTCGTATGCCTTCCCTTCAGCCTCTACCTTGATGTAGATCGGAGGGAAGATGACTGGAATCGCCGCCGAAGCCATCAACACGTCTCGAAAAAGCTGGAGCGCGTCGGATCGGTCGCTGGCGGCGATCGCGCCGAGATCCCAGATGACGAGCCTCTGTGCGTCGAGGTTCGTGGTTCCTACGTAGAGGCGCCTTCCAGATCGATGGGCATCGGCAACCTGAACAAGCAGCTCTGCATCGATGTACCGGCGCAGAAGCTCCGCGAGGGGCGTGGTATCACCGATCGAATCGCTCGTGAACCAGTT
The DNA here is from genome assembly GCA_029260795.1 of Planctomycetota bacterium. Taxonomy (GTDB): domain Bacteria; phylum Planctomycetota; class OFTM77; order OFTM77; family OFTM77; genus OFTM77. The sequence continues at coordinate 56,028 of JAJDCO010000030.1, read as the reverse complement.
CCAGAAGTGACGCTGTTCGACGATGTCCGTTTGAGAGACGGATGTGTAGACCTCGCGAAGTGAATGGTCGCGGGAAGGCCCAACGAAAGCAAAGGGAGCAATGAGGGCTCCCGTGCTGACGCCGGTGACTAGCTTGAACGGGGGACGTGAACCATTCTTGCTCCAACCACAAAGCAAACCGGCTCCGAAGGCTCCATGGGATCCGCCGGCGGAGAGCGCCAAGGCGTGGTAGGTGCGCGAGCCATCCGACGCTCTCGGAAAATCTTCAGGGCGCTCTTCAGAGAATGACCGAACCAGGCTCGCTTGAAAAACCTCGCTGAATTCGTCTCCCCACGCCCGAACGCCTGTGTATCCGGCGACCGCTGCGCTTTCGACCCAGTGCTCCGGCACTGCGTTCCTCTGCAACCCCGCGCAACCGCCGAGGGCCAGTAGCATGAGAAGACAAGTGATCTGGCCTCGCCGTTGAAACCGAAACCATGAACAACGCCGCTGCGGCTCCGACGCACGCAGGCGCGCCACCATCTCTCGGGCCAGGTTCATGGGCGGGACCCGGAGTCTGCTGGGTGTTGTTCGTGCCCCGGGTCATTCGGCGGGACGCCACCGTAGAAGCCTACGAGCGCTTCGACCGCACCTTGGGCATTGTCTACGATCCGAAAGAGCCGAGTCTCTTCTTCGCTGATCATTCCCTGCTCCACCAGGAACTCGAAGTCGATGGTCCGGTGCCAGAACTCGGCACCGACGAGAACGACGGGAATGGGGGCAAGCTTTTTGGTCTGGATGAGCGTGAGTGCCTCGAACAGCTCGTCGAGCGTACCGTAGCCACCGGGAAAGACGACCAGTCCCCGCGCTCGGAGGAGCAGGTGCATCTTGCGGATCGCGAAGTAGTGGAACCGAAAGGACAGGTCTTTCGTGATGAAGGGGTTCGGGGCTTGCTCGTGGGGGAGGGTGATGTTGAAGCCGATAGACCTCCCACCCGCTTCGTCGGCTCCCCGGTTGGCAGCCTCCATGATGCCAGGACCGCCGCCGGTGACGATGACGAAGTCTCGGCGGCCTTTGGTCTGAAAGCGGCGCGTGACAATCCCGGCAAACCGCCTCGCTTCCTCGTAGTAGCGAGACAGCTCGACGCGCGTGCGCGCGAGCGCCAGGCTCTCGTCGTCATCTTGCTCGGCGAGCTCATCAAGCTGCTGCCGAGCAATCTCAGGCGATGGGATGCGGGCGCTTCCGAAGACGACGACAGTGGAGTTGATTCCGTTCTGGCGCAGGTGCCACTCGGGCTTGAGAAGTTCGAGCTGGAGCCGCACAGGCCGAAGGTCGGGGTGGCGCAGGAAGTCGACGTCCTCGAACGCGAGAAGAGGCGAAGGGCCTCTCGCCGTCGATGTGTTTGTTTGAGGCGTGTCCGTCACGGCGTGGCCTCTGTCGCGCTTGGACGATGGTGCTCTTCGTGTTTGGAAGAAGCCTCCGCGCGCCGAGCCTTCTCGGCGAGGACGAGGAGCCCGAAGACGGGGTCCTTCACCTGAACGTGACGTAGGATGTTCCAGTTCTCACGGACGTGCTCGCGGAGAAACTCGAGCACGTGGCCGAGAGAGATCTGGAGATAGCGGCCGCCACCCTGGACGACAGATCCAAACACGGCCTGGCGAACGCGCAGTCCGCTTGGCATCCGGGTTTCACCCTTCCTCAGCAACTCTTGAACGTGGACTGGCAAATCGCCTTCGGGGCAGCACCCGAACCTAACCAACACGGCCTGTACGACGGCCGGATCCGTGGCCCCGCGGTTGAGCACCGCCTTTCCTTCCTTGACCTCCGCCAGCAACATCTCAAGGTTCTCCTGGTCCGCTGCAAGCACCGGATCGGTTCGAAAGCCACCCTTGTGCGGCTGTCGTTTAGGCTTCCGAGCGGGAACGATCCCGCCTGCTTCTGGTAGGCGAAGCGCAAGGAGGTCGATGTCCGTTGCCGTCTCGTACCTCGACCTCGGGAGGGCCCTAACGACGGGGTACTCAGCGATAGTGAAGTACCCATTCACGAAGAGGTACGCTTGGACGAGTGCGACAGCGTGGTCCATGTCCCGTCTCCCTACTGTGCGCTCCGGGCCTTCGCGCGGCCTGAAGCTTTGCTCGGCCCTCCAGTTCGGTTGCTCATCGTGTCGCTCCGCGAAGTTTGGCTCCTTCTGTGTCCAAGACGCCGTCCTCGATCTCGAAGATTCGATCGACCAGATCCAGGGCGCGGTGGTCGTGAGTCACGACGAGAACGGCAGCTCCCCGTTCGATGGCTGCCGTCCTCAGAAGCTCCATGACGCGTCTACCGAGCTCCTTGTCGAGGGAAGCGGTCGGCTCATCGGCCAGAAGAAGCGAAGGTTCGTGTATCAGCGCGCGTGCGATGGCGACGCGTTGCTGCTGCCCTCCGGAGAGCTGCATGGGCAGGTGGCGAGCACGATCAGCCACACCGAGCGACTCGAGAATCTCACGCGCGCGTCGAACCGCCTCGCGTCGCGGCACATCATCGAGCTCCAGAACCAGCCGCACATTCTCTTCGGCGGTAAGAAACGGAATGAGGTTCGAGCGCTGAAATACGAACCCGAGGTTGCGGCGTCGAATGAGGTTCGCGTCGCCAACGACGGCGCCGTCTCGAATCACCTCAACTCCACCGACTTGCAGCCACCCCGTGTCCGGCGGATTGATGAGGCCGAGAATCGTCAGCAGCGTCGACTTTCCTGATCCCGATGGGCCGAGAAGAGCTACGACTTCTCCGGGATGAATCTGGAAGGTCGCCTCCTTGAGAGCGAGTACGTAGGTGTTGCCCTCTCCGTAATGCTTCGAGAGCGAGCGTGCCTGAACAGCGGGGATAGGATCGCTCATGCCGCCAACACCTCGTTGGGATCCGCTGCAAGGGCCTTCTTCATCCCGATCGCACTGGAGGCAATGGAGATGGCGATCACGATGCCCAGGAGAGCCAATCGGTGCTCGTTCTCGATGACGACGCGTCGCGGGAAGATATCGAAAGCGAAGTTGCCGATGATCACTGCCAGCACGTACGCGATGCCACCGAGGAGCAGGGCCTCCTCGAGAATCATCCCGAGGATGACAGTCATGCGTGCCCCCAGAAGTTTCAGGAGTGCAATCGAGTGGATCTTGTCAACGGTCATCGTGTAGATGATGAGGCCCATGAGAATGGCCGAGATGACGACGAGCAGACCGCGGAACAAGCCGATCTGGAGCCGTGTCTTCTCCACGACTCCGCCTAGGATCAGGCCGTGTTCCTCAGCTTGGGAGTAGACCGTGATGTCTTGCCAGCCTTGCAATCGTGCTTGAACCGTATCCAGCGGCACTCCCGGATCGATGTTCAACATCACTGCGGATACGGGCAAGGGACCCAGCGCTGGAATGAGCTGTGCATTCTTTCCCGAGAAACGGACGAGCTCTGGATCACGGCCGAGCGCGCTTTGCCGAACTCGTGCGGAGCGTGCTTCACGGTCTAGCCGAATTGCCTCGTTGGAGACGTCGTTCTGAATCCTCTGCGCATCGGACAACGTGAAGAACGCGGAGGGATCGCCGCCAGAAGCCAACAGGCCGTCGGTAATGCCCACGACGGTGTAAACATCTCGCCCGAGAGGGATGCGCTGACCGAGTGACAGGCCGAGGGAACTGTCCACCAGGCACTCGTAGTGGGGTTGGGCGAGTGGTCGCCCCCTGACGATCGGGAGACCTCCCCCGAGGTCATCAGGCCAAGAGAGCCCAACTGCTGTGAATCGCAGGGGCCTACCGTTCGGTAGCTGGCGCTGGATGGTGTGCGAAACGTAGCTGCGTGCCCTGGCGACACCCGGAACTGCACGCGCGCGCTCCTCCAAGTCGCTCGAAACTCGGGAGAGCTCCGCAAATGGACCGCGCGTGTCTCGCTGGACAATCCAGAGGTCCGCACCGAGGCTGTCGGGGAGCGCCGTCGCATCCTTGATGATCCCGTTATAGATCCCCGTCATCGCCAAGACGACGGTGAGGAGCAGCCCGAGGCCTACGGCCGTCAGCAGGAACCGACTGAAGTCGTGTCGAACGTCTCGCAGTGAAAGGTTCATCTCGATGGCTCCTCGTCGGCGTAGGCCTTCAGCTGGATCCTCTGACCGTCCCGGAGCAGCTTGTTCTTTGCAACAGACGGATCGAGAACCACATCGTCGAGTGATAGGCCGCCGGTAACTTCGATCAGGTCACGACCTCTCTGGCCGAGCTCGAGCGCCCGGAACTCGGCACGCCCTCCATTCGCGACGAAGGCTCCCTCCTGATCATCGCGCTGAACCACGACGTGCGTCGGTACTCGAGCCACGTCAGTGCGTCGAGCGAGCTCTATCCGAAGGTCCACGCGTTGACCGAATACGAGCTTCTCCGGCAACTTGTCGAACGACACGTCTACGAGGAGCTCGCGGGTCTCACGGTCCACCTCGTGACCAATCCGCACCACCTTGCCTTGAAGGGTCTGCTCGACATCGGACCGCAACGCGATGGTCGCCGGAAGCCCAACCTTCAGAGCATCGAGATAGGTCTCGTCCACCCAAACGCTCGCCCAGACCGTGTCCGTCGCGGCCAACTTGAGCACTGCGGCCCCTGGAACAGCCACGTCTCCGACTTCACGTTCTCTGCGGAGGACGATTCCGTCGAACGGGCTCCGAACGACGGTTCGGGCGAAGGCCGTTTTCGCGCGGTCGAGTCGGCGACGGGCGGTCGAGACCGCTTCTTGTCCTTCGAACTGAGCGGCCTGTGATCGGGCGAGCTCAGCGGTCGCGATTTTCTGGCGCTCCTCGGCCACGTCGAGCGCCTCCTCCGAGGCGGCACCACTTTCAACGAGCGGGCGGATTCTCTCGAGTCCGTCGTCGGCACCCTTCAATACGGCGCGGGAGCGCTCGATGTCCGCGTTGAGTCGTTGCCGAGTCGACTCGGCCAAAGAGACCTCTTGCTCAGCGAGTGCCACTTCGGCCTCGAAGGTGCTGTTGTCGATGGACGCTAGCTCCTGCCCCTGCTTGACATGGTCTCCCTGGTCCACGTGGATCTGCACAAGTCGGGCCGTTACCTCGAAGCTCACGTCGATCGTCCGACGACTCTCGATGGAACCCGTGCCAAGCGCTTCCACCAGGACCACGCCTTTGGACACTCGATGGGGTGTCACGTCGATTGGCCTGAGAAACAGGAGGTAGATCGCGACGAGTACGCCACCGATCAGGAGAAGCCACGTGACGGCGCGACGTAGGTGTGCTTGCCAGTTCTTCATTCTTGTTCGCCTCTCTCGCTTGTGCCGCGCGGCAGTTCGGTTGCACGCTCTTCCGGCCTTACGTTCCATGCTCCTCCCATCGCGCGGTACAGCGCGACGAGATGCTCCACGAGTGCCGCGTTGCTCGTCGCGAGCTGGTCCTCGAACGCGAGCAGGTTGCGCTGCGCGTCCAAGACGTTCTGAAAGTCGGTCTTTCCGCCCTGGTAGAGGTCCTCGGCAAACCCCACTGCGCGGCGATACGCGTCGACAGCCGAACGGAGAGACGTGTTGCGCGTCCGCTCGTGGCTATAACCTGTGAGTGCGCTCTCGACATCCTCGAGCGCTCTGAGCACCGTCTGTTCGTAGGCGACCAATGCCTGCGTGACGCGCGCGTCTTCAACGTCGATGGCGCTACGCACGCTCCCGCCCGCGAACACATTCCAAACGACTGACGGCCCCATGCCGAAGGTGCGACTGGAGGCTTGGAAGAGATCCCCTGGGCTCTGAGCGCTGAACCCGAAGACCCCGCTGAGAGAGAGCCGGGGATAGAGGTCGGCTGTGGCAACGCCGACGCGGGCGGTCTGTGCGGCGAGTAGCCTCTCCGCGCGCCGGATGTCGGGCCGCTTGCGCAGTAGGTCCGCGGGAATGCTGACAAGAGTGCTTTCCGGTGGGGAAGGGACCGAGCTCTGGGTCCCCAGTTCCTCCCCGAGTGCTCCCGGGTGTTCGCCAAGCAGCACGCTGAGACGGTTCGTCGCTAGCCGAAGCTGCGCACGAAGTTGGGGTAGTGTGGCTTCGGTGCTGGCTACATTCGCATCCGCCTGGGCGAGTTCGAGGCCCGGTGCCATGCCAGCTTCCCGGCGCTTGCGCACGATCTCTCGACTGGCGCGTTGTGAGGCGACGTTCCTCTCCGCGATCGCGATGCGGTCTTGCAGGGAACGGGTCTCGATGTAGACCAGTGCGACTTCTGCCCGAAGGGCGACCAGCACACCCCCGTAGTCTTCGACCGATGCTTGCCAGTTCGCGTGCGAGGACTCGACGGACCTTCGCACACGACCGAACACGTCAAGCTCCCAGCCAGCTCCGATTGCTGCCGCGTACGTGTCGACGTCGCTCACCGACACAAGGTCTCCGAGCGTCTTGCCGCCTAGGCTTGACTCGGAGCTCTGTCGACTTCGGCTGTAGGAGGCATCTGCGTCGATCCGTGGCAACCTTGCGCCTCGCGCCACGCCAAGCATGGCGCGAGCTTCGTCGATTCGGGACACGGCGGCGCGAAGATCGAGGTTGCCCTCGGAGGCGCGGTCGATCAGGCCGCTGAGGACTGGGTCCTCGAAGAGCTTCCACCACTCTTCGAGCTCTGCTGCACCGGTGCGGATACCCTCGGCGAGGTCCGAGCTCCAACCAGCGGGCACTGGCACCGTGGGGGGGACGTAGTCTGGGCCGACTGCGGCGCAACCGGTCACGAAGAGCAACGCAACCAGCAAGGGACCGCGCGGGATCCTTGAAGGTCTTGCTGTTGTCAACGTCGCCATTGAGAGTCCTCCATCAGTTGGTTGCTGCGCCGATCACGAGGTCACTTTCATTGCGCGCTGCGCAGATAGTGAACGAGAAGCAGCATGTCGCTCCCCGACTTCGGGATGACATCGTGCTCCTCGTTGGCCACCAGGGAGACCAGGCTGCCCTGGGTCACCGTCATCGGCTTGCCGCTGGTGTGAACGACTCCTTCTCCTTCGAGCACCTGAATTGTGACCGGCACCGGGGCGGTGTGGGGCGGAAGCGGTGTGCCATCACGTAGGGCGATCGTGACGAGCTTCAGATGACGCTCATCGAGAAGGACAGATACCTCCTTGCCGCTCCCGCTCCCCGCGTTTCGCGGAAGCTCGATGGACTGGGTGCTTGGTGATGCCATCTCGTGATTGGGTCTCGTTGAGGCGCAGCCTGCGAGGCCCAGCCATAGAAGGCCTGCTGCAACGAGAGTGGGCGGTGTGGTCATGATCTCTGCTCCTCTGCAGTGCTACGTAGAAAGCGTTCCAGGGTCGTCCAGACCTTCTTGGGGGGCGCGGTCGCAAGAGCCTTCCGCCCCGGCACACGGTAGGTACCCGTCATGGATGCGCCGCGGACAACGCCGATGACCATCCAGACAAGGAGCATCACCGGAGTGTGGCGGGTGATCTGGTCCTCGCCCTGCGCTTCAGCGAGGCAGTCGTGGACGAAGGTCACTGAGCGTCCAACGAGCCGCTCAATGCGAGCGGCACCCTCAGCGCCGGCGGCTTCCGCCAAGCGGTCGTTGAAGGCAAGGCGGAGAAGCTCTGGGTTCTTGCGCAGTAATGCTAGGCGTTGCACCAAGAACGATCCGAGCCGGTCCAGCGGCTCACCATCCGGTGGGGGAAACGTGCCTTCGAGGGCTGTCTCGAACAGGTCGATTGCCGCGTTGACGATCTCTCCCTTGTCCTTGAAGTGGCGGAATATGGTGCCGTCGGCGATCCCTACCTCTTCTGCCAAGGCCACGGCCGTCATTCGGCTCACCCCTTGAGTGGAGATGATCCGAAGGGCGGCCTGGGCGATCTGGCGCTGGCGCTCAGCTGTCGGAAGGCGTTCAGATGAAGTCATCCGGGCATTATAGTTAGCAAGTGCTTGCTTGCAAGTGGAACCTGAGAATCCCCTGCACCCCGTTTCACGGACACATCTGGCCCTCGGAGCCGGGCTCCGAGGGCCAGATCCTGCCATCCGTGAGTCCGCGTCAGGGCGTCAGGGCTGCGTTGGAGCTGTTCGCCCGGGTGGATCGGGCGGAGAATCCTCGTGTCCGCTCGATGGATGCGGAATCGTCGGGGCGAGGCCGATGGATTCGATCGGCTGGGCATGGCAAGATCGAATCAGGCGCCCTTCCGCATCGCCAGCCCCGAGCCCGGACCCGACCATTCCGAATGGAACGAACCCAAGCCGTCCCGCCCGTGACCCGCAACGACAGCTCCCCCGTGGCCGTCATCGACGTCGGCTCGATGTCGATTCGGATGTCGATTGCCGAGCTGGGGACCAACGGCTCGGTTCGTAAGCTCGAGAGCTTGATGCAGCCGCTCCGATTGGGAATCGACTCGTTTCGGACCGGCCGAATCGGAGCCCAGGCAATGCGCGCCGCGTGCGAGGTGCTCTCGGACTTTGCGCGCGTCCTGGAGACCTACGGTATCCAGCAGTATCGGGCGATCGCGACGACGGCCGTTCGAGAGGCTGACAACGCCTCGGCGTTTCTGGACCGAGTGCGTCTCGACTCCGGTCTCAGCGTCCAGATCGTGGACGGGCTCGAGGAGAGCCGCCTCAACTATCAGATGATGCGCCATCTGATCGGCAAACGATTCGGTCTCGACGAGACGAACTCGCTCGTGCTCTCGATCGGCTCGGGCTCGGTCGAGATTCTGGTCATCGAGACCGGTCGAGTCCTGTTCGCCGAGAGTCGACCGGTCGGCACGTTGCGCCTGATCGAGGGCCTGGACGTGCGAAGCGAGCGGCAAGCTCGTCGATTGCTGGTCGCGTTCATCGAAGATATGACCCAAAGCATCGCTCGGCTCTATCCGAGCCTGCCGCTCGAGAGGCTGTTCGTCATCAGCACCGACCTGCGAGCGTTGGTCGCCCAGCTCGCCGGCGCGACTCCGACCGAGGATCCTCGAGTGCGCGTCATCGAGCGCGCCGCTTTCGATGGCTTGCGGACGGAGCTCCAGGAGCTGGACTTGGCGAGCCGGGCTGATCGGCTGGGGCTTCCGTTGGAGGAGGCCGAGACGGTCCTGCCGGCGGCGATCATGTTTGGAAGCTACTGGAATCTCACGCGCGCCACCGAGGCGGTCGTCGTCGACTTCTCGATGCTCGACAGCCTGCTGCTGGACTGGGTCCGGCGTCGCACCTCTCCGCGTGACGAGATCGACTTCGATCGACAGGTGCTCTCGGCGGCCCTGGCGCTCGGAGGCCGATACGACTTCGACGAGACGCATGCTCTTCAAGTCCGGCGTTTGGCCTTGGCGATGTTCGACGACCTGGTACAGCTTCATGGCCTCGGGGCTCGACCTCGGCTACTGCTCGAGATCGCCGCGATCCTCCATGACGTCGGCTTGTATGTGAACCCCTCGAGCCATCACAAGCATTCGATGTACCTCATCGAGTCCTCGGGGCTGATGGGGTTGAGCGTCGATGACATGCAGATCATCGCGCTCGTCGCGCGCTATCATCGGAAAGCAGTGCCCCACAAGACGCACGAGGAGTTCCGGAGCCTCGCTCCCGATCGTCAGCTCCTGGTCCGAAAGCTGGCGAGCTTCCTTCGTTTGGCAGAGGCTCTCGATCGCAGCCATCAGCAGCGTGTCGGTGCCTTGCGCGCAACGATCGAGGGGGAAGAGGTCCTCCTGCTCGCCGAGACGGACTTCGATCTCAGCCTCGAAGAGTGGTCCCTTCAGCTCAAATCCAATCTATTCGAGTCCTTGTATGGCTATCCCATCCGGCTCCGAATCCATCGAGATCTCCCTGGACTCGCCTGAGCGTTTCCTCAATCGGGAGCTCTCCTGGTTGGAGTTCAACGCCCGGGTGTTGGACGAGGCCTGCTCGGGCTCCGTTCCGGTTCTCGAACGCGCGAAGTTTCTGGCGATCACCACCTCCAACCTCGACGAGTTCTTCATGGTGAGGGTCGCCGGGCTGGAGCGTGAGACTCACAGCGAGCACCTGATTCGGAGCTCGGACGGACTCACCTCTCAGGAGCAGCTCGACGCCATTGCGTTGCGCACTCGGCGGCTGCTCCGACGGCAGTACGACTGCTGGCATCGTCAGGTGAAGCCGGCACTGCGCGAGTCGGGGATCGATGTCGTTGCACGAGAGGATCTCACGGAGCCGGATCGCCGACACCTCGAGTCTTGGTACGAAGACGATCTGTTTCCCGTGCTGACGCCCTTGGCCGTCGATGCCAGCCACCCGTTTCCAGTGCTCTCGAACGCCGGGTTGTACTTGGCGGTGACGGTCGAGGCCGCTCCCGATGCACTGGCGCCCGACATCGACCTGATCCTCATCCAAGTTCCTTCGGTCCTTCCGCGGTTCGTGCGCCTTCCTGCGAACGACGACCAAACCCGCCTGATCTTGCTCGAGGAAGTGATTCGGCTCCATTCGAGCGATCTCCTCAGCGGCTATCGCATCCTGGACATCCAGGGCTTTCGGGTGACGCGCGACAGCGATTTGAGCTTGGCGGACGAGAACGTCTTGAATCTCCCGGAGGCCATTCAGGCCGAGCTCCGACATCGCAAGCGAGGAACGGCGGTGCGGCTCGAAGTCGAGCGTCGGATGGCATCGCCACTCGTCGACCGGCTGCGGGACGCTCTGGACCTGCGTCGAGACAGTGTGTATCGCCTTCCGCCGCCCCTGAACCTGTCGGCCCTGTTCGAGCTCGTGGAGCTGCCAGGATTCTCGCTGCTCCGGGACGAGCCGTTGCCTCCCCTGCCTCCCGAGCATGCTCCGGGCGATGGCGAAACCTGGTTCGACGTGATCCGGCGGGAGGACGTGCTGCTGCATCACCCTTTTCAGACCTTCGACATCGTCATCGAGCTGCTCGAGCAAGCGGCGGTTGACCGGCGAGTGCTCGCCATCAAGCAGACCCTCTATCGAACGGCCCGCGATTCGAGGGTGATTCAGGCGTTGGTCAAGGCGACCGAGAACGGCAAGCAGGTCACGGTCCTGATGGAGGTGAAGGCGCGCTTCGACGAGGAGCGCAACCTCGATTGGGCCCGCAAGCTCGAGGAAGCCGGCGCCCATGTGGTCTACGGTGTCGCCGGGCTGAAGACGCACTGCAAGGCGTTGCTCATCGTGCGTCGCGAGCCGGATGGTATCCGGCGCTACGTTCACCTAGCCACGGGCAACTACAACGAGAACACGGCCAAGCTCTACACCGACCTCGGTCTCCTGACCGCGCGTGAGGAGATCGGTGAGGACGTCCCGGCCCTGTTCAACGTCGTGACCGGATACTCACGACCCGGCGCCTGGAATACGATCACGGTGGCTCCGCTCGACCTCAAGAACCGCACCATCGACTTGATCGAGCGAGAGACTCGGCTGGGGACGGTCGCGCGACGAGGTCGCATCGTCTGCAAGATGAACTCTCTCGTGGACGAAGATATCATCGACGCGCTGTATCAGGCCTCCCAGGCCGGCGTGCAGATCGATCTGATCGTGCGCGGGATCTGCCGGCTCCGGCCCGGCGTGCGTGGGCTGAGCGAGACCATCCGAGTCTGCAGCGTCGTCGATCGATTCCTCGAGCACACCCGCGTCTTCTACTTCCAGAACGGCGGCGATGAGGAGGTCTACCTCTCCAGCGCCGACTGGATGCGCCGCAACTTCCACGCGCGAATCGAAGCGATGTTTCCACTGCTCGATTCCGATGTCGTCCGAGTCGCTCAGGCCGGGCTCGAGGCCGTCCTGCGCGACAACGTCAAGAGCTGGGTGCTTCAAGCCGATGGGGAGTATCGACGACTGCAACCAGGCGATCGTCGACGCATTCCCTTCCGGATCCTGGACGCCGCCCCCTCGGGCGACGAGCCGTTCCGGAGCCAGATCGAGCTCTACCGCTGGTTCGAGCGACGCCAAAGGAAGAAGAAGACCGAGCCGGCGACCTTCCATCCTCATCGGCGGGCACCGGATCGCTGAGGCAATCGCCTCTCTCAGGGGGTCAGGTATCCGGTCACCGACACCTCGACCAAGATCTCTTTCGGAAAGATGTCGCTCCCGGCTCGATTGGGATACCAGAGCCCGACCGTCGATCCGGGCTCGAAGGTCAGTCCGACCGGTGAGTGGTACGGTCCGGGCGCAGCGAGGCCGACGAACTTGTTGTCGAGCTTGATCTGGAAGTCGGCGCCTTTCTCCTGAATGAGGAAGAGGTAGCCCGCTTCGTCCGAGTTCCACTCTTCGACGATCAGGTCGGTGACGACCAGCCATCGGTCCTTGGGCACAGAGTAGAGCGGCAAGAAGGAGTTCTTGCGCACGCACATGCCGAGGGACTGGCCGCCGGTCACATCATTCGTGATGTTCACGATCTGCGAAGGGTGGGGAGGCCATGAAGCCTTGGCCAGGACAGGCGAGGACTCCTGCGGCGAGAGATGACCTCGCAGGCCGAATCCGCCCGCCAGGCACGCCAAGGCAATGCTGATCCAAGAGAGTCGAGACGTCATGAGATTCTCCTTCGGGCGATTCGAGGGCTGTCGGCTCGACAGCACGTCTCCTCAATCTCGCCGCATCGATACCCGTTGGGCAAGAGGGCGAGCGCGCTGATGCCGGGGGAGGACGATCTCGAGGCGGCTCGTCTTCCCGAATTCCCTGGGGCCGGACCGCACTCGACCGCTATCGCTTGGCCACCTTAGGATCGGGGAGCGACTCGAGGATCTCGAGCACCTCGGACTTCGTCACGAGATCTCGCAGCGTATGGGGGTGCAACGAATCGTTGTTCGGGAAGATCGCCAGGAACGGGATCGAGTGCGATCCGAGCTGCTGCATCAGATCCTTGGCCTTGATCGCCAGCGGTGTGTCGGTCGTGAGGTCGGCGATCATGCAGGCGACGTTCTTTCTCTGCAGGACCTCTTCGACTTCTTCGGTGTGGTAGACGAACGCCTCATTGGTCTTGCAGGTCAGACACCAGTCGGCCGTGAAGTCGATGAGGACCGATCGACCTTGAAGGTGATACGCCGCGAGCCGCTCCGGATCGAACGGCTCCCATTGCACCCGACGCTCGCCCGCCTGCGCGCTCGCCTCGCCCTGTCCGAGCAGACCCGGGAGCCATCGATAAGACACATGACCGCCGCCTGCGACGATGAGCAGAGCGATCGCCAACGTGCCGAGATGACGAGCACGGCTATGCTCAAAACGGGCGAATCGACCCCAGACCCAGGATCCCAATCCCACGAAGATTAGGAAGGCGACCGTAAAGAGCATGAGGTCCTGATTAAGGCTGATCATCAGGAACACGACCGTCGCCAGCAGCACGAACCCCATCGCCTGCTTGAAGGTCTCCATCCAGGCTCCCGGCTTCGGGACGAACTTCAAGAAGGCCGGATGCGAGACGAGAAGCAGGTAGGGCGCGGCCATGCCGAGTCCGACCATGATGAAGACGGCGAAGATCGTGACCTGGTCTTGGGACACGGCCCAAGCCAAGGTCGCGCCCAAGAACGGCCCACTGCAGGGAGTGGCGAGGAGGGTCGTCATGATGCCCTTGACGAAGGCATCCTTCAGTCCCTCGCGCTGAGTGCCCGCCATCGCACCCACGGCCGTCGGAACACCCAGCTCGAAGACGCCGAGTAGTGAGAGTGAGAACGCGAAGACGAATCCGATCATGATCACGAGGAACGTCTGACTCTGGAACTGCTCGCCCCAACCCTGATTGGCGAAGGCCGCCAGGGAGGCCAGGATCAAGAAGACTGACAAGATGCCCGCCGAGTACACGGCGCCGTGCATGAGCATGCGACCGCGAGACTCGCCCGCTTGCGAAACCAGGCTCAGCACCTTGAGCGAGATCACCGGCAACACGCAAGGCATCACGTTCAAGATGATGCCGGCGATGAACGCGAACACCATCCACATCAAGAGGCTGCGATCGGCGAGGCCATCGTCGCGAGCCGTGTAGTCGGGGAACTCGATCGCGTCGAGCTGGGCCTCGGTCCAGTCGCGGGCCGGCATCGGCTTCTCGATCGCGGTGGTCTTCCTACCACCTTCCGCCGTCTCGCCCGCGACCCCGAAGTCCTCGGGGAAGCTTGCGAACAGAGTCTCGGCGCCGGCGCCCGCCGAGACGAGGTTGCGGCCCTCGTAGGGGACACAGGAGCCGTCGTCCTCGCAGGTCAGGCCGTCAATGTCCGCCCAAACCGTCTTGCCACTCGCGCCTTCCTCGAGCGTGCCGCGGGCATACACGACGATCGTGCCTTCGTGTCCCAGGATGAAGAGGCCGGGCTCGATGTCGGACTGGTCGTAACGATTCGGCTCGGGGAAGCGGGGCGCTGACCACTCGATGCCATCTCCGTGCAAGGTGATGCGGGTCGGCTGGCCGATCGCGTCCGGATGGCCGAGGTCGTCGTGGTAGAGATGGTACTTCGAGTCGATCTCGAACTGGATCGCGACCCGGACCTCACGTCCAGTGACTCGATGATAGATGGTGGCCCTCGCCTCACCCTTCTGACTCGGGGCGCCGGGCGGCTGTACGTCCGTCGCGGGCGGCTCGTCCGGGACGAGTTCCCGGAGGGTGGCCGGGAAGCCGGAGAAGACCTTCTTGGGAGTCGAAGCCGAGACAGCGAGGTTCTTGGCCGTGAAAGGGACGCACGAGCCGTTGTCCTCGCAGGTCAGCCCCGTGATGTCCACGCGCAGATCGCTGGCCGACGCGCCCTCCTCGAGCTGGCCGGCCGCATAGACGAGGAGGGTGCCTTCATGTCCATAGATGAAGGCACCGGGTGTGATGTCGGATTGGTCGTACCGCTCCGGCTCGGGGAAGAGCGCCGGACCGACCTGCAAGCCGCCACCTTTGAAGGAGATCTTCGTGGGCTGACCGATCGCGTCCGGATGCCCCAGGTCGTCATGGTAGAGGTGGAAGCCGTCGTTGATCGCGAGCTCGATGGCGATCGCGAGCGCCCCGTCCTGGGTCGCTTGGGCGTAGACCGTCGCCCGCGCTCGACCGTCTTGAGTCGCCGGAGGCCACTCGACTTTCTCAGCCGTCCTCTCGGAGGATAACGACGCGAACAGCGCATCGTCTCCGGCGCCCCGCGAAGCCACGCCCTTCTGGACGTAAGGGACGCACGAGCCGTCGTCCTCACACGTCAGACCATTCAGGTCGACCCGGACGTCTTCGACCTGCGAGCCGTCTTCGACTCGACCGGTCACCGAGACCCAGATCGTGCCTTCGTGACCTTGGATGAAAGCACCGTTGCCTGCGATCGCGGATTGATCGAAGCGCTCGGGATCGGGGAAGCGTGGCGCCGACCAGGTCACGTCCGTGCCGTGCATCGTGATCTTCGTCGGCTTGCCGATCGCGTCGGGGTGGCCCAGGTCGTCGTGATAGAGATGGTAGCCGCCGTCGATCCGAATGCGGATCAGGGCCCGAATCGTCTCGCCGTCTTGGCGATGAAAGAGCTCGGCGCGCGCATGGGAGCGCGGCTGGGCGACGGCTGCCGGGAGGAGAACGAACAGGGAGAAGGCGACGAGGGCGAGGCGCTTCATGGGGAATCGGTCTCCCGGCGATCGGTTCCGGAGGGGCGGACGGACGGCAACTTGGGATCGAAACACAGGCTCGGGCGCCTGTCAACGCGAACGGCTCTGCTACGAACGGCTTTCGGGGATGGTTGGATTCCCCGAAAGTGGCTGTGATTCCAAGCTGCACCGTACCGAGAATCGGCGAGCCCCCAGCAATGCGATGTGAAGTGCTGGGAGGATTCCGAGGATCGCGAGGTAATCGAGGTCGAGGGGCGGCTTGATGCAAATGGCATAGGCGGTGTGCAAGGAGACCGCCACCAGCACGGATCCGAGGTACCACGCGATCCGAGGGACACCGCGCTTCAACTGGCCGACTCCGAATCCAAAGCCCAAGAGCCCGGTGAAGCCGACGTGCGCGAAGGTAGCCGTGACGCCTCGGATCAGGGCGAGGTTGGGCTCCCCGGTTCGCGCGATCAAGTACACGTTCTCGACCGTGGCGAAGCCCAAGCCGGCCGCGATGCCGTAGGCGATGCCGTCGAGCGGGCCACGAAAGCTCCGGTGCAAGAAGGCGCCCAGGAGGAAAGCATCCAGCTTGACGCCCTCTTCGAGCACTCCCACCAGCAGCGCCGTGCGGAGGAGCCGCGTCGCGAAGTCGTCGGCGTTCGGAAGCCAGGAAGCCAAGAATGGACGGATCGCCAGGAGGAGAGCGGTCGAGGCAGCGCCGACCAAGAAGACGCGCAGTGAGAGGGCCGGATCCGCACCCTCGTCATCGCGACGGAAGTACCAGAGCCAGAAGAGGGCTGGTGCCAAGCCGAGGAGCAGGCAGCTCAGGATTGGCATCGCGCCCCTCCGCAGCTCGTCCTCGACGGGCTCATCGGGGGATCGGGCCCAGAAGCTCGATCACGTGCCCGTCCGGATCGCGTACGAAGATCTGCAGAGCGCCGTCGGGACGAGGCTTCGGCCCACGATACGTCTGACCCGAGACTTTCAATCTGAGTTCGGCGCTGGTCGGATCCCCGATCCCGAGAGCGAGATGCCGCTCCCGGGGAGGAGGGCTGTCCGCCGGAATCGCGCGATCGATCAGGTGGATCTGCTGGCCGTTGCCGCCGACTCGGTACCAGGCGCCGGGAAAGTCGAAATCAGGCCGATCCTCCTCGCTCAGACCGAGAATCGTCCCGTAGAAGTAGCGGCTGGCAGCCAGGTCGGAGACGTGGAGTGCAACGTGGTCCAATCCGATGACGTCCAAGGGGGCGCCTCCAAGTATCGACTCTGGTCGATGTCAGTGCCTGCTCACAATCTAAACGCTGGTCGGTGGGAACGCACCGATTGGCTCGTCCTCCGGCCGAAGCCTCGAAATAACAAAAGCGGGTGTCGCGGCCAGGGCCGTCGACACCCGCTTCTTTCAGGGGGGATCTGCGTTTTCGTCGGCGTGGAATTCAGAAGATCCAGCAAATCAGGCCGGCAACAGCCGCCAGTGCGGCCGTCAGCGCCCAATCCTCGAGAATCGTGATGACCGTCACCTTGTGACCGCGGGGTCGTACGCGGCTCTTGGCCGCTCGGATCAAGTAAGCGACTCCGAGCACGGCTCCTAGCGGAGCCGTCAGAAGAGTCACACTCGCCGAGTGGATGCGGGCGGCCAGCTTTCGCAACGCGGCATGCTGCTTGGCCTCCAGGGGATCCAGGAGACGGCGAGAAGGAGAGGAAGCGGTCCAGGTTGTCATCATTCGACCTCCCGAAAGGGACTGCGGAGCACTCTTGCTCCTGCGGTCTTTCGTACTCGGTCTGGTGAGCGGTATTCCGGAGGGGAGCGAACAAGAAGTGAAGAGAGGGTGAGTGCAGGGGGTCGTGAAGAGAGGTGGGATCAGCGGGCGATCCAGAAGGCGACGCCAGCGAGGAGGAGGCTGATGAAGAGGTCTTCGTAGAGAGTGACGACCGTGCCTGAATGGTCGTAAGGCCGCTCATCGAGCTGACCGACGGCGTCGAGGTAGAGGTAGCCGAGGACCAGCCCGATCGGTGCCGTGAGGGGGAAGACGCTCGCCACCCGAATGGCGCGAGCGAGCTTCTGGGCACGCGTGAGCCGGGAGTCGATCGTTGGAGCGGGATGAGGAGAGACAGCGGTCAAGGGCGGATTCCGTTCGGGGTTTGTTCAGGGGGGCGAGCCAGGAAAGCTCGCGGCTGACGGCCGTACCGGCCTCTCAGGATTCTATTCTTCTGTCGCCAATTATCTGTCTTCGATTCGAGTGGCCGGACGCCATTCTCTACCATGTCAGAAGAGCGGGCGAAGGACGAGCGGGAAACACCGGTTAAGATGGCGTAGTAGGAAAGGGTAGATCGGACCCGAGGACCGCACCCGAGGAATCTGGAGGACGCGGAGCAGGATGCAAGAGTGGAAGCGGATCGCGCTGGAGGCGGCGCTGGTGCTGAGTGTCTTGAGTCTCCTGTCCTGGGTCGCGAACGGCTTCTCGGAGGACGGGCTCGAGCTCTCGCGGGACTATTTCAAGGCGCAGCGAAAGCCAGTCGGCATCACGAAGCCGAAAGCGCCCCCGAAGGAGACCGAGGGCGACCTGCCGCCGCGACCCGAATCACCCGAGGACGCCATTCGATCCCGCCTGGAGGCGGTGGGCTTGCGGGTCGGAGAGCACGAGGAGGTCGTGAGCTACTTCCAGGACCCGGCCTATCAATCGGGCGCCTACCTGTTCGTCGACGCACGGAACGAAGGCGAGCACCGGGAGGGCCATATCCCGGGCTCTCGACTCCTGAACCACTTTTACTTGGAGCGCACCCTCGACGTCGTCGTCGAAGCGGCGACCGCCGCCGCGCTCGTGATCGTGTACTGTAACGGCGGCGACTGCACCGACAGCGAATCGGTGGCTCTGGATCTCACCGAGAATGGGATTCCGGCCGAGCAGATCGTCGTGTACCTGGGCGGAATGAAGGCTTGGAAGGCGGCAGGCCTTCCCGTCGAGAAGGGGGACCGAGAGCGATGAGCGATGCCGTGGCCCCGGCAGGTCGTCTGCGACGCTGGGACGAGAGCGGCTACCCGGCTCTGATCGCGCGCCTGATCCTCGGGGGGGCGTTCCTCTACCTCGGCCAAGCCAAGCTCGCAGATCCGGTGCAGTTCCTGAAGATGATGCGCGAGTATGAGATGTTCCCTCCCAGCGCTTGGGGACTGATGAATGCCGCCGCCGCCTGGTTGCCGTGGATCGAGGTTTTCGCGGGTGTCTTGTTGATCTTCGGAATCGCGCTTCGCGGAGTCGCCTTGATGCTCATCACGATGCTCGTGGTGTTCACGAGTGCCGTGCTGCTGCGCGCGCTCGGCATCTTCGGAGCCGAGGACATCGCGTTTTGCGCGATTCGATTCGACTGTGGCTGTGGCAGCGGTGAACAGCTCGCCTGCGGCAAGCTCGCCGAGAACACGGGCCTGATCGCTCTGGGGCTGATCTTGCTCTTCTCACGCTCGCGTCGCTTCAGCCTCCGGCCGCGCCTGTTCGCGTCCAAGGCCTGAGTCGCGGGGAGCGCGCGGGCTCCCCGCTTCACGATTGCTCAGTTGTCGTTGAGGACCTGCAGGGCGTAGTTCGTTCCGGGCGGCGTCGGCTCGATGAAGAGCGCGGTATGGATCTTCTGGTCGCCGAGCTGTAGGAGCCCCGACGTTGCGAGAATGGACTTTTGGCCTGGTCGCGTGACGATGATCTCCCAGTCGCCGATCTGCCGCCCGTAGTACCCGAGAATGTCCTGATACTGCACGTCCGCAGCCGTCGGCTGCCTACCGTTGATGTCGGTCCCGAATGGCACCAGGTAGACATCGACGCCATTGACTCGGGTGTGGGCGAGGGCGACCACCTGAATGCGTCCGAAGCCAGCAGCCGGGAGCTGGGAGTCCTCGATGATGAGCAGGGGGTCGAGCCCGTTCGAGGTCGAGTTCGACACCGTCAGCGTGAAGAACGTGCTGGGATCCAGCAGGCTCTGGATCTCGGCCAGCAAGTTGGAGTTCTGATCGTTCAAGATGCTGATCGTGCGCTCCTCGCCGCCGTCGAATCTCAGGTACTCGGAGACCTCCTTGAAGTCGAAGCCGCCCGCGATCTCTTGGCCGTCGATCTGCACCTTGAAGGTGGGGGCATCAGGAGACGCCGCGACGATGCGAAGCAGGGAGCCCGCATTGGGGTACTCGACGCTCGAAGGCGTGGCGCCGCCGTCGACCGTGAGCATCTTGACCGCCACCGGTCCCACCGGGTCATCGAGCAAGATCAGGGACAGAATGGTCCCCGCGACGAACGGCACGGCTCCCGAGTCGTAAAGGATGTCCTTGGTTCCCGCGGTCGTCGCGCGGACCCGATAGAAGTCCGAGACGAGCTCACCGAAGGCGGTGGCGCCCTTGAATGGGATTCCGCGTACCAAAGGGTCGACGGCGTTGATGTCGATACTGGGCACGGTCAGGTAGATGTCGACGGGGTTGAGGTTGGCACCGGCATGCACGAAGGTGAAGCGGGTGCTGTTGGCGCCGGGGGCTCGTCGGTCGTCTCGGAGGAAGAGCGGCTCGATGCTCGAGAAGTTGTCGACCAGGAGCAGTGAGTAGGCCGCTCCGCTGAGGACCTCGAAGTCTCCGGCGACCAGGACCTGCAAGGTGCCGGATGGGACGACCTTGATGTTTCGCACGCCATTCTCGAGGCGCGAGTACGCAGTCCCTTCCCCGAAGGAGAGGTTGCCGATCTCGATGCGATCCTCGACATAGATGTCGAGATCGGGCGAGTTCGTCGAGGCATTGATGAATGCGACGAAAGCATTCGAAGAGGTCTTCGAGCTGCTACTACCTCCGCAGCCGGCTGCGAGCGAGAGCGCGGCCACGAAGAGCACGACGGGTAGGGTTCGGGTAACCACGAGATCGAGCTCCGCGAAGTCCGGCCTCGCGCGAGTCGAGACCGTGGAGGTGGGGCTGACCGACGAGCTCGCCGGCCGGACAAGAACCGTCGAGTCTGAACGCCATCGAGAGCAATGTCAACGCGACGGCGCCCAGCCGTGTGCGCGGGGAGTCGTTCCCGGCCGTGGGAGTGGAGACGGGGTCCATCGTTCGGCCATCCGCCAGGGCCGTCTCGCTCATGATACGATGTCGCCGTCACCCGGAGACCTGACCCGATGAACCTCGAACAGATCGAAGTGCTCTTCGCCCGAACGCTCGACGACTTGCGCCTTTCCCGCGGCGAGCGCCGCGCCTTGCGTGAGACGTTGGGGGAGTCCGATCTCGAGGGCCACGACCTCGACGGTTTGCGAGGCCGTGCCTTTGCCCTCGCCCAGGAGCGACTCAGCGCCCATGGTGATCATCGGGTTCTCGAATGGCTCGAGGACGCGATTCGGCTTCTCACTCCGCGAGCCGATCGGCGGTCCTCGATCGCGGAGACCTATTTCAGCCCGGGCGACGAAGGCGTGCAACGCTTGTCGAGCCTCATCCGGCACGCCCGGCAGGCGGTCGATGTCTGTGTGTTCACCATCACCGATGATCGCCTCAGTGAGGCACTTGCCGAGGTTGCCCAGCGCGGCGTGCGCGTTCGAATCCTCACCGACAACGACAAGGCCGAAGATCGCGGCTCCGACATCGATCGTCTCGAGCGAGTCGGGATCCCCGTCCGCGTCGATCGAACCGAGAAGCACATGCATCACAAGTATGCGATCTTCGACCGCGAGCTGCTCGTGACCGGCAGCTACAACTGGACTCGCAGCGCGGCTCGCCATAATGAAGAGAACTTCATCGTGACCGACGAGCCGCGCCTGGTGAAGCCGTTCCGAGACGCTTTCCGTGAGCTCTGGCAGCAGCTCGCCTAGCCGACGGCGTGGGTCAGCGACGGTCGAGGTCGGCGCGCAACGCAACAGGGCGCCGCACTGAAGGGGCAGTCTTGGCGTCCGTTCGTCACTTCTTGAGCCGAGCGACTACGGCCGCGCGTTCCGCACACGCCGCGCCCGAGAACCAAAGGTCGACGAACTCCGCGTTGCGCTCGGCCCAGCCTCCTTGGCAGCGACGCCGCCACCTGCTGCGGAGCGATCTCTTGATCGCCCGCCGCCCGGTGGGTCCTCCGGACCGCAGCGGGTCCGCGAACCGATCGATGGCCTCGGCGAGGGCTTCGGGAGGCACGACCTCGTCAATGAGCCCGAGGCCTTGGGCCTCGTCGACCGACAACATGCGTCCCGTCAAGACCACCGAAGCGAACGTAGACGGCGCCAAGACGCTCTCGAGAACGTCGAGACAAGCACCGGGAAACGGCAGCCCGAGCTGCGTCTCGTTCAGACCGATCTTGGCGGGCCCCGCTGAGGCGATCCGACGGTCGCAGCAGAGCATCAAGACGGCACCGCCGGCCACGGCATGCCCGTTGACGGCCGCCACCGTGATCGTGGGCAGCTCGTAGAGCCGCAAGAAGAGCGCATCGAGCTCCTGGCAAAACGACTCGAAGGCGGTGCGCTCGAGTGCATGAAGTGTCACCAGGTCGAGGCCGGCCGAGAAGAAGCGATCCTCACCGGTCAGCACGACCAGATCGGGCGGCATCGCTTCCAGGTCGTTCAACGCCTCGGACAGCGCGGTCACGAGCTCAGGGCGGAGCGCGTTGGCCTTGCCGGCGGCCATCGTCAATGATCCTCGGAATCCGTCCGATTGCCAACGCACGATGTCACCCGGTCCATAGGCTCTCGATTCGGTCATCGCCGCCTCCGTTGTGGTCGCGGAAGGTCGCGCAGAATCCAGCCCCAGGGATCGATCTCGACCTCGGCGCGGCGCGGGACCGCGACGCGCATCGTGCCGTCCTCCGCCGGATCGAGGCGCTTCTTTCGATTTCCCACCGACACCTCCACCGGCATCGGGAAGGGGAGAGCGTCGGGTGTCTCCCAGCGGAGCACCAGCTCACGCTCAGTGCGCTCTTCGATCAGCTGGGGGAGCTTGGGTTGATACAGGTACAGATCGAAGAACCAGCCCAGCTCCCGCTCCGAGAGCTCCTCGACGATCTTTCGATACTCGGCGGTGGTCACGAAACGGCACTGCTCGCCATCGGTCGCTCGGGCGTGCTCCGGCGTCGGATAGGTCATGCGCTTCAACGACTCCGCGAACACCTTCTCGCCGACCAAGAAGCGCAGCGTGTGCAGCACCAAGGCCGCCTTGTTGTACACATCGTTGTCGCTGCGCACGTACTTCGGCGGCACGAAGTAGACGTTGCGGATGGCGATCGCTTCGCGATAGGCGATCGGGGCGCGGTTGTTGATGCCGCGGCGGAGGCGCGCCACGTATCGACGCCCGGCATCGGGACCCTTGAAGTGCTCGGCCGCCAGCACCTCCATGTAGGTACCGAAGCCCTCGTGAATCCAGAAGTCCCCGTAGTCGGCGTTGGTGACGAGATTGCCCCACCACTCGTGTGCCAGCTCGTGGAGATGCAGCCAATCGAAGCCGAACTCGTTGACCTCGAAGCTCGACCCATAGGAGATGATGGTCTGATGCTCCATGCCGAGGTAAGGCGTGTGCGCGATGCCGTACTTTTCGTTGCGGAACGGGTAGGGACCGACGTGCTCCTCGAAGAAGCGCAGCTCCTTCAGGATCTGCGGCATCAGACGCTGAGCCTGTCCGCGCGCGGACGGCAACACCCAGAACTCGACCGGCATCTCGTGCCCGTCGATGCTGCGGTACTTCGCCTTCACGGAGACGTAGGGGGCGATGTTCACGCTCACGCAGTAGTTGTTGATCGGGTTGTCGATCCGCCAGTGGTGAGTTCGCCAGCCGTTCTCCTCCGCGTCGACGACCTTCACCAGGGTCCCGTTCGCCGCGCACACCAGCGGCTTCGGGATCGTGATCGCCATCGTCATGCGCTCGGGCTCGTCGCTCGGGTGATCCTTACAAGGCCACCACAGATCGGCACCATCGAGCTGACATGAAACCGCGACCCACGGTGCGCCCTGAGGTGTCTCGGCCCAGGTGAAGCCGCCCGACCAGGGTGGGTTCGGTGCCACTCTCGGCTCGCCGCCATACTCGATCGTGGCGACGATCGTCTCGCCTGGGGACACTTCGCGACCGAGTGCAATCCAGAGTCGGTCTCCCCGGCGCTCCCATTCGGCTGCGGCTGGCTCCGAGCCCAACGTGATGCTGGCGACCTGCAGGCGCGCATCCAGGTCGAGCACGAGCATCTCGAGGATCTTTGTCGTGAGCACGGTCGCCTTGAGCGAGCCCGTGATGGACTTTGCTCGGGGATCGATTCGGAGCGCGAGATCATAGGACTGGACATCGTAGGCGGCTTGCTCGGCAAGGAGTGGACCTCCCGACAAAGTGGCCGCTCGCGGATCGGCCTCGTCGTCCTGGAGAGCGTGCGCGCTGGCCGGGAGGAGAAGCAGCCCGGTGAGCGCCCAGACGAGCCGTCGTTGTCGCATCGTTGAGCTCCGTGCCTTCGGGAAAGGGGAGATCGAGGCCGTGGACACCGCCTCGAGCGGAGCCCGCCGGATCTTAAGGCCTGCTAGACGTCGTTCCAAGGTCGCCAAGCTCCGACCATGTTCTCGGTCGTCACCCAGGTCCCCGTGTGACGCATGGTCGTCGGCTCGAACTGCTCGACGATGTCGGCGTGGCACTCGGCGCAGACGGCGTCCCCGACCTGGGGAGCCTTCGGCAAAGGTGCCGTCCACCGAACCTCGGGTGTCTCTCGAGAGGCGGCGCCACCGTTGGGTGCGGAATCCTCGCACGCGAAGAGTGTCAGGAGTCCAATACCGATCAGACCGTGGCGAAGTGGAATCATCGAGCTCTCAATCAGCAGTCGCGATCACCGGGACGACATCATCGGCGGAGAGAGTCACCTCGATCAGTGGAAACCGATACAAGACACCCTCTCCGCTGACACGATACCGGCCGGCCGGGGCTCGGAACGAGTAGATTCGAGAGCCTTGTCCGTCGACGGGTGGAAGGTCCCTCAGGCCGGTTGGGAGTCGTGGTCGATCGAGGTCTTCGATCGTCACGAGGAGGTTGGCGTTCTGGTGTCGCGGTGCGATGCCGAGCACTTGAACTTCGAGATCGAACCAAGGCAAGACTTCGACCGTCTTCTCTTCGATGGGATCCCAACGACCGACCTCGATGATCTGAGGCAGCTCGATCGGAAATGTGCGGCTGGGCCGCTGCCCCTCGGATTTCGTTTGCAGCTCAAAGAACATTTTCTCAGGAAGACTCTCGGCCTCGAGAACGAAGCGTCCGGTGCCGTCGATCGTGATCTCGTGGTTGATCGGTCTCGTGCCATCGGTCACGGAGCACCACAAGTCGTCCAGCTCGGCGAGAGACAATCCGACAAGGCGGCCACGCCAAGCGCGCAGTGGCTCGAGCTCTCGAATGCCGAGGTCGACCTGCTCGCCCGGGAGCACGATCACAGCCACTTCCTTCAAAGCGACATACCCACGAGCCCGGACCTCGAGCTCGTACTTTCCGGGACGAACGAATGCTGAGTAAGCGCCCGGCAAGATGCCGGGATCGAGAGTCGTTCTGCCCAGCTTGACGTCGTTTCGCCCAATGAGATCGAGGTGAGCACCGGTGATCGGCTTCAAGGTCTCGGCATCGCGGAAGAAGACCTGGATCTGCCCGCGCATCTCCGGCTCGCGAGGCGCGGGAGGCTCCTCCGGCTCGGTCTCGATGCCGAGCTCGAGCTCGTTGGGTTTCCAGTCGGGCAGAGTGATCCGATGGCGGGATTCGTCTGCGATGAAAGGGCCGAAGCTTCCGGTCCAGGTGAGGAGTCCGGTCCGATGCGCACTCACGTGGAGGAAGTATGGACGGTCTTCCAGATCGACCTCGATCTCGGTCTCAACGGGCTCTTTGACGAGCCGAATTCGGCGAGAGCCTCCAAGGTTGCAGCAGTCTCGCTTTCCACGTGGCTCCTGTGAGAGGCAGGCCTCCAGAGAGAGGTTCGCTCGGTCCTCGGGATGGGCGCTCTCGACGAGTAGTCGGAGAGCAGGACGGCTCGTGCGCTGCAGGGTGACCCAGATGGGGTCTTCCGTCTCCGCACCGCTTGGAAGATCGACGACGGCCAGCGACCAGCCGGAGCACCGGAGTGTGATGCTCCGAACATCCTGGGGTGCGGGGCCGCCTTGAATCACGAATGTCCCGTCACCTTCGGGTGGGCTGCTGAAGGGCACCCAAGTCCGACCGGAGAGCTCGAGATAGCCGCGGAGGAAGGAGAGGCGTGGGTGACGACCTTTTCGTCCCCATGGCTCGCCCTTCTCGTCGACTGGGAGGACAAGAAGCCGCGTCTTCTCCTCGAGTCGAATCTCGATCTCGCCGATCTCACCCGGCTCGACGGTCGGGAGGGCCACGGAGGTGGTGATGCCGGTCGGACCGAAGACCTCGACTTGATCGAAGGGAAAGTCTTCCAGAAGAAACCGGCCCTCGAGGTCGCTGACGGCTTCGTACTCTCGAGGCGCGTTCCTTGCCTCCGAGTGCTTCAGCACCCACTCCTCCTTGCCTTGACGCGTCGAGACTCGGAGCACGAGGCCACGCTCCGAGTCGGCGCTGATCCGGGCACCCGCGACCGGTTGTCCCCTCGCGTCTATCACACGGCCGCGGTAGCTGGGAAAGCGAGGGAGCACGACGTCACCCAGATCGATCTCTCGCTCGTGGTTGATCGCGAGGTCTCGCAGGGCCGGTTGATGCGCGCTCTGCTCGAAGTGCAAGCGCACGTCCTCGAACCGCTCCGGGCGGGGACGGTCGTCGACGACCCAGACGCCTCGCGGACGGCTCTGCAGGCTGCCGACCTCGAAGTGTCCCGTTGCATCGGATCGCGCCATCAGTTCGGGCAGGTTGCTCAGCTGAATGGCCAGGGACCGCGGGCCAGCGCCGTTCCAGCCGAAGATCTCGACGTCGGCGAGTGGGGCGCCGAGATCGTCCACCGTCCGTCCGCGCACCGTTCCACCGTGACCGACCTCGACGACCTGCTCTCTCTCGCGACCCTCCTCCAGCCAGATGGCGGCGAGGCTGCTGGCCCACGGCGGCTTCCGGGAGGTCTCGATGAGAATCGCATCGGCGGGCAGGCGTCGGAGAGTGGCTCGGCCGTACTCGTCGCTGCGACCTCGCCCGAGCACGCGGAGCTGACCCCGCTCGGCGAAGACCACGAAGGGTAGCCGCGGAATCGCTTCGCCCGTGCGGACGTCGCGAAACCGCAAGCGAATCGTTCCCGAGCCCCGCCAGCGCTCGACGGTCTCGACGTCGCTGCCCGGCTCATCCCTCGGAGCCTCATCCGTCGCTGGACTCGACGCCTCGTCGAGAGGACGCAGAGCCGGGCTCGAGGATCGACCGGCTCGATCGACCGGGCCGGGAGGCTCGTCACCGGGCCGGAGGGCACTGTCGTCGAGATACCAGAACGCGATGCCGAGGCCGACCGCCATCAGCACGATCGGGATCAGCCAACGGGAAGCCTGGTGCATCGAGCCTCCTTCGATCAGCGGCGAGTCCGACACAGGGAACGTCGAGCCTCGAGGATCGGACATCGAGGCCGAACGATCAACGTGCGCCTGAATTCTGAGCCGGCCGAGACGTGAGTCCGACGTCGGTCGCGCGCACGTCTTCGAGCTCGGGCCCGGCGGCCATCGAGAGTCGTGAGTGGCAGAGCGGATCATGGATCAGGTCGGAGCTCGTCGCTGCTCACGTTGCTCGCGAGTGGGGTCCAGCGTACAATCCCGCACACTCGTGAGCAGGAGGTGGTGCGTGATCGCGACAGGTGGTGAGGTCTCGCCGGTCTTGATGGCTGTGTTCGCACTCGTGATGGTGGCGACCTATGTCGTCATCGCGACCGAGAAAGTGCACAAGACGCTCGCCGCTGCGACCGGGGCTCTGGTTGTCCTCGTCGTCGGAGTCTGGGCAAACGTCTTCCCGTACAGCGACCTGTATCAGTTCGTCGCGAAGGACCTCAACGTGCTCGGGGTCATCATCGGCACCAGCGTGCTGGTGGAGGTGGTGGGGAGCAGCGGGCTGTTCCACTTCGTGGCGATCCGGATCGTGAAGTGGACGGGCGGTCGTCCCCGAACGCTCTTCACGGCTCTGGTGCTGCTCACCTTCGTGTTCGTGACCTTCCTGACGATCGTTCCGGCGATGCTCGTGCTGTCCTCGTTGGTGCTCGTCGTCACGCGCACGCTGGAGCTCGACCCGCGGCCCTACATGATGGGAATCGCTCTCGCCGCCAATGCCGGGGCCTGCACGACCCTCGCCTCGGGCCTGCCGAATCTGATGATCGGCACGGCGGCGGGCTTCAGCTATGTCGACTTCCTGGTCGCGACGCTTCCCTTCTCCTTCCTCGCACTCGCGCTCAGCTGGCTGGTCGTGCGTTTCATGTACGGCTCGCTACTTCCCGAGACGGCAACCTCGCAGCCAGGTGCACCGACCCATCGTGTGTCCGACTTCGATGAGTGGGCGCTCGTGAGTGATGTGCGCGTGTTCCGTCGCTCCGCGATCATCTTGGGGCTGACGGTGGTGGGATTCATGATCGCGCGTCCGCTGCGCTTGGGTTTGGATTTCGTCGCGGTGGCCGGTGGTACGGCGGCGTTGTTCCTCTCGGGCCTCGATGTCGAGAAGACGTTCCGCAAGGTGAACTGGGCCGTTGTGTTGTTCTTCGTGGCGCTGTTCACGCTGATCGGCGCCGTCGAAGAGACCGGACTCCTGCACGAGATCGCGGGCCGGCTCGAGGGCATCATCGATGGCAGCCTCCATCTCGGACTGGGCCTTTTCTGCTTGGTGACCGGAGTGCTCTCGGGCATCGTCGACAATATCCCCGTCGCGGCCACCATGGTGCCCATCGTGAGAGGGCTGGAGACACTCGATGCCGGACCGCTGTGGTGGGCGGTCGCGCTGGGAGCGAACTTGGGCGGCAGCTTGACGCCGATCGGCTCGATCGCGGGCGTCATCGCGATCCATGCCCTGAAGAAGGAGGCGAACGTGCGAGTGGGGTGGGGCGAGTTCCTCAAGGTCGGAGGCACGCTGTTCGCCGTGCAAGTGGTCGCCGCCATCGCCTACCTGATCGTGATGGAGAGTCTGGGGCTCTTGCCAGGAGCAGCGTCATGAGCTCGCGGCGAGACATTGATCACGCGCTCGACGAGATCGACGAGAACATCCACCTGTTCGAGCGAACGCTGCGGACGCGCGTCGAGATCCCCGAGGTCCAGGCTGCGCGCGTTCTCGCCTTGCTCGACGGATCGAATCAACAAGACACTGTGCGAGCGCTGGCCGAATCGATTGCAGCTCGGCTGGGTGCCGAGTGCCGGATTCACTCCCTGTCGGCTGGTGGCGAAGGAGCACCGCTCACGGACGACCGCGATCGCTTGCCCTTCGAGATTCTGGAGCTCGTCGAGCGAGAGGACTTCGGCCTGGTCGTGCTCCCGACGCCGTTTCTCGAGGACTACCTGTCCCTCGGCGCCGCGTCCCTCGGCGTGGTCGCCGACGTCTTGCTCGCCCGATCACCCGTGCCGATGATTCATGTCCGAGAGCCGATCGAGGACATCGGCGCCCTGCTCGAGCGCGGCGTGCTCATCACCGTGGACGCAGGAGCCGAGGCGTGCCGCGCAGCTGGGTGGATGTGGCGCCTCACCGAAGGTCCCCTCCAGGTCCTGGTCGCGATGTCGAGCGCCGAGCACCATGCCGTGCTCGAGTTTGGCCGCACGGCCGCGGATCCGGTGACGGAGGAAGACATCGGCCGGCGCCTTGGCGATGAGGTCAGCCCGCTCTTGGCCGCTCTGCAAGCTCTCGCGCGCGGAGCGGATCGCGTGGTCGAGGGGCACGCCTATCCGGAGGAGCTTCGGGAGGTCCTCCGAAGAGAGGACTTCCCGGTTTGCTTCTGCGCGGTGCCCGGTCGGGAGAGCCCGGACCAGACCGGCCCGCTGGCGCGGGAGAGCGTGCGCTACTGCCGCGGGCCGGTGCTGGTCGTTCCCTGAGCTTCGCGCTCAGGGGCGGTCCGAGTAGAAATCGAGGGTGAACGGCACCGCCATGCCAGGTGGCGGATCGAAACCGACCGCGGTGACGGCATCGCCCGCAGCCAACGTGATCGACTCTTTGATCAATGCCAACTTCTGTCCCGCCTGGGTGATCTGCACCGCGATCTCTCCAGCGTCGACCGTCAGATGCTCGATCACGTCGAGGAAGTCCATGTTCTCGAAGTCGGGATCGAGTGGGTTCAGATCGGTGACGCTGGGGGCGGTCAAGTACACGTCGATGAGGCCGGCCAGCGACGCGGAGTGCACGAGGCGGAGCTGTGCCTTGTTGGCGTTGACCACCGCCGGATCGTCGATCAGCCACAGGCTCATCGGGTCGGCGAGGCTGTTGGTGACGATCCAGGTTCGATCGGTGAGCGCGGGAATGTCGAGCGTTTCTTCGACCAAGGGCAACGAGCCGCTCACTTGCCGAACGGCGAAGTCGGTGTCGTCTCCCGATCGAAAATCGAGGTGCCCCGAGCTCGCACCGAATCCGAGACCGGACACTCTCAGGCTACTGTCGATCAGCAGCTGGAGGTTTTCGTTGTCGGAGATGGCGTGCAGCAGCCGGATGCGCGACCTCACATCCATGAACTGCACGGCCGGGAATCCTTGGTTGGCGTCCACCAGCGTCATCATGAGCGGGCGATTGCCTGAGCTCGCGGGCAGGATGATCAGCGTGATGTTCGTGTCTTCGAAGAGACCGATCGCTCCGGAGTCGAAGAGAACCGTCTCCTCTCCCGCCTCGGTGACCTGAATGCGGTAGTTGCCCTTGAACAGGCTGCCAAAGCCCGTGAAGGCCTGGAACGTCACATCGGCCAGCGTCGGATCGACGTCCGCGACATCGGTGCTCGGAGATGTGATGTAGATGTCGATGTTGCCCGCTGCTTGAGCCGCGTGTACCGCTCGAATCTCGAGCTCGTCGTCGTCGGCTTGCTCGAGATCGTCTTCGATGAAGATGACCTCCGGGTTGGCGAAGTCACCCACGATGATCAAGGTGTATCGCTTCAGAGGATCGAGATCCGGGTTGATGACGGCTACCAGGCGAGTGGTCCCGGCCTCGAAGAGCTGGATGAGCCGGTCGTTGCCGGCCTCGATCTCGAGGTACTCGGTAGCCAGGCCGAACTGGATGCCTCCAGCGATCGCACTCGACTCGACCCAGAGGTCGACGTTACCGCCTTCGGAAGCGTGGATCACGCTCAGGAAGGCCGTCTGGAAGACAGAAGGGTTACTGCTACTGCTACTGCTGCTCTTGCTGCAGCTGAGGGGAAGCAGGCCGGTCATCAGGACCAGGGCATAGGCCAGCCAGCGTCGCATGGTGGCTCTCCAATCGGGACTTGCCAGATAAGCTCTTGGATGGGGGACGTGATTCCGGACGGCATTGTCCGGCCTGAGCGCTCATTTTTCAAACGTGCCTCGGAAGCTCCGACCGCGCATTGCTTTGAGGAGCTTGCACCTCGGGCTACCCGTCGATCGTCCGACCACGGCTTCCCGCACAGGGGGCGGTCATCCGGCGAGCGGCACCACGATCCAATCTTGGGTGCGAGACTCTCGCGAGACGTTCGCGATCCTCCGATGAAGGTCTTATCGAATCGACTCCGAGCGGCTCGACTCACCAAGCCCTTTCGAGACCGATCCCGTCGACCGCTCAAAAACTCAGGCTCGACGTCTTCGTCATTTTTAGCGGTCCGCTCGCTCGGCGCTCCGGTTGAAACGGGCACAAGAAAGAAGGCTTCCCAAAACCCGCTCGAGGAGATTCGCCCGTGCCCGCTCTGCGCTCATCATCCGTCCGTACCTCCCTTCTGATCGTCGCGTTCTCGCTCTTCCTGAGCACGAGCGCCGCCCGAGCTCAGCTCGGTCCCGCCCCCGATCCACCCGGTAACCCGACCACCGCCACCAAGGCCGTGCTCGGCAAGAGCCTCTTCTGGGACGAGCAGCTCTCGAGCGACAACACCGTCGCCTGTGGAACCTGCCATCGATCGGCCACCGGTGGCGGCGATCCGCGCGTCGCCCCCGCTCCGGGCTTCGACGGGCTGTTCGGCACGCCCGACGACACCAACGGCTCTCCGGGCGTGATTCGCTCCGACTCCGGCAATGACTTCCTTCCCGACGCGGCCTTCGGACTGGTGCCGCAAGTCACTTCGCGCTTCACCCCCAGCATGATCGCTGCGGGCCACTTCGGTGAGCTGTTCTGGGACGGACGCGCCAGCGGCCGATTCGTCGATCCGGATTCCGGAGCCATTCGCATTCCCTTCGGAGGGGCACTGGAGAATCAGGCCATCGGCCCGCCTCTCAGCGACGTCGAGATGGCTCATGAGTCGAGAGATTGGACTCAGATCACGGACAAGCTCACGGTGGTGACTCCCCTCAAGCTCGCCAGCGCGCTGCCGAGCGATCTCGCAGCGGCGCTGGCGGTGAACCCGACCTATCCGGACTTGTTCCAAGCCGCCTTCGGAACCTCCGACATCACGGCCGAGCGGATCGCCTTCGCGCTCGCGGCCTACCAGCGAACCCTGAATCCCGCTCAGACCCCGTGGGATCGATTCGTCGCCGGAGACGGCAGTGCCCTGACTCCCAACCAGCAGGCGGGGCTGGCACTGTTCACGGGCCCTGCGGGTTGTGCGCGCTGTCACTCGACTCCGCTCTTCTCCGACGACCGCTTTCACAATCTGGGGCTGCGGCCTTCGTTCGAGGACCGAGGACGCCAAGTCGTCACGGGCGACCCGGCCGATCGTGGCAAGTTCAAGACCGCTTCGCTTCGGAACGTCGGCCTCCGAGAGCGATTCATGCACAACGGCCAGCTCGCCACGCTCGATGCCGTGCTCAACTTCTACAACCGCGGTGGTGACTTCGCCGACAATCAGGATCCTCTCATCGTCCCGCTCGGTCTCTCGCCGTTCGAGCGCGGCCGGATCGTCGACTTCCTCACCAACGGCTTGACGGACCCACGGGTGGCCTCCGCCGCGGCGCCCTTCGATCGACCGCTGCTCTCGATCGAGACGGGCCTCGGTGCGGCGGGTCCGTTCGGAGCGCCTCACGCGGGCTCAGGTGGCTTCGCACCGCGTTGGCTGTCGGAGACGCCCTTGAACATCGGCAACATCGATTTCAAGGTCGGTGTCGCGGACGCTCTGGGTGGTGCGGCTGCCTTGCTCGGGATCGCGGGTGCTCCGGGCCCGATCGGACAAAACGTGGGCGGCGTCCCGGTGTTTCTCTCGCTCGTGCCCAGCCCCGTGTTCATTCCCGTGACGCTCGGTGGCTCGGGATCGGGAGCCGGGTTCGGCACCGTACAGGCCCGAATTCCCAATCTCCCTGGACTGGTCGGCCGTGTCTACTTCGCTCAGTGGTTCATTCAGGACCCGGTCGCCCTCGGCGGCTTCGCGGCCACGAGCGGCATTCGCTACGTGCTGTTCTGACACACCGTGGAGTGGGGAGTCCGCCGCCACCGAAGCGACGGGCTCCCCCTCTTGATCGGTCTGGCTCGGGCCTCGAAGCGCTTTCGAAGGCTCAGTGGGAGCCGCGGCTCCTCCGAACCGGTTGCCGAGCGTAAACGCGTATCGTGGGAACTGATTGCGTTGCCGAGTCGGGCTGTCTAGAATCCGTCCCCGCGGGTCGGATCGGCGAGAGTCGATCCCCTGATAGGCAGACCTGGCGCGACCGAATGTGCTCGATGCTCTCGTGCGACGCTCGAGAGCCCCGACGAGCAGGCGTGCCGAAACGACTCGGTCGCGGTGGGGAGACGCTCGTCCGATGAAAGGCACGATCAAGTTCCTGTTCGAGAACTCACTCTTCCTGGTCATCGGCGCCGTCGCCGCCCTCGCCTGGGCGAATCTCGACCACGAGTCTTACGAGCACCTGGTCCACTTCGAGCTCTTCGAGAACGAGCTGGTCGGACAGCTGCCTCACCATGACGAGGCCGAAGCCGCCGGAGGCGCAGGAGCCGAAGCGGCGGCGGGCGGCGAAGCCGAGGAGCACCCGGTCGCGGAAGGCGGTCACAAGCGAGTCGTCACGCTGCACTACTTGGTCAACGACATTCTGATGGCGCTCTTCTTCGCCATGGCGGGCAAGGAGGTGTGGGAAGCGACCCTGCCCGGTGGCCCGCTCAGCAATCCGAAGAAGGCCGCCACGCCGCTCATCGCGACGCTCGGCGGCATGGCCGGACCGGCCGGCTTGTACCTGCTCGGCGCGGCGATGCTCGGTCAGATGGGGACGCTCTCCAACGGCTGGGCGATTCCGTGCGCGACCGACATCGCCTTCAGCTACATGGTCGCCCGAGTCGTCTTCGGAAACGGCCACCCCGCGATCCCGTTCCTGTTGCTCTTGGCCATTGCCGACGACGCGCTGGGGCTCGTCATCCTCGCGGTCTTCTATCCTCAAGAGGAGCTCAAGCTCCTCTGGATGCTGCTCCCCGTCGCCGCCATGATCGTCGGTGTCGTGATGCGTCGGATGCGGATTCACAGCTTCTGGCCCTACTTGCTGATCTGCGGTCCGATGTCCTGGTTCGGCTTCGCCTTGTCGGGTATCCATCCCGCTCTGGGTCTCCTACCGATCATTCCGGTCATGCCTCACGCCCACGTCGACACGGGGCTGTTCAATTGGGGCAAGCTCGAGAAGCACGACACGCTGACGGCATTCGAGCATTGGTGGAAGAACCCGGTCGAGCTGATTCTGCTCGCCTTCGGGTTGCTGAACGCCGGCGTCCCCATCAGTGGCGAGTTCGGTCAGGCGACCGGTCTGGTGCTGGTCGGCCTCATCCTCGGCAAGCCGCTCGGGATCTGGGTCTTCGGGATGATCGCCGCCAAGGGGCTGCGTCTCGGCTTGCCTCGAGGGATGAAGCCCAACGACTTGATCGTGCTCGGCGCCGCTGCCGGAATCGGATTCACGGTCGCCTTGTTCGTCGCGACCGTCGCCTTCGAACGCGGCACGATTCAAGATGACGCCAAGATGGGCGCCCTCGGCTCGTTCGCGGCCGCAATCGTGGCGCTGATCGCCGGCAAGGTGTTGCGAGTCGAGAAGAAGAAGATCGCACCCGGCCCCGAGAGCTCGGGCAGCCACTGAGTTCCGTCCCGCTGCGGACAATGCGATTCAACGTCCAGCCCTCCTGCCCGTAGAGGAGAGAGACACTCGGCCGTCGGCGCACGTGAGCCACGGCCGGGGCGAGACGGCGAGAGCACTCAGGTGTTCCGCCGTCGATGATTCCCCTCCGGAGGCCACCCATGACGACTCGGCTCGTCTGCTTGATGAGTCTGCTGCTCCTCGTCGCCCTCGCCGTCTTCGGCTTGCTGGTGCAGCATTCACAAGATCGCATCATGGAAGAGCTCGAGAAGACGGTCTCGACGGTGGGGCGGGGTACCTTGCAATCGCTCGGGCCGCGGGGGGTAACGCACTCCTCGACGCATCTTCGAGGTGAGTACACTGAGGTCTCGTCCTTCACCGTCGTGTCTCCCTCGCCGACGGACTCGATCGCAGATCAGCCGCCGCCCAAGACCCTCGAGGACGCCTGGGGAGAGATCGCACCGGGGCAGCCGATTCCGGCGATTCTCAGCCAGCTGACGGAGCATCCCACGAGCTCGCCCGAGGCGGAGGTGAGCGATCGGCCCGTCGAGGCAGAGCACAGACGCGTCAACGTCGTGCTGAAGGACTCGGTGCACGGCGAGTCCGGTCAGGTCCGGATGATCGCGGTCTCGCTACCGGAAGTGCGGGCGGTCAGCAAGCAGCGCCAGCTGCTGCTGAGGATTCCGACGTTGGAGGTCGTCCGGGAAGCCAGTGATTCAGGCGGGCCGGCCACCACGAAGAGCTCGATCGAAGACTCGTCGGCCTGGCCCGGGATTCTGACGGAGATCGATCCAGAGAAACTCGAGACGAGGTGGGAGACCCGCCTCGATCGCTCGAGCGATGAGAGGCCGGGTGTGAGCTTCTTCTGTACGCTGGAGCCTTCGAGCGGCGGCTGGCTCTCGGTCGATGCCGGCACGACGCCCTTCGCCACCCGCTTCGCGGAGAGCTCGGTGACCTTCGAGCCGGTCGTGGGTGATCCGAACGGCGCCGGGATCTTCCGAATGGAAGGGCTGCCGAGCACGGCCTTGGCGCCAGGTGAAGCTCGAGCGGCCGAGATCGTTCTCGGAGTTCCGGTCGCGACCTACGAAGACATCTTCTCTCGGATGCGCCAGCAGTCGATGCTGATCTTCCTGGTCGTGCTCGTGGTCGGCGTGTTGCTGGCGATCGCGCTGGCGAAGCGGTTCCTGAAGCCGGTTCGAGAGCTCGATCGAGCTCTCAGCTTGCTGTCCGATGGGGATTGGTCCGCACGAGTCCAGATCCGTGGCCGCGACGAGATGGCTCGCCTCGGCCGAGCCTTCAACCGGATGACGCGCCGGGTTCGGGACAGTCGAGAGCGGGAGCTCGAGATGCGCCGCCGCGAGAAGCTCTCGGCCCTCGGTCGATTGGCGGCAGGCGTCGCGCACGACGTTCGCAACCCCCTGCACTCCGTCAATCTGACACTGCAGCATCTCGAGGAGGTCTGCCGACCCGAGGCATCGGAGACACGGGCCGACTTCGATCGGACGGTCGGCCTCATGCGCGGTGAGATCCGTCGCCTCGACGGCCTGATCGAGAACTTCCTGCGCTTTGCTCGATCCGAGCCCCGCGGACGTCAGAGGGTGCGACCCGAGACGCCACTGCTCGAGGTCGCACGACTCCTCGAGAAGGAAGCACAGCGTCGGGGCATTCGACTCGAGACGCAGGTGGACGAAGGCCTGCCCGAGATCGAGGCCGACCTGGAGGGGCTGCGCTCCGCGGTGCTCAATCTCGCGCTCAACAGCTTCGATGCCATCCCACGTCGTGGCGGCACCGTCACGCTCGCCCTCCGACGCGAGGGTCATGAGATGGTCTACGAGATCGTCGACACGGGGCAGGGTATTCCCGAGGCCGACTACGATCGCATCTTCGACTTTGGCTACTCCACTCGCGAGACCGGAACCGGGCTGGGCTTGGCCATGGTCCACCACGTCGTGGTCGAGGTCCATGGAGGCCGCATTCAGCTTGCGAGCAAGGTCGGATCTGGCAGCCGGTTTCGATTGCGCCTGCCGATGGAGGATCCGGGTCCGGTGCCTGGAGCTCGAAAGGAGGTGGCGTGATGAGCCACGAGCCGACCGGCACGAT
Source organism: Planctomycetota bacterium (assembly GCA_029260795.1). Taxonomy (GTDB): domain Bacteria; phylum Planctomycetota; class OFTM77; order OFTM77; family OFTM77; genus OFTM77. Next base: position 19,530 of record JAJDCO010000030.1, on the reverse strand, counting down.
CGAGAGCCATGTCCTCATCGTCGATGACGAGGCCGTGCAGCGCGAAATGCTCGCCGGGATCTTGCAGCGCTCCGGGTATCGAACGACCACTGCCGCAGACGGTGCGGAAGGCCTCGAGCGGATCGAGCAGGAGGACTTCGATATCGTGCTCGTCGATCAACGCATGCCTCAGCTCGGCGGGCTCGAGCTCCTCGCCCGCGCGCAGCAGTCGCATCCCTTCCTGCCGGTCATCCTCATGACGGCCTTCGGCTCGGTATCGGATGCTGTCTCGGCGATGAAGCTCGGAGCGGCGGACTACTTGACCAAGCCATTCGAGCGTGAGGAGCTATTGCTGGTACTCGGCAAGGCGATTCATCAGCGCCGCCTCGAGGACGAGGTGCGCTCGCTCCGTGGAGCCTTTCGCGGTCCGCATCGACTGGGAGGACTACTCGGTGCGTCCCGGGCAATGCAGGACGTGTTCTCGATGATCGAGCGGGTGGCGCGCGCAGGCACTTCGGTCTTGATCCGCGGCGAGAGCGGCACCGGGAAGGAGCTGGTCGCGCGAGCGATTCACGCGGGCAGTCGTCGCTCGAGCCGGCCCTTCGTCGCTCTGAACTGCGCGGCCATTCCCGAGTCCTTGCTCGAGAGTGAGTTCTTCGGGCACGAGAAGGGCGCCTTCACTGGCGCTGTTCGGGCGAGGCCCGGGCGCTTCGAGCAGGCCGATGGCGGAACCTTGTTTCTCGACGAGATCGGCGCCATGCGTGTCGACCTGCAGGCGAAGCTCCTGCGGGTCATTCAAGAGCGTGAGGTGCAGCGCCTCGGCGGGGAAGGCAACCGCTCCGTGGATGTGCGATTGCTCGCCGCGACCAGCGATGACCTCGAGTCGGCGATCCGGGAGCGTTGCTTTCGCGAGGATCTTTTCTACCGCTTGAATGTCGTCCCCATCGAGCTTCCACCTCTTCGGGAGCGCGCCGAGGACATCCCGCTCTTGGTCGAGCACTTCCTCGAGCGGAGCGCCCTTCGCCTCGAGAGGTCAGCGCCGCGGATCGGCGCTGACGTCCTGGCACGCCTGCAGGAGTATGCCTGGCCAGGCAACGTTCGCGAGCTCGAGAACTGCATCGAGTGCCTGGTCGTTCTCTCGGAGGGCGACTCACTCTCGGAGCGGCACCTGCCGCCGAGCTTGCTCCAACGACCGACACTCCACGACTCGGCGTTGGACGGGTTCCGACTTCCGCCCGCCGGCGTGTCGCTGCCAGCACTCGAGCGACACCTGATCTTGCAGGCACTCACGCGAACGCGAGGCAGCATCGGCCCCGCCACGAAGATCCTGGGCATCTCGTACAAGACGCTCCAGTATCGGATCCAGAAGCACGGCATTCAGCGTGAGGACTTCTGCCGCAGTCTCGAAGTGGGTCGGACGGTCTCTCTGGAGTCCTGACCGCGGCCTCGTTCGAGGCGTGCGATCGGACGCGAGTCAGGAGCGTCGAGACGCCGAGCCCCGAGCAAAGCTCGCCAGCAAGAAGGCGAAGCCGACCAGGTTGGCGATCACCAAGCAGCCGAGTGCCAGGCGGAGGTCGCGTACCCGGTAGTAGAAGAACAGCGTCCATGTCGCGAGGACGAGGCCGACACCCATGGCCGCCAGCACGGTCGGCACGAGCGACTCGGGGCCTGTCTCGGCGGGCGCTTCGCTCTTGTCGTTGAGGGCGATCACACGGTTCAGCAGCTCCGCCGATACGCGGCCACCGGACTCGACCTCGTCCCGCAGGCCACGGAGCTCGGATCGAATCGTGCCGACGTTCGATGCCACGTGCCCGAGCTGCTGCTGCTCGAGTGACATCACGGAGCGCAGCTCGTCCAAGAGCGAGTGCAGCTCTTGCGTCGGCCGACTCGGCAACACGAGCTCGTCGTTCGTCGTCATCGAGTCGAGGGGGGACTCGTCGTACTCGTCGTCGACGAGCGATGCCGAGCGGCGATCGAGGGCGAGATTGAGAGCTTCCTCCACATCGAGACCCCGCGGGTCCGTCTGAAGATCGAAGTCTGCCGGCAACGGCTCCGGCTCCTCCCAGTAGCTCGAGGTCGACGCGTCGTCGTGGTCCGATCCGTCTTCGTTGTCGTGAAGCTCGTCCAGCAAGGCATCGAGCGTACCCGGGAGCTCGGCCCGCACCAGCTGGAGCGTCTCGCGAAGGTCGGATTGCAGCTCGTCCATCGAGTGCGACCAGTCCTCGACCTCTTCCTCCGAGTCCGCTTCGACCCGGTTGGGCGGAATGGTCAAGCCGTCCGAACCCTCGGTCCTTCCCGAGAGCTCGACCAGAGCGACGTTCGAGTCGGAGATCTCTCTCGAGTGCCCGTTGGCCGCGGCGGCCGTCGTCGCGTCGACGCTCTGGCCGCTCAAGAAGGTGCTCCAATCAGCCTCGTCCTCACTCCACTCGGCGTCTGCCCAGCCGGCCTCCCAGTCGAGCGCCCAAGTCGGCTCGGTCGATTCCGACGGCGCCGTGCTTTCTGATACCTCGGCCTTCGGCGAGAAGGCCGGATGACGAACGATCGCCTCCGAATCGACGGCCGGGGTGGCTTGCGGGTTGTTCGAGGTCACGGAATCCTCACTCTCGGCTGCGCCATTCAGCGGGTAGCTTGCCAACAGATCGAGCTCGTCCAAGACGTCGAGATCCAGCTCGTCCGTATCGGGACCGAGCAGATCGATGACGGTCGGCGACTCCTCACTCGAAGCCAGCGAGAAGAGCTCGTTCGAGTGTGCGGGCTCCCCGACGTCCGGTGCCTGGGTCTCCTCGGTCGAGGACAGCACTTCGACTGCCGAGGCACCGTGCGGCGTGTCCTCTGCTTTTTCGACGCTCCAGCGCGGCTCCTCGGTGGCATTCGTCCAATCACCGAGGTCGAGCTCGGGAAGCTCGGCGGTGAGTGGCGGAATGGCCAGGGGCTCGAGCTCGAAGCTCGGATCGGTGCCCAGCAGATCCGAGCTTGGCTCCTCGAGCGTCGGCACGGGCGACGGCGAGAGATCGCCATCGGTCGGGCCCTGCGCTTCGACGGATTCTTCGATCGCTTCCTCGGCCTGCTTCTCCTCGTCGTCCTCCGTCGCGTCCTCGGACTTTGAGAAGTCTCGCAGCGACGTCCAGGCCTCGGCTTCCTGTTCGAGATCCTCGAACGAGAACGCGGCCTCGATCACGTCTCCCCAGCGCTCGGCCGAAGCGTTGCGGAAGTTCTCGAAGGAGAGCTCGGTACGAGAATCGAAGCCCAGCTCGGAGTCCTGAGCCTTCAGCAACTCTCCCGGTGGCGTCGCAGAGGTCGTAGAGGGGGGAGAGGTCTCGAGGGTTTCTCGGGTCTCGACGATTTCGGCGGCTGGTGGATCGCTCGACTCCGAGATCGCCTCGGTCCCAGCGCCTTCGTTGGCGAGGGCGGATTGAATGGAGGCGACGGGCCAAGGCGCCACGAACGTCGTCTTCGGCTTCGATCCGTGCGCGATCTCTTCGGCGGCTTCCGTCAGCAGCCAGAACAGATCGGACTCTTTCAGCGCTTCGGCCAACAACGGACGGCCGAGCTGATAGGAAAGCTGTCGGCACGCCTGCGAGAGGGCAGGGGAGCGCTCGGGCTTTCCGTTCGGGGTCGAGCGGTGGCTCTGGTGGGCGTCGGATCGATTCGGGTCTTTCATGGGCGCTCGGCTCGTTTTGGGCAGTTCGGGGGTCCTATCCGGTGAAGCGCATCCGTCGACGGCTGCGGACGAGGATGTCTGGGTAGGCTCGTCCCAGTCTCGTCCCGCCGGCGATCGGCGGCTCCAACCATCGATAACATCGGTGTCGCCCGCCTTTTGGATTGAGGATCCGATTCAGGATTCGAGCCTGGGACGAACAAAGCGGTCCTATGGACCCGATCGGGTGAAGGGATCCGGCCGATCGCGCGTTGGAATGAGCTTGGGAAGACGGCGGTGTCGAGCGCCTCGGGATCGTCATGGGGGGGCCGCCTGTGCTAGCATCCGCCGCGGCCTCGGCCCCCGTCGAGGCCCCGTCCCAGGCAGCAACACTCACCGAGTTTGAGGCAGGCGAAGATGGATTCCGAGTGCGGCCAGGGGCCTGGCGGCGCCCTCTTCGATCTCGACGGAACGATCACGCAGACCGCCCCCTTGCGCAAGGCGGCCTGGAAGAGCGTGCTCGACCCGATCCTGGCCGATAACGCGCGGCGGCTCGGGCGTCGAGCTCGGCCCTACGACATTCGCAAGGACTATCGCGACTACTTCGATGGCCGGCATCGGCCTCGTGCCGTGATCGAGTTCCTCCGCGCGCGGGGCATCGAGCGACCGCTTGGCTCTCCGGAAGATTCTCCCGAAGCGGAGACCGGCTTTGGCTTGTCCGCCCGCAAGGAGAGGCTGCTTGCGGATACGATCGAGCAGCGCGATCTCGAGATCTTCGAATCGGGAATCGCGCTGGTGAAGAAGCTAGCCGCCGATATCCCCGTCGCCGTCGTCTCACCTAGCCGGGACGTCGAGTCCCTTCTCGAGCGAGTCGGCATTCGCGATCGAGTCCAAGTCGTCGTCGATGGTGACGACATGAAAGAGGAAGGGCTGTCCGGCAAACCGGCACCGGATCTCTGGCTCGCCGCGGCGAAGCGCTTGGGACAGGAGCCGGCGGCGTGCCTTGTCCTCGACTGGGCGACCGGAGGCATCGAAGCGGCTCGCCGCGGAGGCTTCGGGCTGGCGGTGGGCGTGGATCGCGGCGGAAGCTGGGTGCCGCTCCGTCAGGCAGGTGCGGATCGAGTGGTCGAGGACCTGGCCGAGCTCGACGCGGGCCACCTCCGCCGCTGGTGGCGGGGCCGGGCGAGCGTTCCGCCCGCCGCTGTCCTGAGCTGGCCCGCGATCCGTGAGGCGTTGGCCGGTCGCGGGCTCGCGGTGGTCATCGATGCCGAGTCGTCTTGGATTCGCCCGGTGCTCGAGAGGCCGGGTCAGTCCAAGGCCTCGGAGAAGGTACGCCAGGGTCTACAGACGCTCGCCTCCGAAGGAACGCTCCTGCTGGTCGGAGAGCGACGCGCGGAGCGCCTGACCGAGCTCGCCGAGGTGGAGGGTGCCCTGATCGTCGGAAGCGGCGGGCTGGAGGTCTGGTCCGAGGGGGCTCCCTTCCTCGAGCTCGATGAGCTGTCGACCCTGCTCGGCCCCTGCGCCGAGGTCGTGCGCCACCTGCGCGAGCGATGCTCCGAAGACGAGAACCTCGCGATCGAGCATCGCGGGGCGAGCGTGCTGGTGGAGTACCGGTATCCGCAGCAACGGGCCGAGCTGGAATCCGCACTCGGCGAGCTCGAGCTGCACCGCCGGGTCGAGCACGAGCTCGCCTTCGAGCTGTGGCCTTCCGCCGTGCCCGATCGTGGGTCCACGTTGGGCCAGATCGCTGGCCAGTTGGATTTCGAGGGCGCCGCGGCGAGCTTCGTGGTCGTGGCGGGTCAGCCCGAGGCCGAGCTGGCCTTCACGACGCTTCCGGGCGAGACGATTGCCTGCGCCGTGCTGGAGGAGCCGCGTCCGACATCGGCCCAGTACTCGATTCAAGGTGAGGTCGAGATTCAGAAGATCTGCCAGCTCCTGGCGTCGGCCCTTCGAGGCACGCCGGCGCGCTGACGCCCATCAACCAAGAAAGAAGGCGCTGCCCGCTCGAGAGCGAAGCAGCGCCTGGATACTCAGACCTCGAGTCGCGCGCTCGCTTAGAGAAGCGTGAAGGAGATCGGGCCGTAGATGCCGATGAAGCTGCCCACAGCCGACGTCACGACGGCGGCCTGGATCGGCACGCCGCTGAAGATCGGATTGTAGTTCGGGAACGGCACCTCGAAGGTCTCGGCGAGATCGGTCCCATCATTCGCAACCGTGCCCGTCAGAATGGCGGAGAGCGTCAGGCCCAGGCTCGTGCAGGAGTCGAAGACGAGCGGGACTCGTCGGCCGTCACCCGGCAGCGGAATGCCCGGCAGGGCGCCCGGCGTGCAAGAGAGCAGGACCAACGCGCTGGCGCCGTCTTCACCCGGAGCCCAGGTCGTGAAGTTCACGGTGTTACCCGGGAAGGCGAGGCCATTGAAGGTCAGCGAGCCGTTCTGCAGACGCGGCGTGTCCTTGACACCCTTGTGACCCGGCAGCAGCGCCGGATCTTCCTTGCCGACCACCCAAGGACCGAGCTCGGTCTTCAGCACGTGGGCCGGCGCGTACGGGGTGCAGGTATCACAGTTCTTCCGCGGCCCGGCCATCGTGTTGGGGTCAGCCGGATTGGTGAAGGGCGGGAAAACGTAAGTGCAGTCTCCGCCGGTTTCGACGTCGAACACGCGAACGAGGTCGACGAGCTCACCCCAGACGAGGCTGTCGATGGCGCAGTTGTCGTCGACATCGAGGTCGGTGTTGATACCGACCGTACCCGACAGGTCGCGCACCAGCATGTAGGTGACGTTGTCGTTGTTCTCGAGGTTCAGCGGAACCTCGAGGTCCGGGTTGAGCCAACCGAACTTGGAACCTCCCTCACCGTCATCGTCGAATCCGGGTTGGGCGATCAGGAAGGCCCCGTTCGCCTTGATTTGGAGTCCGTCGAGATCGATGATCTCCTCGACGGCGCCTTGGCCGATGGAACCGGCTCCGTCACCGATGACGATGATGAACAGGTCATCGAGGAACGCGTTCGCGGGTCCCACGATCTCGATGTACTCGTCGACGTCGGTACCGGGTTGGTCAATTCGAATCTCATTGATGCGTTGCGCCATTGCGGGCGCGGTGCTCAGAAGCACAAGAGCGAGGCACAGGGCGAACAGGCGGCCCGCCAGGCGGCGATCCAAGGACATGCGATTCCTCCCATCTGAGGGCAAGTAGCTTCTCGACAGCGCTGGAGCATCCGAACTCTACATTCAGACCTGGTGCCTCCCCGCGTCAGGACTGACTGCACTCTAAACGTTTGGAGTCCGCAGGCGCGCCCGAAGTCGGCCGGCGGTCGGATGTGTGGATTGGATTTTTTGTAGACTCTTGAATCCAGTGAGCCACGATCCTACCAGCGTGCGCGTTTCTCCGGAAGTCCGTTTTCCATAGTAATTTCTTGCTTCTCGGGTCCATTGACTGACGAGCTGGCCGAGGTCTGGGTTCCGTGGTAGTTTCTCACCTTTGACCCCGCCGTCACCGAGCTCGCCATGTCCCGGACACCTCTCCGACCCGACTGGATCGCTTCCTCGCACGAGCTCCTGGATCAATCGCGAGGGCTTCTGCGGCGTCTCGCCCTTCAGCTTCCGGCCGAAGACTTGCCCCTGCTCATCAGGGCCAGGCGAAAGCTGGAAGAGGCCTACTCTTTCCTCGAGAACGAGGTCGTGAGGCTTCGAAGCGACGCTCCGGTCGAGGAAAACACGCGGACCCCGGCCCCCGTCAGGGCGAAGGGCACGCCCGATTTTCCGGCCGTGCACGAGTTCCTGCTCGGACTCCAAGACCGCGTCTGCCGTGGATTCGAAGAGGTCGATGGCGAGGCTCGCTTCCTCGAGGACGCGGTCGAGCGACCGGGCGGTGGCCTCTCGCGGACCCGGGTGCTGAGCGATGGCCCCCACCTCGAACGCGCGGCCGTGAACTTCTCGCACACCCGCGGGACCTTGATGCCGGCCGCCGCCACACGCCGTCGACCCGAGCTCGCCGGACGCTCCTACCAAGCCGTCTCGGTCTCGCTCATCGCCCATCCGCGCAACCCATTCGCTCCGACGACCCACGCCAATCTCCGGCTCTTCATCGCCGAGCGGGAAGGTCATTCTCCGGTGTGGTGGTTTGGAGGCGGATTCGACCTCACGCCCTACTATGGCTTTCGCTCCGACGCGGGCGATTGGCATCGAGCCGCCCGGGACGCCTGCGCTCCATTCGGCGCGGAGCTCTACCAGCGCTTCAAGCAGCAGTGTGACGAGTACTTCTTCTTGCCCCATCGGCAAGAGCCGCGCGGCATCGGGGGCGTCTTCTTCGACGACTTCGACGAGCTACCTTTCGAGCAGAGCTTTGCGATGACGCGCAGCATCGCCGATCAATTCCTCGAGGCCTATCGACCCATCTTGGAGCGTCGTCGTGAACATGCGTACGGAGAGCGGGAGCGTGAGTTCCAGCTCTTTCGCCGGGGGCGCTACGTCGAGTTCAACCTCCTCCAGGACCGCGGCACACGCTTCGGACTCCAAGCCGGCGCTCGCACCGAGTCGATCTTGGCTTCGCTTCCGCCGATCGTGAAATGGCACTACGACTGGAAGCCCGAGCCGGGATCCCGCGAGGCCGAGCTCTATGAGGTGTTTCTCGTGCCCCGCGACTGGGCCTCGGAGCCGTCGGGCTCCGACTGAGACGAGACGAAGCCGGTGACCCGGCGGATCTGATCGCACAACGGAGTCGCGGTGTCGACGATCAGGCGCTCGGTGTCCGAGAGTGGACCCCGCCAGGACCCGGTGGTGCTCCGGAGATACTCGGTCAAGCTCGACCACGTTCGGATCCGGTGATCGCCTGCGCGATCGAGCGGCAGCTCGTTGCGCGCTCGCCAGTGATGCTCGTCGAGCCGGCATTCGACGACGCGCAATCGAGCGCCCGTCCTTTCGCAGATCGATCGAGCCGCCTGGTAATGGCGCTCGGCCGACAGCGGCGAGACCGCGACGACCGAGGAGCCGCCGTCGAGCAGAGCCCGAGTCGAGTACCAGAGCAGCTCGTAGGCGAGCTCGTTCGCGTCGGCCACTCGGCGCGCGAGGAGCACGTCCTTGAAGTCGTCCTTGTCGACGAGCGTCCAGTCGCCCTGCGCGACCCAGGCTTCGGCCAACGTGCTCTTGCCGGTTCCCGGGTGCCCCTTCATGGCGATCAGAATAGGTCGATCCAAGCGTTCGCCTCTCTCGATCGATTCGTGCCGAGCTGTCCCGTTGTTCGGTGTGACGGGCAAGGTCTCGAATCCCCTCGACCGCATGATACTCTGTGACGGCCTTCCCATGTCGGTTCGTCGTGGGAGGCATCGACCCGGTGCCGCTCGCGATTCGGTGCGTCCACCGTCTTGGCCTTCGAGAGCTCGATACCATGAAAAGCCCGATCACCGCCTTGCTCGTTCTGTTCGTGCTCGGTCCCGCGTTCGGACAGGAGTCCGATCGCGCCGCTCGCGTGGAAGCCCTCGGCGGCATGATGCTCCCCATCGCTGCGGGAAGTGATGCCGTTCGAATCGACTTCAGCTTGCAAGGGCGAGAGGTCGCTGACGGGGACCTCGCCTTCTTGGTCGACTGGAAGAACGTCGTCGAGCTGAACCTCGGCGGAACCAAGGTGACCGACGCCGGGCTGGCGCATCTCGCCGGTCTCACGAGCCTGGAGCGCTTGTCGCTGCATAAGACGGCGGTGCGAGGTCCGGGGCTCGCGCACTTGGCCCAGTGCCAGAAGCTTCACTACCTCAATCTCTACGGGAGCCAGGTCGGTGACGAAGGCCTGGGACACCTTGCCGGCCTGAAGAAGCTGAAGCGCCTCTACCTCTGGCAGACGCAGGTGACGGACGCCGGTGTCGCGAAGCTTCAAGAGTCCTCACCCGAGCTCGGAATCGATCGCGGCTGGGACTTTGAAGCGGTGCAGGCCGCGGTCGCAAAGGCGAAAGCCGAGATGGAGGCCGAGAAGGCCGCCGCGCAGAACACCGAGCTCACGAAGCTCACCGCTCTGGGGCCCGATGACGGAAGCTGCTGCGCCCAGGCGATCGCCGGCTCGAAGGTCTGCGATCACCCGTGCTGTCTGGCCGCGCTCGCCGAGGGAAAGCTGTGCGAGAAGTGCAACCCCAAGGGTGCGGCGGTCGCGAAGGCCCCCAGCCCGGTCGCCACCTTGAAAGCGCTCGGTCCGGACGAGGGCAGCTGCTGTGCCAAGGCTCTGGCGGCGAATGAGGCCTGTGCACATCCGTGCTGTAAGGAGGCCTTCGCGCAGGGCGAGCTGTGCAGCAAGTGCAACCCGAAAGCGGCCGCCGCCAAGCAGCAGGCGCTCGCCATCGCGACGCTGAAGGCGCTCGGCACCGACGACGGGAGCTGCTGCTCCAAGGCGCTGGCAGCGGGCAAGACCTGCGAGCATCCGTGCTGCGTCTCGGCGCTCGAGAAGCGTCAGCTCTGCAGCAAGTGCAACCCGAAGGGGGGCAAGCTCGATGCCGTCGCACTGATCTTGATCCTCGAGCCCAAGGCAACCAGCTGCTGCGGCAAGGCCCTCCTCGAAGGAAAGGGCTGCGCTCATCCTTGCTGCAAGGAAGCGTTGTCAAAAGGTGAGCTGTGCAAGAAGTGCAACGGCTGAGGGCCGCATCTCGTCTTCGGCGGCTCCCTCTCGAATTCAAGTGAGCTGCCACACTGTGCGTTTGCGACGACCTCGCTCGCGGAGCTCCCTCGCTCGACGATCTCAGATGTCGTCGTCGAGCTCCCGAAGGATGTCTTCGATGCTCTGCTCGGGGGCATCGAGCACGATGACGCCCTCGTCGTCACCCGTCCCGCCGCTCTCGACGGGTGGTCGTCGGACGATCTCTTCGTGAGACTCGGCCGGTGCCGGCCGCGTCAAGCGCAGAGCCGGCGGGGGAGTGGCACCGACGTCGTCATCGATCGCGATCTCGGGCTCGCTGTCGGGAGCCTCCTGCTCGGAAGCCGCCTGCGGTCGGAACCAGTCTCGCTTGTGCTGGAGCCACTGGTCATAGCGCTCGAAGGTCCACATCCCATCTTGGACACCGGTCTCGATCTGTGAGGTGAGCTTGAAGAAGCTGCCCTGACGAATGAGGTTCTTGACGGCATCGTTGGCGATCAGGATCTCGCACTCGGGGACTCTCAGCTTGAGCTCGGGTCGATACGACAAGCGCTGAGTCACGACGGCGACGAGACAGTCGGCGAGCTGTGCTCGCACGCCATCCTGAATCTCGGGCGGAAAGGCGGAGACGACGCGGGCGAGCGCCTCGGAGCAGCTCGAGCTGTGGAGCGTGCTGAGCACCAGGTGCCCGGTGTTCGCCGCGTTGATCGTCAAGCGGATCGTCTCCGGCTCGCGCATCTCACCGACCATCATGAGGTCGGGGTCCTCGCGAAGAGAGTCGAGGAGCGCTTGATCGAACGACGGCGTGTCCCGGCCGACCTCGCGCTGCCGAATGAAGGACTTCCGTGGCCGAAACGCGAACTCGATCGGGCTCTCGACGGTCACGATGTGTCGCGCTTCCCGGAGGTTGACCTCGTGGATCAGTGCGGCGAGGGTCGAGGACTTGCCCGAGCCGGTCGGCCCCGAGACGAGGATGAGGCCGTGGCGGTTCTTGATCAGCTTGCCGAGATCGGGATGCAAGTTCAGCCTGCCGAGGGTGGGCTGGAATCCCGACAGGAGGCGGATGGCGAGCCCGATGCCTCGCAACGAGCGCAGGACGTTGATCCGGCACCGAACGCCGGCGATGGTGGCCGAGGTGTCGAAGGACTTGCGCTCCAAGAACTCGCTCCACCGTCGCTCTCCAATGAGCTGTCGCGCGAGCGCTTGAAGCTCCTCGCGAGATTGCGGAGAACCGTGGGTCTGCAGATCCCCGTGGACGCGCAGCGCCATCGGAAGACCGGGCTCGAGATGCACGTCCGAGGCGCCATGACGGCGAGCCAGCTCCAGGCAAGTCTTGAGTTCCATCGCTCCCAGTTCGCGGTGTGTTCGACGAGGGGATCGGGCGTCTTCGACGACGCGCACCCCAGCATATTCCTCAGCCGGTGTCGGCAACCAGCTCGGTCCGCCCGGCGCGCGTCCTTTTCCTGACCCGGTCCCGGTCTGGCGACCCCTCGTCACCGGCAGTAGAATCGCCGCACGTTGCGACCTCGGGCCTTTCGAAAGGAGCCTTCATGATCGGATATCGCCGACTCTCGATTGGGGTGATTGCGAGCGCATTGCTCGTACCCGTCGCCAGCGCTCAGTCCTTCGAAGAGCCATCGACGCGCCCTGAGCGTACGGATTATCGAGAGACGAGCCGATACGCCGACGTCGTCGCTTTCTTAGATGACGTCGTCGCCCGCTCCCCCCGGCTCCACCAATCGCACTTCGGGTACACCCACGAAGGTCGCGCGCTGCCGCTCGTGATCGTCGGGCCCGACAAGCCGCTCTCTCTCGAGGAGATTCGCGACTCCGACCATCTGCGTGTCTTCGTGCAGGCGAATATCCACGCGGGCGAGGTTTGCGGAAAGGAAGCGCTGCAGATGCTGCTGCGCGACTTGGCCGCCGGGCGCTTCGCTCACTGGTCGGACAACCTGATCTTGCTCCTGGCGCCGATCTACAATGCGGACGGCAACGAGCGCATCTCACTGACCCATCGACCGGGCCAGCACGGGCCTCTCGGCGGCATGGGTCAGCGACCCAACGCCCAAGATCTCGATCTCAACCGAGACCACATGAAGGTCGAGTCCTCCGAGGCGCGCGGGTTGATCGGGCTCTTCAATGCCGCGGACCCTCACATCATCGTCGACCTCCACACGACCAACGGTAGCGTGCACGGCTATCACCTGACCTACTCACCTCCCTTGCATCCCAACACCTCGCCGGGCATCGATCGGCTGCTCCGCCAAGACTGGCTGCCGACGTTGACCGAGCGCATCCGGAAAGCCGATGGCTGGGAGTTCTACTACTACGGCAACCTCTCGGGACGCGGCGAGGCTCGTGGGTGGTACACGTTCGACCACCGGCCGCGCTTCAACAACAACTATGCGGGACTGCGGAACCGCTTCGGCATCCTGAGCGAGGCCTACTCCTACGCGACCTTCGAAGAGCGCGTGCTCGCGTCGCGCCGATTCGTCGAGGAGATCTGTGAGTACGCCCACCAGCATGCCGCGGAGATTCGGGCCATCACCGAGGCCGCCGATCAGGAGTCGGTCATCGGTCGTGAGCTGGCCGTCACCGCCACGCACCGGCGCTCCGAGCAGCCCGTCACGATCCTCCTCGGAGGAGCGACCGCCGAGGTCAATCCTTATAGCGGCGCGCGCATGCGCCGACGGACCGACGAGCACCGTCCCGAGACGATGCACGAGTACGGAGCATTCACGGCGACCGCGACGGAGAAGGTGCCGGCGGCCTACCTCGTTCCGTCGTCGCTCCGCTCGGTGATCGAGAAGCTGACCGTGCACGGAATCGCTTTTCGGGAGCTCGACTCGGCATGGAGGGGATCGGTCGAGATGTTCCGGATTGAGTCGTCCACCGAGGCGGAGCGTGAGTTCCAGGGGCACCGAGAGCGAGCGGTCACCGGTGCCTGGCTGGCGAGTGACGTGGAGAGTGAGCTCCCCGACATGCTGCTGGTCCCGATGAATCAGCCGCTGGCTCGTCTCGCCTTCATGCTTCTCGAGCCGCGCTCGGATGATGGTCTCGTCAACTGGAACTTCCTGGATCGCGCCATGCGAGACGCGACGACCGTCCCGATCCTGCGCACTCACGATGCTTCGGTCCTGTCGTCTGGCCAAGGGAACTGAGCGCAGATGAAGTCCTACCACGTCGTGGTGCTCGGCGGGGGCTCAGCCGGGACGGCGGCCGCGCGGGCGGCAGCGGAAGCGGGAGCCCGTGTCGCGCTGATCAATGATGGCGAGCTCGGTGGGCTGTGTATCCTGCGGGGTTGCATGCCGTCGAAGACGATGTTGCACGCGGCGCACGCGGCCCATGAAGCGCGACACGGGAGAACGCCCGGTGTGGAGCCTCACGGCGCCGACATCGACTTCGCCGCGATCATGCGAAACAAGGACGAGAAGGTCGCTCGCTTTCAGCGCGCCAAGCTCGGCTCGATCGAGCGAGGGGGCTACGACGTGATCGATGCCCGGGCCCGCTTCATCGGGCCCGATCGCGTCGAGGCCGGCGGGGAGACCTATCGATTCGAGCGAGGCGCGGTCATCGCCACGGGCTCGGTGACGCGTCTTCCGAACCTGCCCGGGCTCGACCAGGTCGACACCTGGACGAGCGACGAGATCATGCTGCAAACCGAGCAGCCCGAGTCGCTCATCGTCCTGGGCACGGGTGCGATCGGACTCGAGATGTCCCAGTTCTTCGCTCGTGTCGGCACGCGGGTGACGCTCGTCAGCCGGCGTCCCGTCGGCTTCGACGTCGATCCGCTGATCGCGGCCGAGCTCGAGAAGATGCTGCGGGCCGAGACTCACCTGACGCTCGAGCAGCCGAAGCGCGCCCTTCGGGTCCGACCCGAGTCCGGCGGTGTCGCGCTCGATCTCGACGACGGGACCTGCGTTCGAGGAGAGCGTCTCGTACTCGCGACCGGACGTCAGCCGGCCTTGGCGAGTCTCGGGCTGGATGAAGCCGGGGTCGAGGTGTCGGGCCACGAGGTGCGATTCGGCCCCGACCAACGGACCTCGAATCCGAAGATCTTCATCGCAGGGGATGCCGATGGGGATCGCATGATCCTTCATGTCGCCAACTGGGAAGGCGCCGTGGCGGGTCGCAACGCGGCGAGCCCGGGCGCGAGCGAGACCGTCGACCACCGACTCGACGTGATGGGTGTCTTCACGGACCCGGCCCTCGCCTGGATCGGACTCAACGAGCGACAAGCGCGTGCGGCCGGGCACGACGTGATCACCGCCGACATCCGATTCCCCGAGACCGGACGTGCCATCACGCAGGAGGTCTCCTTCGGCGTCGGAAAGCTGGTGGCCGCGGCGGAGACCGGCGAGATTCTCGGCGGGCAGCTCCTGGCACCTCGCGCCGACGATCTCATCCACATCCTGGCCGCGATCATGTACTACCGCGGCACCGCCGCCCAGATGCTCGAGATGCCGTGGTATCACCCGACCCTCGCCGAGGTGCTGATGTCCCTCGCGCGGGATCTCGCCGGCCAGCTGGATTGAGCCGGCGTTCGCCGTCCCCGGGGACACGCTCCCTTTCGACTCCCCAGGAGGCCATCGAACATGCTTCGCTTGACGATCGCCCTGGCCGCGCTCACGAGTGTCGGCTTCGCGCAGCTCGGGGACATCGAGGTCGGAAAGCCGTTTCCCGACCGCGTCCTGCCGCGACTCGATGGCACTTCGGGCTCCCTGGCCGACCTGCGCGGTCAGCCGGTGCTGCTCCACGTCTTCGCCTCGTGGTGAGCGGGCTGTCGTCGAGTCGTGCCCGGGTGGCACGACACAACGAAGGCGCTTCGCGATTCGAGGCGGTTGCAGGTCGTTGGCATCATCCAAGAGCAGCATCCCGATCGCTGCCGGCTCTTCATGCAATGGAAGGAGATGGACTTTCCGATCTTCGTGGATGCCCTCGACCTGCTCGAGGTGGGGGCTGTGCCCCTGACGATCGGGATCGATGAGCAGGGCGTGGTGCGCAGGATGATGCGACGTCCCGCGGAGCTCGAGGGCTTCCTGGCCGAGAGCCATCTAGCGCCGTCGAGGGCCGTCCCCAAGCCACAGCGTCTCGACCCGGCCGTCGCAATGCGGCGCGCAGAGGAGGCTCCCTCGACAGCGGCGTGGCAGGCGGCGGCTTGCGCTGCCTTCTTGTGGGGGGGAGACGAGCGGATCGATGAGGCCTGTGCTCTGTTCGAGCGCGCCGCGGCGGAATCGGAGGATCCGGCCATCCGCTTCCGGCTCGGGGTGGCTTTGCGGCGACGCTTCGAGAGCGCCGCGCGTCAGCCGGGCGACTTCCAAGCGGCCGTCGCGGCTTGGCAGACCGCTCTCGACGCCCGTCCGAACCAATACATCTGGCGGCGCCGTATCCAGCAGTATGGCCCTCGGCTCGAGAAGCCGTACCCGTTCTACGACTGGGTCGCGACCGCCCGACGTGAGATCCGTGCGCGAGGCGGGGAGCCGTTCGCGTTGCGAGTCGAGCCCGTTGGGACGGAGCTGGCCGAAGGCGCCACGATCTTCGAGGTCGCTTCCGAGGAGACCCCTCCGGACCCCGAGGGCCAGATCGCTCGAGACATCGATCGGCTCGCCCGCCTCGAGGCGACCGTCGTGCCGAATCGCATCGCACCGGGTGCGACCGCGCGCGTGCACTTGACCCTGCGCGTGGGCGAGGGGATTCCCGCGCATTGGAACAACGAGATCGAGGATCTGGTGGTCTGGGTCGAGGCTCTCGAAGGCGGCGCCGTCTCCCGGCACCGACTCCAGTGGCCGAGCCCGGAAGCTCCCGAGTCCGACGAGGTCCGTGAGCTCGAGCTCGAGATTCGAGTGCCGACCGAGGCGGGGACTCTCACCTTGTCCGGCTACTCCCTCTATGCAGTCTGTCGTGAGGATGATGGGACCTGCCTCTACCGACGGCAAGACTTCCGCGTTCCGATCGAAGTCGCAACGACGGATTTCTGATCCAGATCGAGAATCCCAGGAGTGCCTTCATGGGCAGTGACCTGCAGCCCGGCCGATCTTCTCGTCACCTCGCATTGTCCCTGGCGATCTTGGTCTTATGGAGCCTCGACGTACTCGCTCAGGAGACCGATCCCGCGAAGAGTGAGGCCGGGTCGACGGGCGAAGAGGCGGCGGTCGATGAGTCCTCGGTGCCTCGCTCCGACGAGATCGTGGTGACGGCCGGACGTCGCGCGGAGCGCGCGCTCGAGGTCCCTCGCTCACTGAGCGTCGTCGACGAGTTCGAGATTCAGGAACGTCTGCCTCAGTCCACGCCCGAGGCCCTGGAGGAAGAGGTCGGCGTCGTCATTCAAAAGACCAACCAGGGCGGTGGCTCGCCGATCATTCGCGGGCGGAGCGGCAAGGACGTCCTGCTACTCATCGATGGTCAACGCTTCAATGACGCGACCTTTCGGCGAAACAACCAGTACCTCAACACGATCGACCTCGGTGCCTTGGAGCGATTGGAGATCGTTCGCGGGCCGGCTTCGGTGCTCTACGGCTCGGACGCCATGGGAGGAGCCATCAACCTCGTCACGCGTCGGCGCACGCCGACCGGTGAGGACGCCATCGGCGGACGCGTGCTCGGACAGTTCGAGAGCGCGAACCTCGGCTGGCTCGGCCACGCCGGCCTCGAGGGGGAGCTCGGTGGTTTCGGTCTGACGGGAGGATACACGCTCAAGCGCTTCGGAGACTTGCGGGCGGGCTCTCACGGCGATCCGATCGGCGCCGTCGACGTCGATCATGTCCAAGATCCGACCGGCTACCGGGAGGTCGACTTCAGCTTCAGCCTGACGCGCTCATTGAGCGATCGGGTTGCGATCGACTTTCTGTATCTCTTCAGCCGGCAAGACAGCGTGCCGCGAAGTGATCGTCTGATCGCCAACGAAAAGCAGCCGCAACCACCGGATCTCGTGCGCGAGTTCGATCCTCAGATCCAGCGTTGGGCACAGCTCCGTCTGCGTCGAGATGACTCGGAGGGATTGTGGGAGTCCCTCGAGATCGCCGGCACTTTCAACAGCTCGGAGGAGGCCCGGCGCCGAATTCCCTTCAGCGCTCCCGGCACGACCCTTCTCGAGCACGACCAGAGCTTCGTGCCGGGAATCAACGCTCATGCGACCGCGCGCCTCGACACGTCGCATCGCCTCACGACGGGGCTCGAGTATTACGATCAAACCGTGCACTCGAGTCGGAAGACCATCGACGAAGCAGCCGGGACCGTCGTGATCGACCCCGATGGGCGCTTTCCTGACGGCGCCACCTATCAGAGCTTCGGTGTCTTCACTCAGCACGAGTGGGAGGTCTCGGATGCGTGGACCTGGACGAACGGTGTCCGCTACTCCGTCTTCCGAACCCGCTTCGACCTCGAGGGCATTCGAGTGGGGCCGCTCGGGCCCTTCGGTCGGGAGCAAGAGACCTTCGACGATGTGACTTTCTCGTCGGGCCTCAGCTTCGCCGTGGATTCCGAGACCTCGATCTACGGCTCGTTCGCCAAGGGATTCCGGGCTCCCAACCTCGACGACTTGGCGGTGATCGGCGACTTCGCCTCCGGTGAGCGAGTGCCCAATGTCGACGTCGACCCGGAGACGGTGCTCTCACTCGAGGTCGGAGCCAAGCACCACGGGAGTCGGTGGCGGGCCGAGGGCAGCGCCGCCGTGGCCTGGTACCGGGACCTGCTCGACAACCGCCTGGTCTTCGAGCAAGCCGGTACGCGCTTCTTCCAGATCGACAACGTCGGACGCGCGGTCTTCTACTCGTTCGAAGGCGGCGCGTCCTACCTTGCGGTCGAGACCGACGGCGAGTCTCCCGAGCATTCGATCGCGGCTTCGGCGTTTGCCAACATCGGGCACAATCAGTCGGACAAGGAGCCGGCCAGCAAGGTGCCGCCGCCGCAGGGCCAGCTCGGCTATCGCATCGATGCCGCCGATGCGTCTTGGTCCGCCGAGGCCTTCGCGCGCGGGGCATTGAAGCAACATCGACTCTCCACGGCCGACGAATCCGATCCACGATTCCCGTTCGGAGGCACGCCGTCCTGGTGGACCTTCAATCTCCGGGGCAGTCTCGAGGTGACCGAGCACATTCGGGTCTCCCTGGGCCTCGAGAACCTCTTCGACCAGCGCTACCGGGTTCACGGCTCGGGAATCGATGCGGCCGGTATCAACGCCGTCGTCCAGCTCGAGTGCACCTTCTGAGCTGAGGCCGGCCGAGGTGACGGCCAACTCCACCGCAATGTCGCCCGTTCGGTCTGGAGGCGTCGGGAATCGACTCCTCTGCCAGGACCCGTGAGGCGCTGTCCGTTTCGAGCAGTCCTGGGCGAAGCCCAGAGTGTGGGCACGTTCAAGTATTCAACGGCTCTTCTGCCAGGACCATTGCGGCGCTGTCCGTCGAGAATCGAGGCCTGAAAGGCCGGCGTTCGATCGGGACCGAGGTGGTGCCGCACTCGTGAAGAAATCACGGCGTGTGTTGCCCGACCGGACGGACCGCTCTCCTGGTATCGTCACCCGAGCGCCTATCGGCTCGCCGGTATCCCCGACGTTTGCTCGCCACCGCGATGGGTGCCGTTCGCGGAAGGTTCCTTTTCAACCACCGATCGAAAACCGACACGCGCTCGGCCGGATCCACTGCTGTCTCGCAATCGCCGTTCGATCGCACACAGTCCGTGCGAACTTCGACGAGTACGTCCTATCCCGCGGTCATTTTGGACGCAGTTGAGAGTACGCCTATTCGGTGATAGGCTGACGCGGTCCGAGATCGGGAAGTCTTGGCCGGCGCTGGTAATTGGGGAGCATCAATGCTTGCGATTCGTCGTGCCTTGCGCAACTGGATTGGCCGTGTTGCCGATCCGGAGGGGTGGAAGCAGTCGTGAACTTGCACGAGAGTGACGCCGACCTTCGCGAACGACTCGGAGTCTCTGCCGAGGATGTCGACTTCGCTCTCACCGCGCAGCTCGTCGTGGGCTGGGCCGGCGAAGGCGGCGAGGAGAAGCGCCTCGCCTGGTGGCGCACCGACATGGTCTCCGAGTTCGGTGGAGAGGACCTCTTTCAACGCCTGCTGCCGACGACGTGGCGTTGGGCCGTGTTGCAGGCCGCACAGGAGGCTGATGGGTATCTCCTGGAAGACCGTGGGCTACTCAAGGGCCTGAAGAAGATCGGCGTCGATGAGTTCGGCTACCGGCGAAGGCACCGGTACATCACCACGGTCGTCGATCACGACACGGGCGACGTCGTCTGGAGCGAGGAAGGTCATGGAGCCAAGGCGCTCAACCGGTTCTTCGAGGTGCTCGGAGAA
>JAJDCO010000029.1 GCA_029260795.1 Planctomycetota bacterium | reverse complement strand
GGCGCCGAATCTACCCATGCCTGCTGCGTCAAGCTTCCTGCGCCGCCTCGACGACCTGCAGCGAGGTCGACTGCGGCGTGCTCGGTCGCTTTCCTTGCATCCACGGGCATCTTCGACGCCTCGCGACGATGTCTGGTGAGAAACGCGGGCTAAGTCACGATTCGACGCCAATCTGCTCTCGCCACTCGACCGAGCCGTCCCGATGTGCAATCGCATAGACACTGTCGGAGCCGACCGCTATAATCCGCGCCTTTCGCGCACGGGTCCCGTGCGCTTCTGCGCGCCAGCCGATCGCTCCACCCCTCGCCATACCCGAACAACGGGAGCTCCCAGTGAGACTCATTGATCTCATCAAACAGGAGATGATCCTCGTCGACTTGCAGTGCGAGGATAAGTGGCAGTGCATCGAGCGACTCGTCGATTGGATGGTCGAGCACGGCAAGGTCGAAGCGCAGCATCGAGATACGGTTCTCGAGTCGCTCGTAGACCGCGAGCGCTCGATGAGCACGGGGATGGAGCATGGCGTCGCCATCCCTCATGGGCAAGTGACCTGTGTCGACGATATCGTTGCGGCTTTCGCGACCTCTCGTTCCGGCGTGCCCTTCGAGAGCATCGATGGACATCCCGCGAAGCTCATCATCTTGCTCGTGATCCCCAAAGACAGGTTCCGCAAGCACATTCAGACTTTGGCCGGTATCGCACGCCTGTTGAACCAGGCCGATCTCCGCGATGACTTGATCAACGCCGAGACCGCCAAGGACATCATGGACATTATCAGTCGTCGCGAATCGGACGACTGAGAAGCCAACCGACGCTCTCGAGCGGCCCGCGCGTGACATTTTTTCTTGGGCCCCATGCAGTTGGGTGAGCCGGTGTGCGCGCGATCCCTCGTGCGGATTCCGGGTCCAGGCCCGCGGGTGAACCGTTTTCGGGTCGGTGGACCGAGGCGAGAGGCCGAACGACACTCCGGCCTATAAACCCAGGCGATATTTCGTCTTAAGGTTCTAGCGCCGTCTGTCCGAAGCCAACTCGGAGGCGATCGTCGTCATCCCGCTGGTGTCGATCGGTCGCCGGGTCGCGAGAAGTGGCCGCGCGATTTCCTGAGGTTCGCCGCGAGGGGGAGGTCAGGATGTTTGTTTTGACTCACCTGGCAGACATTCTATAATCTTTTGTGAATTAGATAGTTATTGTCGTTCCGGGTGCGGCAAGCCCATCCGGGCCGCGACTGGATCGGTCTCGAAGCGCTTCAAGCGTTCCTCGCTTTTCGAACGTCTGAGAGATCAACCGCGGCGTTCCCGACGAGTCTTCGCGCTCGTCCACTCTGGAGAATCTGATGGCGACGATCACCAAGAAGGAGCTCATCTACCGGATCTCTGAAAAGTCCGGTCAGAAGAAGATTGTGACGAAGAACATCATCCAGGCATTCATCGATGAGATCATCGATGAGCTCGGTCAGGGCAACCGCTTGGAGTTCAGGGAATTCGGCGTCTTCGAGCTCAAAGATCGCGCGGCACGCAAGGCCCGCAACCCGAGAACTGGTGAAAGCGTTCAGGTGCCGGCCAAAAAAGTCGTTCATTTCAAAGCGGGTCGGCTCATGAAGGAGAAGATCTCCTCCGCCGGCGGGGAGGCCGATCCTTCGACCAACGGCTCGGCTTCACCGGCCTTGACGCCGCAACCCGAACCGACCCCCCCGACTCCCGAGCCTCCCTCGCTTTCGTAGCCTGCTGCCGGCGCCCTCGTTCGATTGTCTTCGAGCGGGCGCTCGGCTCGGGAGCACCTGAGAGCTTCTGCTGCCTGCCTTTTGCCGATCTCGTCGAGAGTGTAGAGTCATCCGCATCGGAACGATCCGCCTCGTCGGATCGGACGCTTCGCACTTGGCGATAAGCCGGCGGCCCATGATCGCTCTGCTCTACTTCTTCTCGGGCGCGACGGCGCTCGTCTACCAGCTCGTCTGGACGAGACGTCTCGTGCTGGTGGTCGGCAACACCCACCTCTCGGTCACCACCCTGCTCTTCAGCTTCATGCTCGGCTTGGGTTTGGGAGCCTACTGGTCCGGGCGAAGGCTCGCCCGGGGTGCAGATGCTCGACGACTCTACGCAGGCGCCGAGATCGCACTCGGACTCTTCGCGGCTTGCGTCCCTTGGGCGGCGAGCGAACTGGAGTCCGGTCTGGCATCGTTGCCCGGTGAGTGGGGATCCGGGATCTGGCTCCGGTTCGGACTTGCGGCGCTCATTCTCTTGCCCGCGTGCTTTTGCATGGGCATCACGTTTCCCGCCGCGTGCGTGCTGGCCGTACACGATCGGCGCCGCGCGGGGCGGTCGCTCGCCTGGCTGAACGGTGTGAACATCGCAGGTGCGGCGAGCGGAGCCGCACTCACGGGATTCGTGCTCATACCGGAGCTGGGTCTTCGCACGACGGTCTGGTGCGCGGCTGTGGTGAATCTGCTGCTGGGAGCCTTGGCCTGGAAGGTCCTTCGTCCGACTCACGATCCGGGGGAGCCGAGCTCGGCCTCCGGGTTCTCACTCGGTGGCGTTCTGGTAGTCGGTCTCTCGAGTGGGGCGGTGATCGGTCTCGAGGTTCTCTGGACTCGAATGCTCGTCTTTCACCTGAAGGGATTCACGTACACGTTCACCGCGATCCTAGTCGTGTTTTTGGTCGGGCTCAGCCTAGGAAGCGTCGTCATCGCGCCATGGTTGGGGCGTTGGATCCGGGGTCGTCTGGCTTTCGGTCTCGCGGCTTTCGTGGCCGCTGCCGTCTCGGCGACCGCCATCGACTTTCTGATCGGGGGAGGCCGTCATCTCGAGGATCTCTTTCGAGAGCTCCGGGAAGCCGGCCCACCGGGACAGCTTCGGTTTCTCTTCCTGTCGACACTCTGGGCGATCGGACCCGCGGTACTGACCTTGGGGACGCTCTTTCCCCTCGCCTTGAATGCGTGGTTGCCGGCGCAGGGGTCCTTGGGAAAAGCCGGAGCGCGCCTGTACCTCGCTTCCTCGATCGGCTCCGCGCTGGGAGCCTGTCTCGCCGGACTCGTGCTCGTGCCGAGCTGGGGGATGATCCGAGGCGCTTGGGCGATCGTGGTCGTGCTCGCGCTCCTGGGAGTGGGAGTGATGGCAACCGAGCGTCGGCGCGGGGGGCTCGTGCTTGCGGGGGTGTGTGCCCTGGCGATCACGGCTTGGCTGTGGCCGCGCTTCGACTGGAGTCCCGCTCCCTATGTGACGGGCACGCCGGTGATGCGGGAAGCGCGACGAGGTCAGTTCGCGCTGCTGGAGTATCGCGAGGGCACTGCCTGTACCGTCTCGGTGCTCGAAGATCGGGCCACGGGACGTCGCCTTCTCTACACGGACGAGTTCATGGCTGCCGCAACCGGTGAGGGTTACCGGTACATGCGCTTGATGGGCCACCTGCCGGCGCTTCTGGTCGACGCGCCACGGCGAGCCTTGCTGATCGCGTTCGGAACTGGCACGACTGCGGGGTCGTTGATCGTGCACGAAGACATCGAGCATCTCGACATCGTCGAGATCTCGCGCGAGGTGCTCGAGGTCGCCGACCTCTTCGAAGAAAGCAATCGGGGAGTCCTGACGGGCGCGGCACCTTTCGAGGTGAAGACTCACGTTCGAGACGGGCGTCAGTTCTTGCTCGCAAGCAAGGCTTCGTACGACCTGATCACGTTGGAGCCACTGCTCCCGTTCACGCCGGCGGCCGTTCACTTCTACACGCGCGAGTTCTTCGAGCTCTGTCGACGACGCCTGGCGCCAGGGGGTGTCCTCTGTCATTGGATTCCCATCCACGCCATCGAGCCCGCTGCCTACCGAACGCTCCTCGCCACTTTCGCGGACGTGTTTCCTGAAGGCGGTGTGTGGGTCTTCGAGAACAGCAGCTTGCTCGTGGGAACGGCCGAGCCGTTGGTCATTCGGAGCGAGTCGTTTCAGGAGCGTGCTGTTCGACCCGCCATTGCGGCCGATCTCGCCGCGGCGTTGGCGCCGAAGCCCGAGCATGTGCTCGGCGGGTTCGTGACCAGCAATGCCGCGTTGCGAGCCGAGCTGGCAAGCGTGCCCGTGATGTACGACGATCGCGCGACGGTCGAGTATGGCATGTGGTGGCCGGGGCGTGAGTCGTACGACTATCACGCGGCAAACGTGAGCCTGCTGCTGGATCTTTCGCGCGGTGCGGAGCTGACCTTCGATCCGTCCCCGGACGAAGATCCGGCTTCCAAGGAGCTCGCCGAAGCGGCGAAGATCTCTCGCACAGCGCGGCTTCTGGCACTGCGGGAAGCCGGTCACACCGCCGCCAAGCAGGGTCGCCACGCAGCGGCCAAGAGCGAGGACGAGACTCGGCTGCTCGTGGAAGCCGTCGCGCTCGCACCGGACGATCCCTGGCCCTTGCACCAGCTCGAGGAGCGTCGCTTCGAGCAGCTCTTCGTGCAGGGCATTGCGCGCTCTCGGGTCGACCCGCGCGGTGCGCGTTCGCTCATGGCACGTGCCGTCGATCTGCGGCCCGAGCAGGCGACGGCTCGACTCTGGTTGGCGAAGCTCACTCGAGACGCCGGTGATCCGGACGCGGCGGTTCGCGTCTTGGCGGCCGGGCTCGAGCGTTTCTCGGGCTGGGAGGACTGGGGCGCGACGAGGCAGTTCTTGGATTCTCATCCCGACATCGCTCCGCTCCTCGAGGCCGCACGGGGTTTGTTCCGGGGCTCGCAGGCGCCGTCTCTCGAAGGCACGAGATCTTGGCTCGTTGCATTCTCGTCCGGGCGAGCTGGCCTCGAGGACGCGCCACCCGATTCGAGGCGCTTTCTGGTCGACATCATCGCCGACGTGACGGCGCTGAGAAGCGATCGCCGAGCAGCCTTCGAGGCGCTTGCCAGCTTGGGGGGGGCCGAGGAGCTCGAGAGACTGAAGACCTGGGCCGCTCGAGTCGAGGGGGATGTTCAACAGGCGGCATGGCGAGCGATCGGGCGGATCGATGCGGCAGGGCTCGTCACGATTCTCCAGGCCGTCCTTGCCGGCGAGGATGTCGAGCGCAAGAATCGAGCGGTCGAGCTGATCGGCGAGCTCGAGCTGCGGGCGATGGTGCCCGACCTGATCCAGGAGCTGTCTTCGCCGGCAGAGGCAGATCGGCTTCTGGCGAGCATCGTGCTCTTCCAGGTCACGGGCGAGCAGCTCGGCTTCGACTTCCAGGGTGATGAAGCGCAGCGCCTTCAGGCGATCGAGCGATGGAAGCGTTGGTGGGCGGAACAGCCCGAGAGCGCGGATCGAAACGACGACCGAAAGGACGGGGAACATGAAGGTGGCGATCGGTAGCGACCACGCGGGCTTCGAGGCCAAAGAAGCCCTGAAGCGGATGCTCATCGAGCAAGGGCACGATGTCGAGGATCTGGGGACGAACAGCAGCGCGTCCGTCGATTACCCCGATTTCGCTCAGGCCGTCTCACACCGCGTCGCCGACGGAGGTGCGGCGAGAGGTGTCCTCGTCTGTGGGACGGGTATCGGCATGAGCATCACCGCGAACAAGGTCCCGGGCATTCGCGCTGCTCTGTGTCAGGACGAGTACACGGCGCGCATGAGTCGCCTTCACAACGACGCCAACGTACTCTGCCTCGGCTCGCGAGTCACCGGGCAAGGCGTCCTCGAGGCGATCGTCACGACTTGGCTCGCCACCGACTTCGAAGGCGGTCGTCATCAACGACGCGTCGACAAGATGATGTTGTCGAACATCGAACGCTGATCAGACGTTCTCTTGTTCGTCCTGCGTGACGACGCGATGGACGAGTGACTGCAGATGGTGCGCCGTGCGCCTGTAGGTTTCGATGTCACCGCCGAAAGGGTCCGGGATCTCGCGCCCCTCGGGATCGAGGAGCATGACCTTCGAGCGTTGCTCGGGCGGCAGGAGCTCCTGCACGAAAGCCAGGTGCACCTTGCTCATCGTGTAGATCTCGTCGGCTTGCGCCGTGAGCTCCGGCGTGAGCGGCTGAGAATGATGATCGTCGAGGAAGGCGCCGAGCTCGGCGACGGCGGCGCGGGCATGGGGGGACGCTCCGTCGCTTCCTCCGGCATACACACCTGCCGAGTCGAACCGCGTTCCTCCTTCCTCGGAGTGCTCGAGCGGTATCCCGGCTCGGCGTGCGAGCTCTAGCCTCGAGAGCGCTTTGGCCATCGGGCTCCGACACGTGTTGCCGGAGCAGACGAACAAGACGAAGCGATCGACCGTCTGAACGATCATCTCCCGAGTCAGGAATCCTTCGCGGAGAATCTCCCAACGAAGCGGCGTCACACGCACGACCGTCGAGCTGGAGCGGAGCTGGGCCGGTCCCGCATCGAGGATCAGATCGATCATTCCGTCGAAGGCCTTCTGGACGGACTCGGCGTCGTGCGCAGGCAGCTCGTCGGATCGATTCGCGCTCGTCATGAACAGCGGCGAGCGCGCCAGCTGGATCAGGTCTCGGGCGATGGCGTGCCCGACCATCCGAATGCCGATCTGTTCATTCGCTCCCCGGGGCACGACGAGCGTCAGTGGCCCGGGCCAGTAACGCTTCGCCAGGCGTCGACCGAGCTCTGGCATCTCCACACCGAGACCCGCGAGCTCGGTCTCGACGCCGATGTGATAGGAGAACGGCTTCTCTCCGCGGTCCCCCTTGAGCTCGCGCAGTCGGCGAATCGCTTCGGGGCTGCTCGGATGAACGGCCAGGCCATACACCGTCTCGGTCGGTACACCGACGACACCGCCCTTTTCGAGGACCGAGACGGCCCGCTTGAGAGCCGTCGGGTCCGGGTGTTCGGCATCGACGCGGACGACACGAGTCTCCATGGTCGGACCTGGCTCTTAACTCGAGGAGTGATAGGGGCTACCGGACGGCGAGTAGCCTACGGTGCATCCCCGCCTCCTGTCAAGGCACGGCGCCGCCGGGACCGACAGGGAGCCAGGACCTCGCCCCTCGGACCCACACGGCCGTCGAGCTACCTGGTCGCACCCAGTCTGGTCTGCCCCAGCAGGTTGCAACGATTGCAGTCCGGCACTACGATGGCCACCCAGGAGAGTGGACGAGGCCGCGGGCGCAGGTCGTGCAGCTCGCAGCGGTTGGGCTCATGCCGCCGCGCCGGACCACTCCGTCGACGAGGAGGTGCAACCCGTGCAATTGACGATGGGAGAGTCGCTGCTCCATGGGGTCGTGGCAGTGCTGTATCTCGTCGCGGCAATTGCCTCACTGCGCTACCTGGTGTCCAACCGCGATCGAGCCCGGTTGCTGTCGCGAGTTTGCGTCTGGTCCGGTTGGGGCTTGCAGGCCGGATTGCTCGTTTGGCTTTCGGTAAAGGCCGGGCGTATTCCGGTCCACGGGTTGAGCGAGGCGCACCTGCTCCTGCTGTGGACGCTCGTGACGATCTACCTGGCAGGAGCCAAGCGTTGGCGCCTCGAGATGGCGGGTCCCCTGGTGCTCTCGCTCGTCGCCGCCGGCTATGCCGGCTCCTTTCTCTGGGAGAGCGGTCTCTCGTACGATTCGCCAGACGCAACCGGTTGGCAGGGTGTCGTGCTGGCGATTCACGTGACGACCGCGTTGATCGGTCATGCATTCTTCATCTTGGCCTTCGCGATCGGCATCCTGTACATCTTCCAGATCCGGCAGCTCAAGTCGCTGCGACCCTCCGGTCTGTTCTTCCGACTCCCAGCGCTCGAAGACCTCGATCAGCTCAACCTGCGGGCCGTCGTGATCGGCCTGCCGCTGATGACTTTCTCGATGGTGCTCGGCATCTACTACGCCGCCGGTGTGCAGGGTCTCGAGGTTTCGGAGTGGATCTGGCACCCCAGCGTCGTCTCCTCGGCCTTCGTGTGGATCTTCTACACGGCTCTGCTCTCGGCCCGGCTCTCGGCACGCGTGCGAGGCCGGAAGGTTGCGCTGATGACCGTGCTTGGCTTCATCATCGTGATCTTGAGCATTGCGATGGCTTGTGTGTTCGCTCCCGGCTTGGGGACCTCTTGATGCGCGCGAGACTGAGGGAGCTGGGAACCCGACGACAAAGGATGAGGCGATGAGCTTGGTCGTGGTCGGGGTCAGCCACAAGCACTCGCCGATCAGCGTGCGGGAGCAGCTCGCGTTTTCGGGTGATCGTCAGGATGAAGGACTCCGCGCCCTCCGCACTCATGGTGTGGCCGAGGCGGTCGTGCTCTCGACCTGCAATCGCGTCGAGATCTACGCCAACGTCGCCGCTGGCAGCCGCGGTGAGGAGATCGTCGAGTTCCTGCAGGAGTTCCACGGCCTCGAGGAGAGGGCTTTCGAGCAATACCTCTACCGGTTTCACGGTTCGGCGGGCGTGCATCATCTCTTCCGCGTGACCGCGGGCCTCGACTCGCTGGTGCTGGGCGAGACCCAGATCGTGTCTCAGATCAAGGACGCCTATACGCGAGCGGCGAGTCAGGACGCGGCGGGGCGCGTGATGCACGAGCTCTTTCAAGCCGCGCTGCGGACGGCCAAGCGCGTCCACACCGAGACGGGCCTGGGCGAAACGCTGGTGTCGGTCAGCTCGGTCGCGGTCGATCTCGCTCGCAAGATCTTCGGGCGACTCGACGGCAAAGGAGTCTTGCTCGTCGGAGCCGGAGAGACCGCGGAGCTGACGTTGAAGCATCTGCTCCAGTCCGGCGTCCGACGGGTCCTGGTCGCGAACCGCACGCTGGAGAACGCTCGTCGCCTGGCGGACCCGGTCGATGGCGTCGCTCTCGAGCTCGACGCCATCGGCGAGAGCTTGCCGCTGGCGGACATCGTCGTGGCCAGCTCGGGCGCGCCGCGAACCCTGATCGAGCGTGCCGACGTCGAACGAGCACTGAAGCTCCGTTCCCAAGCGCCGATGTTCTTCATCGACATCGCCGTGCCTCGCGACGTCGAGCCGACCGTCCACCAGCTCGACAACGCCTACGTGTACAACATCGACGACCTGGAGCAGACAGCGTCCGAGAACCTGGGACGCCGGCACGAGCATGCCGGCGAAGCCGAGCGGATCGTCGGGAGCGAGGTCGAGCGCTTCGTGAGCGAATGGCGGAGCCGATGCGTCGAGCCCGTCATCAAGTCTCTGCATTCGAGCTTTCATGGAGTGGCCGCGAAGGAGGTCGAGAAGAGCTTGCGCCGCCTAGGTGACCTGCCCGACGACGCCCGAGAAGAGGTCCGGTACCTCGCCCGACGGATCGTTCAGCGCCTGCTGCACGAGCCCGTCAAGCAGCTCAAGCAGGAAGCCCGCGACGGAGACCCGTTCGCAGGTAGCCAGATGGTCGCACGCTTCTTTCGGTTGTTCGAAGACGCCATCGGGGAGGAAGACTCGTCGAGCGAGAAGCCCGGTCAGACGCAGCCTCAGGAGATGTCATGAGCAACCCGGTTCCACCGGAGAACGCCCCGGAGAGCGAAGCAGAGAGCGAAGATCCGATTCTCTCGCTCTCGAAGCTCGCGGGCGGCCTGGTGCACGAGATCCGGAATCCGTTGTCGACGATGAACATGAACCTCCAGCTCCTGCTCGAGGACTGGGAGGGGGGCGAATCGCCGAAGGAGCAGCGGACACTCAAGAAGATTCGGACCCTGCAGCGGGAGGTCAAGCGCTTGGAAGGCATCCTCGGCGACTTCCTCCGCTTCACGCGCGGGCATCGCCTCGAAAAGGAACCTCAGTCGGTGGCGGCGCTGCTTCAGGAGCTGGTCGAGTTCTTCAGCCCGGAAGCCGAGAAGCACGGGCTGTCGCTGCGGCTCTCGGTCGAGCCGAGTCTCCCCGCAGTGCCGGTCGATCGGGACTACTTGAAGCAGGCTCTCCTGAACTTGTTCCTCAACGCACAGCAAGCGCTCGGACGGCGAGGTGAGATCTTCGTGAGGGCGCGTCGGGATGACGACTGCGTCGCCATCGAGGTCATCGACAACGGTCCCGGGATTCCTTCGGATCGGCTGGCACGCATCTTCGAAGTCTATTACTCTTCGCGCCGCGGTGGAAGCGGGCTCGGGCTACCGCTGGCTCGACGCATCATCGAGGAGCATGGTGGAACTCTCACCGTGCAGAGTGAGGTCGGTCAAGGAACGGACTTCACGATTCGCCTACCGATCGACGCCGACTGAGCGCGATCGCTTCGACCAGGGGAGAGGAGCATGAGTGGATCGACGGATCCGCTCTCGATTCCATGAGTGACAAGAAAGTCGATCACGCCGCCGACGTTCGCATCCTGATCGTGGACGACGAGCCCGAGCACGCCGAGACGATGGCCGAGACGCTCGAGAGAGTCGGCTACGACTGTCGGGCGGTCTCCGATGGAGAAGAGGCCAAGGGCATCCTCCAAGACTCGGGCGAGTTCGACCTCGTCCTGACCGATCTCGTCATGCACGACGTCTCCGGGCTCGAGCTGCTGAGGGCGGCCAAGGCGCAGGACCCGTCGATCGAGGTCCTCGTCATTACCGGGCACGGCTCGATCGAGAGCGCGGTCGAGGCGATGCGCGAAGGGGCGACGGCCTACCTGCAAAAGCCGATCAACATCGAAGAGCTGCGCGCGGTCGTCGAGCGCTCGGCCGAGAAGAGACTGCTCTCCCGCAAGAACCTCGAGCTGCATCGACAGCTCGACAAGAAGTTCGGCTTCGAGGGGATCATCGGCAACAGCGAGAAGATGCAGAGCATCTTCGACGTGCTGGGTCAGATCTCGCGAACTAGTGCGACCGTGCTCGTCCTCGGCGAGTCCGGGACCGGTAAAGAGCTCATCGCCAAGAGCCTCCACAACAACTCGCCGCGCCGACTCGGAAACTTCGTTGCCCTCAACTGCGCTGCCTTGTCCGAGGGCATTCTCGAGAGCGAGCTGTTCGGGCATGAGAAGGGATCGTTTACGGGGGCACTCTCACGAAAGATCGGACGCATCGAGCACGCCGACCACGGGACGCTGTTTCTCGATGAGGTCGGCGACATGCCCAGGGCTACCCAGGTCAAGCTCCTGCGCGTGATCGAGGAGCGTGAGATCTATCGCGTCGGCTCCAACACTCCCATTCCGGTCGACGTGCGACTGGTCGCGGCGACCAATCGCAACCTCGAGGCGAACGTTGCCGACGGCAGCTTCCGCGAAGATCTCTACTACCGGCTCAAGGTCGTCACGATCGAGCTGCCTCCGTTGCGCGAGAGACAGGCCGACATTCCGCTCCTGATCGAGGAGTTCATCCGAGAGTACTCCAAGACTCATCAGCGTCCCATCGAGCGCATGACGCCCGAGGCGCGCCGAGTACTTCAGGACTACCGCTGGCCGGGTAACGTGCGTGAGCTCCGCAACTGTCTGGAGAACATGGTCGTCATCGATCGCGATGGTACGCTCGACGTCGACGACATTCCCGTCAACATCTCCCGGGCCGAGCCCCCCAAGTCGGGCGACAGCAGCACCAGCCTCGCCGGCCGCCCCCTCGCCGACATCGAGCGAGACGCGATCGCCGTCACGCTCCAGCTCGTCGATGGCAACCGAGAACGTGCGGCCAAGATGCTCGGCATCGGCGAGCGGACACTCTACCGCAAGATCAAGGAGTACGAGCTCTGACGCATTCGGCGGCGGCCATCGTTCGGATCGCCGGCTCTCAGCCGGGGTTGCTACGCTGGCGGTCAGACGTTGGCTCTTCGCACGTCGTCCAGCCGATGCCGCCGCCGGCGCGATGCCGCGTCCGATTCCGACGAGCCCACCCCTGCCAATCTGACAGCGCCTTCGAGTCGACCGAATCACCCCTGCCAGATTGACGGGATGTCTGGTGCCCTTCGGTCTCCCAGAATCTCGAGGCGGATGCTTTAAGGCGCTTGTGGGTTGTGGCTTATGCCGTTGTTTCTGCGTCGATCTCCTGGCTGGCATGGGGTTTGAGTTAGGGTCGAGGGTCACAAGAGAAATCGGATCACCGAGGCGCTCCCAGCGGTTGCGCTTCGTGGCAGGATAAAGCAGACGGTGTCAACGAGCGCCGCCGGGCAAGGAGGCAACAGCATGTCGAAGATCATCGGAATCGACCTCGGCACGACGAACTCGGTCGTGGCGGTCATGGAGGGGAACGAGCCGGTCGTGATTCCCAACGCCGAGGGCAGTCGCACGACGCCGTCGGTGGTGGCATTCACCGAGAGCGGCGAGCGCCTCATCGGCCAGACGGCGAAGCGTCAGGCGATCACGAATCCCCAGAACACGATCTTCTCGATCAAGCGCTTCATGGGCCGTCGGCACGCCGAGGTCGGGAGCGACGAAAAGATGGTCCCTTACGAGGTGGTCGGTGGACCCGACGAGCTCGTGAAGGTGAATGCCCAGGGCAAGGAGTACACGCCGCCGGAGCTCTCGGCGATGGTGCTCTCCTACCTGAAGCAGACCGCGGAAGACTACCTCGGCGAGAAGGTCACGAAGGCCGTCATCACCGTGCCCGCCTACTTCAACGACAGCCAGCGTCAAGCGACGAAGGACGCTGGTCGGATCGCCGGCCTCGAGGTCGAGCGCATCATCAACGAGCCGACGGCGGCTTCGCTCGCCTACGGGCTCGACAAGAAGTCGAGTGAGAAGATCGCGGTGTTCGACCTCGGTGGCGGTACCTTCGACATCTCGATCCTCGAGGTCGGCGACGGCGTGTGCGAAGTGCTCTCCACCTCGGGCGACACGCAGCTCGGTGGCGACGACTTCGACCAGGCGATCATCGATCACATCGCCGGCGAGTTCCAAAAGGACAACAGCATCGATCTCCGCAAGGACACGATGGCCTTGCAGCGACTGAAGGAAGCCGCCGAGAAGGCGAAGATCGAGCTGTCGAGCTCGACCCAGACCTCGATCAACCTGCCATTCATCACGGCTGATCAGTCGGGCCCCAAGCACCTTCAACTCAATCTCACGCGGGCCAAGTTCGAGCAGCTCATCGAGCCGATCCTCGGTCGTTGCCGCAAGCCCTGCGAAATGGCCATCAGTGATGCCAAGCTGAGCACCGAAAGCCTCGATGAGATCGTGCTGGTGGGTGGCTCGACTCGCGTCCCGGCCGTGCAGGCACTGGTCAAGGAGCTGTTCAAGAAGGAACCGAACAAGAGCGTCAATGCAGACGAGGTCGTCGCCCTCGGCGCCGCCATCCAGGGCGGTGTGCTCGCGGGTGACGTCAAGGACGTGCTGCTTCTCGACGTGACGCCGCTCAGCCTCGGCATCGAGACGCTCGGCGACGTCATGACGACACTCATCCCGCGCAACACCACCATCCCGACCAGCAAGGCAGAAGTCTTCTCCACGGCGGCCGACAACCAGCCGGCCGTGACGATCCAAGTCCTGCAAGGCGAGCGGCAGATGGCCAAGGACAACCGCTTGCTCGGCAAGTTCGAGCTCACCGGTCTCCCACCGGCTCCGCGAGGCCTGCCGCAGATCGAGGTCACCTTCGACATCGACGCGAACGGCATCCTGAGCGTGTCCGCCAAGGACAAGGGCACGGGCAAGGAGCAGTCGATCAAGGTCGAGTCGTCCTCGGGCATCAGCGAGGACGACATTCAGAAGATGACCAAGGATGCCGAGGCCCACAAGGAAGAGGACTCCAAGCGCCGCGAGCTCATCGATCTGCGCAACCAGGCCGACCAGGTCCTCTACCAGACCGAGAAGATGATCAAGGAGAACGAGGACAAGATCCCGGACGACGTCAAGAGCCAGGTCGAGGCCGCCAAGACCAAGCTGGAAGGCGTCAAGGACTCCGAAGATGCCGTGGCGCTCAAGGCCGCCCTCGAGGAGTTCCAGACCGCCGTTCAGGCGATCGGCCAGCACCTCTACCAGCAGCCCGGTGCCGAAGGCGCCGGCGGCCCGCAGCCGGCGGGCTCGGCTTCTGCCAAGGGGGGCGCCTCCGCTTCGAACGAGGACGACAACATCATCGACGCGGACTTCGAGGTGAAGGACTGATCGCCCCACGAGGGGCAGCCAATCCGACACACCTCCACTCTGGATGACGGAGTGGGACCGGGTCGCGAATCGACAAACGGGGGCAGCGCTTGAACACGAGCGCTGCCCCCGCTACTTTGAGTCGCCACCCGGCTCGTCCGGAGCCGGGTCGGAGGCGGAAGATCTCCAACACACGGCGGGGACCTTCCGTTCTCGAGAGGGGAACCTGCCGCCCACCCTCTTACGGTTCCACGGTATTCGATGCTCGACGTTCGGAGTCTGACCAAGCGCTACGGGGAAACCCTGGCCTTGGACGACCTCTCTTTCGAGGTCGCAAAGGGAGAGGTGGTTGGCTTTCTCGGGCCCAATGGCGCCGGGAAGACCACCACGATTCGCATCCTCACCGGGTACTTGCCCGCCACCCGCGGCACGGTGCGGGTCGCCGGTCTGGACGTCCTACGTGAGAACCGCGCCGTCCGTCAGCAGATTGGCTACCTGCCCGAGAATGTGCCGATCTACACCGACATGCGGGTCGACGAGTACCTGCGCTATCGGGCACGCCTGAAGAAGGTCCCCCGACAAGAGATCCCCTCGCGAATCGAAGCCTCACTCGATCTGTGTGGAGTGCGAGAGGTTCGGCGCAAGATCATCGGCAACCTCTCGCGCGGCTATCGCCAGCGTGTCGGGCTCGCCGACACGCTGCTTCACGACCCGCCCTTGCTGATCCTGGATGAGCCGACCTCGGGTCTCGACCCGAATCAGCGACGCGAGGTGCGCCGCCTGCTCGCCAATCTCGGCGAGCGTCACACCGTGTTTCTGTCCTCGCACATCCTCTCGGAGGTCGAGTCGGTCGCCAGCCGTGTGATCATCGTCAACGCCGGCCGCATCGTCGTGGACGAGCCCATCGCCGAGCTCCAAAGCCGCTTCGATCGCAGTGCCGTGATTCACGTCCGCGTGCGCGCCGATGTGTCGGCGGCGAAGCAGGAGCTGATGGCAGCCGACGGTGTGAAGGAATGCACCGCCGCCGCCTCGGAGGACGGAGTCGTTCACATCCAGATTCGAACCGAAGGGGGGCGGGACGTGCGGGAAGCGCTGCACGCGCGGCTGGTGGCCAGGGGGTGGCCGGTCCTCGAGCTGGCACGCCAGGCCCAGTCGCTCGAGGAGCTGTTTGCCAAGGTCACGCTCGGCGTGGAAGAGGAGCTGCGATGAGCAACTGGTTCACGCTCACGCGGCGCGAGGTGGGCGCCTTCTTCTACTCCGTGATCGCCTACGTGGTCTTCATCGTGTTCGCTCTTCTCACGGGCTACGACTTCACGAGTCAGATCGCATTCGCCCGGCAGTACCAGAGCGAGCTCGCGGCGCATGCGATTCCGCTGACGCTCTTTGGCGGCGGCTTGCCCTTCCTGCTGATGACGCTGCTGGCACCGATGATCACGATGCGCCTCCTCGCCGAGGAGCGGAAGACCGGAACGCTCGAGACTCTGATGACGGCTCCCGTCACGGATCTCGAGGTCGTCCTCGCCAAGTTCTGCGCGGGATTCGTCGTCTACTTCGCGCTCTGGGTGCCTTCCTTGGTGCTCCTCCTCTTGATCAGCCAATGGCCGGGTGAGCTCGAGCTCGGGCCGATCTTCTCCGGGCTGCTCGGCATGTTGTTGATCGGAGCGGTCTTCATCTCGGCCGGGCTCTTCGCCTCCTCATTGACGAGCAATCAGATCGTGGCGGCAATTATCGGCATGGTGATCAACTTCGCCCTATTCCTGGTCCCCGTCTACAGCGTCAGCGCGCGGCTTCTCGCCGGCAGCGAGACCGCGCAGACCATCCTCGGTCACATGAACATGCAAGAGCATCTGCAAGACTTCTCGCGTGGGCTCATCGACTCGGCTTCGGTCATTTACTACCTGAGCCTCACCGGCTTCTTCCTGTTCCTGACCGTTCGCAGCTTGGAGGCCCGAAAATGGAGCTGACGCCCGAGACTCCGCTGACGCCCGAGACTCCGCCGACGCCCGAGACCTCGGCGCCGCCCACGACCTTCGGGCGATCGAAGCGCTTCGCCTTCACGGTGAACGTCGCGCTCATGGTCGTGATCTCCCTCGCCATCGTGATCGGCGTCAACTGGCTGGGAACTCGGCCTCAGCTCTGGAAGCGGTTCGACGTCTCGACCGCGCAGGTCTACACGCTCGGTGACAAGACTCGAGGCGTGATCGAGAACCTCGCGAGCGATGTCGAAGCCTATGTCTTCATCGACCTCAGCGTGCCGATCGTTCGCCAACGCCCCAGCCTCTACTCGCGATCCGCCGACCACGTGCGCAGTATTCTCGGTGAGTATGCCGCGCTCTCTCGTGGGCGAATCGAGGTCTTCGAGTGGGAGAGCCTCGATCCGACGCGTCAGTTCCAGCTCGCCAGCGAGATCGGGGGCTTCGAGCGCCCCAATGTCGTCCTGTTCCGCAGCGGTGAGCAGATGAAGCTCGTCGATGTGCCGCAGGTCGCGATCACCGAGGAGGAGGGCGAGCGATCCGACGGTCGCGTTCGTGAGCCGCGCATCGTGGGGTGGAGGACCGAGGACC
The DNA here is from genome assembly GCA_029260795.1 of Planctomycetota bacterium. GTDB lineage: Bacteria > Planctomycetota > OFTM77 > OFTM77 > OFTM77 > OFTM77. The sequence continues at coordinate 8,226 of JAJDCO010000029.1, read as the reverse complement.
TCTTTACCTCGGCACTGGTCGAGGTCACCGAGTCGGGCAGCAAGATCGCGTTCACGATCGGACACGCCGAGGCTTCCATTCGACCCCAGCAGAGCAGCTTCAACCTCGTGGCCGAATGGTCCGCGGCGCTCCGTCGCGACGGGTACCAGGTCGCCGAGCTGAACCTCATCGAGACCGGCGCCGTGCCGGGCGATGTGGACGCGGTCGTGGTGGCGATGCCGGGCAACGCCTTCTCCGCCACCGAGATCTCGGCTCTGCGCCAGCACGTCGAGTCGGGCGGTCGGCTGCTTTGGCTGGACTCGAGTGTCGTCGAAGGCGGCGGTCAAGCGCCCGTGCCGCCGCCCGAGCTCTTGGGCCCCTTTGGCTTGGCGGTCTCGAACCGGGTCGTGATCCAGCAGCCCCCCGAGACGGCGATCAATCAGCTCGGTGCCGAGGCCTATCTCCTGTTGGCCCTCGAGCTGGAGAATCACCCCATCACGCGCCCGCTCCTCCGCTATCGGGTCGGTGCTGCCGGCTACTTCGTGCGACCGATCGAGCTCACGACCCCTCTGCCGAACGGCGTCACGATCTCGACGCTTCTGCGCTCGCACTCCGATGCTTGGCTGCGCCCTCTCCGCACGGATCTGACTCCCGAGGAGATTCGGTTCGACCAGGTCACCGACGTCGCGCGACGGCACGACGTCGGCCTGGCAATGGAGTTCGCGGCTGCGGGGCCACGGCCGGGACGAATCGTGCTCCTGAACGGTAGCCTCGCGATCCAAGCCTTGAACGGAAGCGCCAACAAGAACCTCTTCGTGAACTCGCTGAACTGGCTGGCCGAGCGCGAGCACCTGATCGGCATCGATCCCAAAGACTACGAGGAGAGGTCGGTCATGCTCGAGTTCGATCGCATCGAGACACTCCAGCACGTCGCACTCATCTACTTGCCGCTGGGGCTGGTGGTGATCGGTCTCTTCGTTTGGTGGCGGCGGCGGAACTGATCCATGCGTTTTCGCACGACTCTGATCCTCCTCTTTATCTTGGCGGTCCTCGGCCTGACCTTTTGGTTTTGGCCCGAGCTCGAGTCCGACACGGTCGGCGAGGTCGACCTGCTCTTTCCGACGTTCAGTCGAGCGAGCTGCGAGAGGCTTGTCCTGCGCCCGCCGGAAGGTGACGAGCTCATCATCGAGCGCCGGGATGCGGAGTCGGGTCTCTGGGAGATCACACAGCCGTTTCTGGCCGAGGCCGACGACGAGTTCGTCGACCAAGTGCTGCGCGATCTCGAGACGAGCTATCGCTTTCAAGAGACCGGTGCCGGCTCCCTGGCGGACTACGGGCTCGAGACGCCTCGTCTGGAGCTGACGTTCCGTCTGGCCGGCGAGGAGGCGCGTCGAATTCGCTTTGGCTCCGCGGACCTGCGGCGTCAAGACCGGCCGGATGTCTTCATCCAGATCGATGACGACGAGTCGGTCTATCGAACGCAACGAAGCCTCTTCGACGCGCTCGATCGTCAGGCCGACGAGCTTCGCGAGAGAAGTGTGATCTCGCCGCGACTGATGAACGTCTTCGACGTCCAGCGGCTGGAGGTCCACCACGAGGGTGGATTGCTCTTCGCCCAGCAAGTGGGCGGGCAGTGGGAGATCGAGAAGCCGGTCGTCGCGCCCGGAGACAACACCGTCATCCGCTCGCTTCTCAGTACGCTGCTGATGCTCCAGATCGATCGCTTCGTGGCCGATCAGTCGGCCGATCTCGCGCGCTTTGGCCTCGCACCGCCGCGCGGCAAGGTCGTGCTCGCATCGGGCGCCGGACCCACCGCCTCCTCCGTCACGCTGCTCATTGGTGGCGACGACCCCGAGCGACCGAGCAATGTCTTCGTGACGATCGCGGGCCGCGGGTCGGTCTACTCGGTGATCGACGACCAAGGTTCGCTTCGCCCCAACGTCACCGCCGTCGTGAGCATGACGGCCGACGACGTGCGCGACGGGCGGATCTTCGGTGCTGTGCGATACGTCTCGCAACGAATCGAGGTGCAGGGGCCGGGCGAGACGCATTGGATCCTCGAGCGCCCCCAGCTCGATTGGCGAGTCCTGGAGCCCATCCAACGCCTCGCGGATACTCCGAGCGTCGGTCAGCTCCTCGATCGTCTCGACCTCGCCCGCTTCGCTGCCTTCCTGGCGGATCCCGGAGAGGCCGGCCGTGCGGAGCTTGGGCTCGCCGATCCAGAGATCACGATTCGACTCACCTACGGCGATCCGCCTCGCGAGGCGATCGTCCACCTCGGCGCGACCGATCCGGCCGGGCAAGTCGTCTGGCGCGAGGACCAGGGCACTTTCGGACGCGTGGAGACGGCCGCGTTGGGCTTTCTGGCGAACGGATTCTGGCCCTACATCGAGCGGCCGTTCTGGACGATTCGACAGAACGATGTGCTCGAGCTCGAGGTGCGTGTCGAGGGGGCAGAGCGCAGCTTCCGCCGCGGGGAATCCGGTTGGGAGTCCGATCCGATCCCGCCCGATGCCATCGAGGCCGTGGTGCGGCGACTGGTCTCGCTCGCCGGCGATGAGGTCTATGAGCGGACGCCCGAGCAAGGTCTCGAGAGCCCGATCGCTCGCGTGAAGCTGACGACGGAGGCCGGCGCCCACGTGCTCTTGATTGGCGCGCCTCTTCCCCGGCGCGACGAGTTTCGCTTCGCAGCCCTCGAGAGCGCCCCCGAGGCGAAGGCCATCAGCGCTGATTTCCTGGCCGAGCTCGAGCTGCTCGTCCGCTGACGTCGGGCTCCTCCTTCGCTCGTGATTGTCGCCGAATCGCGTCCGCGGCCTTCCTCCGGTAGGATGGTCGCCGGTCGGTCTGCTCGCGAGGGAGGTTTGCTACATCCAATGAACGTCGAAGACATTCTGTCGGTCATCCGCCGGACGCCCGACCTCGCCGACAACATCGAGCATTGGAAGACGCTTCCGGCCCGGGCCGGCCAGTATGCAGCGTATCCCGACAGCTGGCATCCGCGCCTGAAAGAAGCCCTCGAGAAGCGAGGGATCGAGCGTCTCTACTCACATCAACGTCAGGCCTGCGATGCTCTCGCGGCCGGCGAGGATCTGATCATCGTCACGCCGACGGCGTCCGGGAAATCGCTCTGCTACAACGCGCCCGTCCTGAACGCCGTACTGGAGGACGACGCCGCGCGTGCGCTGTACGTGTTCCCGACCAAGGCGCTCAGCCGAGATCAGGTGGCCGAGTTCAACGCCGTGGTGCAGGCTCTCGGAGGTGGAGTGGCCGCGCACACCTATGACGGAGACACTCCTCCATCGGCGCGTCGGAACCTCCGAGCTCGCGGGCATGTCGTCGTCACCAATCCTTACATGCTCCACACCGGGATCCTGCCACAGCATCAGCGCTGGCTGAATCTCTTTCAGGGCCTTCGCTATGTCGTGATCGACGAAGCCCACATCTACAAGGGCGTGTTCGGTAGCCACCTCGCCAACGTCATCCGCCGTCTCCGGCGAGTGTGCCGGCACTACGACTCGGATCCTCAATTCATCCTGTGCTCGGCGACTCTGGGAGATCCGGGTGCGCTCGCCAAGCAGATCATCGGTCGCGAAGCACGCGTGATCGACGAGGACGGCTCTCCGAAAGGGGAGAAGCACTTCCTGCTCTACAATCCACCGATCATCGACAAGGAGCTGGGGCTGCGCGCGCGTCCCCTGGAGGAGGTCCGGCGGCTGGCAGCGCTTCTCGCACCGCACGAGATCCAAGCCATCTACTTCGCGCGCTCGCGCAACAGTGTCGAGGTCCTGACGAAGTACCTCAAGGACACGTTCCTCGAGAAGCACCTCGATCCCAAGAAGGTCTGCGCCTACCGCGGTGGCTACCTCCCCGAGCTACGCCGCGAGATCGAGCGGGGTCTGCGCAACGGCGAGCTGACAGCGGTCGTCTCCACCAACGCCCTCGAGCTGGGCGTCGACATCGGCTCCCTCGACGGCTGCATCTTGGCCGGCTATCCCGGCTCGCTGGCCGCGACCATGCAGCAGGCGGGCCGCGCCGGCCGTCGCGCGGGTATCTCGGCCGCAATCCTCGTGGCGCGCTCGACCGCGATGGACCAGTACATCATGCGCCACCCTGACTATCTGTTCGAGCGGCCGCAGGAGCGTACGGTTCTGGATCCCGACAACCCGATCATCTTCGCCAACCAGCTCAAGTGTGCCGCCTTCGAGCTCCCGTTCCGCGAGGGCGACACCTTCGGCGGTAACGAGGAAACCGAGACCGTGTTGCGCTTCTTCGAGCAAGAGGCGCAGATCCTCATCAAGCGTGATGGACAGTACTACTGGATGGCCGAGGCGTATCCTGCTCAAGAGGTCAGCCTGAACGCGACCGACATCGACAACTTCGTCATCTACGACGTCGAGACCCAGAAGATCATCGGCGAGATCGATCGCTTCGGCGCGATGACGATGATTCACGAGGAAGCGATCTACGGCCACCAAGGCGACCAGTACTACATCGAGAAGATGGACTGGGACGGCCGCCGAGTACACGCGCGCAAGGTCAACCCCGACTACTACACCGAGGCCCAGACCGAGACCGAGCTCAAGGTCATCCAGGTCGACGAGAGGAAGGCCTTCGAGCACTATGACGCGCATCTGGGCGAGGTCAACGTCAAGGTGCTCGTTCCGATGTACAAGAAGATCAAGTTCTACACCGGCGAGAACATCGGAGCCGGGGAGATCCACTTGCCGCCCGAGGAGAAAGACACCGCGGCCTTCTGGTTCACGATTCAGCGTGAGCTGGCCGAGCGAGTCGGGCTGTACTCGGGGAGCCGCGGCAAGTCGCTCAGCGGTCTGCGCCGCTTGCTCCAGCAGGTGACGCCGCTGTTCGTGCGCTGCGACCCGGGCGACATCTCGGTCGAGGCCCAGGTCAAGTCGCCCCAATACGATCTGCCAGTCGTGTATCTGTACGACAATGTGCCGGGCGGAGTCGGGTTGTCCGACGCTGCCTTCGACTGCCATCGCAGCATCTTCCTGGCCATCCTCGAGCTCGTGCGGGACTGTGCTTGCGGCTACGGTTGCCCGGCCTGCGTCGGACCGGCGGCCGACCTCGGCTCCGAAGGCAAGGGCACCGTCGTCACCCTGCTCGAAGGGCTCCTCGAAGGGGGACTCGATGCCCCCGCAGCCTGAGGCCGAGGCCGGTGACCAGATCGGGCGCCGGCTCTTTTGGATCGTCACGGTTCTCGCCGCGATCTGGGTGCTCGCGCTCGCGCTGTGGAATCGCGACCAAGGGCTCCCGCACTTCCTACACCCGGACGAGCTCAACGTCGTCCAGCCCTTCGTGGCCACCTTCGATCCCGAGGGCGCCGACTGGAATCCTCACCGATTCACCTATCCCTCGGGCTTCGCTTATCTGAACGCGGTCCTGGGTCGCGTCTGGAATCTCGCCGCCCCCCTGATCGGCGCGCCCTCGATCGGGTTCGATCTCGAGGGGCGCCTGACGGCCGTCCGGTTCGGGCGCACCCTGTGCGCCCTCCTCGCGGCACTCACGGTCGTTCTCCTCGCGCTCGCGGGCAGAGTCTGGTTCGGACCTCGCCCCGGCGCCTGGGCGGCAGCGTTGGCGGCGGCGGCTCCCTTGCCGACACTGCAGCCGCACTACGTCAACGTCGACACACCGCTCGTCTTTCTCTTGAGCGCTTGCCTGTGGATGGCGGGACGCGTGCATCGCCTCGGGCGCGGCCGCGACTTCTGGACCTTGGCCGTCCTCATCGGCTTGGCGGCTGGGACGAAGTACCCGGGTGCGTATGCGTTGATCCTGCCTGTCGCGCTGATGGGGCATCGCGTGCGGCAGTCCTCGGGTACCGAGTCACCTCGAAGCTGGGGATGGGCGATACGACGCGTCCTGGCCGCCTCTGCTGTCGCGGGCTTGGTCTTCTTGTTCACGACGCCCTACGCCGTCTTCGACTTTGAATCGTTCAAGAGCTGGTTTCTGTATGAAGCGGATCATGCCGCGGACCGACAGCTCGGCTGGGACCTGCGCAGTGAAGGCTGGGTCGATCGGCCATACGTGTATCTCCTGTGCGCCGCGTTGCCGTTCGCGGTCGGGTGGCCGATTGGGGCTCTCGGTGCCTGGGGCCTGCTGTCGGCGTTTTGGCGCGGCCGCTTGGCGGAAGGGGTCCTCTTGGCGCTCCTCGGCACCTGGCTGGTCGGCGCGGGCTGGGCGGAGACGGTGTTTCATCGCTATGCGCTGCCACTGGTCCCGATCTGGGTATTGCTGGGTACGGCGGCGTTCGCACGAGTGAATCGAACGGGAGAGCGTCGTGCCCTCGCTGCGCTGGCGATCCTCGGAATCGCGAATGGGACGCTGATGGCGGCGAGCCTGTCGGCTCAGCTCCGTCCCGAGCCGTCGGTGCAAGCGGTGCGGTGGATCGAGGAGCACGTGCCCGAAGGGGCTCGTGTCGCCATTGCCTCGACCGGCGGCGCCGAGCCCGAGATCTTCATCTTCGAGGACTCGAGACGGTATCGCTGGAAGGCCGTCGAGCCCGACCTGGCGTGGCTCGAGCTCGAGTCGCCCGAGATCGTGTTGCTCAACGGCTGGTGGGCCATCGCCTATCGCCGCTATCCCGACGCGCACCCGAAAGCGATCGCCTTGCTCGATGCCCTCGAGGACGCGGACGGCGCCTACGAGCTCGCCGCCGAGTTTGGAGCGCACTTCTGGACCGAGGGTGCGTATGAGATCCTGGACCGGAACTTCGCTGCCCAGTTCGAGACGCCGGATGTCTTCATCTACCGGCGTCGATAGCCTCTCGGGCGGTCCCCGGCACACGACCAGCCTCGAGGAATGAGAGAGGAGATGTGATGACGTCGATGCGCGGCTCGAAGCTGATCGGAATCCTCCTGATCGCGGCCCTGCTGTCAGCGGCGAGCTCCGACGAGGTGGACGGCCACCTGAAGACTCTGCGCGATCGACGGATGACCGCCCATGAGAAGGTCGCGGCCCTCGAGGCGCTTGTGACGACCGAAGGTGTCGGCCTGCGCCGCCTCGGTCCGGTGCTCGCCAAGGAGATGGATCGCCTCGAGCGTGAGCTCACCAAGGAGCGCAGCCGGCTGGTGAGGGGAGTCTCGGCGGCAGCCCACCGCTTGATGCGCGCTCGGCAGACGCCGCGCTTTCTCGCCGAGGTGGCAACGCTGCAGGAGAAAGTGCTCGGCGTCACCCGAGGAAGCGGCCTGACCAAAGAGAAGATTCGTCAGGTATCGGATCCGGCGGTGGCTCGCCTGGATGAGCTGCTCACAGTGTCACCCGACCAGGTCTTCGACAGGGACGAGCAGCTCGAGGAGACCTCCTTCCGGGTCTGGGAGCTCATCGACGAAGCGGGCATCTTGTGGAGCTACTGGGAGCGGACGCGCGCGGCGCTGGAGCAGGACGACGAAGGAAAGCGAACGCTGGCTCGCATCGAGACACCCTGGAATCCGACGGGCGCCGAGGAGGCGCTGATCGCGGAGCTGCGGTTTCAGACTGAGATGGCGACGCCGATGTCGAAGTCCGATCGCAAAGTGCTCTTGAAGAACATCGAGCTCGCCACCGAGATCTCGGCTTCCGAGGCCGAGGGCAACCTCATCCTCAATCGGCTGCGGCTCCGCCTGGGTCTGCCCGCCGTGCTGACCGACGTCAAGCTCTGCGAAGCAGCGCGCGGCCACTCGACCGACATGAAGGAGCACGACTTCTTCAGCCACACGTCACCGCTTGCCGGCAAGGAGTCGTTTGGGCAACGCGCTGCCTTGGCCGGAACCAGCGCCCACTCCGAGAACATCGCCTTCGGACAGGGCTCGCCGCAGGCGGCCATCGACGCTTGGTGGTACAGCCCCGGCCACCACAAGAACATGCTCGGCAGCCACGGCCGCGTCGGCCTCGGCCGCTTCGAGAGCCACTGGACACAGATGTTCGGTTGAGGTCCGTCGAAAGATCGGTGCTCTCCGACCTCGAGTTTCTGGTTAACCGCCGGTTTTGGACCGCCGGCTTCATACCCCAGCGTTGCAAAACGAAATGCTCCAGACCGTCCCCACGGAGGCCTGTGGGAGGTCGTTCGCCCTTCCGAAGCCGTCGTGATCGCCGAGGGCGTATCCAGCGGATTGAAGTCCGCCCTCCGGTTTGGCCATCGTGTCAGTCCGATTCGCCGTCGGTCTCGCGTGAGGATGACCGTCGGCGGCTCTGCGCTCTTACGCGTGCATGGAGTACAGAGACCCGAACGGAGTTCGACAGGTCGCGCAATCT
>JAJDCO010000028.1 GCA_029260795.1 Planctomycetota bacterium | reverse complement strand
CAAACCAGAATGAGAGAAGGAGCCACTCAGATAGGAGCTCGCCCCACCCCAATCGGCTGGGCCGGGCTGGTCAAGCAACCGAAGGCGGGTGGGTCAATTTTCGAAGAGCAGGGTGGGTCACTTTTCGCTTGGCGTTTCCAGCGCTGACCCATGGATACGATGAGAACCTGCGCGCGCGGCTCTCTCAGACCGCCCGCTCGCGCCTCGAGGACGCCCAGCAAGGACACCCGCCCGGACGCAAGAGGCGACGTGCCCAGCGCGAAGCGATCCTCGTCACTCTGGAAGACTTCAAACTGATCGAAAGGACCCGAGGCGACAGGCACTCCGGGAGCCCCAAATCGGAAATAGTTTCATAGACACCACACCCCCGGTTGCGCTCGAGGCCCGGGGGTGGCGGCCAAGACTTGGTGCGAGGACGCCTCGAGCATCATGCCTTTTAGGCGGAGAAGGAGTTGCACTATGAATACGAGCATACGCATGCTCACGATCGGCATCGGAACTATTCTGGTAGTCGCGTTGGGTGCAACCAGCGCCAGCGCGCAGACGGCTCGCTTCCGGTTCACTCCTCAGGGAGGAACAACATACGTCACGACGATCACTCTGGAGGACTTCGACGGAACGCACGAAACCAGCGGCACAGGTACAGAGGATTCGACCAACCCGAGCGGATCTTGGAATATATCATGGGAGGTGGACGAGGACGGGAACATCACCATAACCTGTGGTGACTGTGGACAAGTTACGACCTTCACCAACGGCGCCGATCAGGAGGAGGGATCTGGAAGCAGGAAGCACGAAGTCAATGAGCTGGTGCAGGCTGTCCCAGGAACGTGGATTAACATCGATTTCATCTGACCGGAACCAAGGACCCTGAAGCGCTACGGAGCTCCGGGTGCAACACAAAGCGCTTGTGGTTGCGCTACGAGCTTCCGGAGCACTGGCGTCGAAGGTCGATGCTCACTCGGACACTGCTAGTCTCACGTCTGACGAACGACCAGGGTCAGACACACCGTGGGTCCGCCAAATCGTGATTTAGAAGAGGCCTTATGCTGGTCCTATCTGCGCCGGGAAAGACGCGAGCCGCTGGACGGGTCACGCGCTCTAGGTTTGAGCCCGGAAAAAGCGTCTCGAGCTCTGCCTATTGATTCAGGGATAGTTAATGTACACAGCGAGTACGCTTACCATAGGCGGTGCGGGATGAAGGGAACAAGACTTGTAGTCACACTGCTGGTGTTGCTAGCCTTCCTCTGCGCGGCTGCATGGTTATTGCTGCACGACACGCGTAGGCCCACTGACCGTCCCGTTGCCTCGAGGCGGCCGCAGTTGGATGCGTCAGCGGTTCCAGTAACTTCGAGTCGTCGACCTGGGCACGAGGCTCAGTCGCTGGATGGTTCTGAGCAAGCGATGCCCTCGAACGACCTCGGTCTTATCCAGGTCATCGGCATGGCTGTAGATCCATGGGGTGAGAGCGTTTCAGGAATCACCATCGAAATCCGAGACGCTTCGAAAGATGATAGTTGCATTCTCGCAGACGTTACGACCAACGAAGCCGGTGAGTTCTCAGCTGAGGTCCCCTTGACGGCTGAGGCGGTTGTGCTCAGAGCCAGCGGCGACGGCGTCGAAACCACCGAGGGTGAACAGTCACGTTCCTCAAGCCGAGCTGGTCAGTGGGTCCTTCCCTCGTTGGTCGTGAAGCGGCGCATTCGGCTGCCCCTTGAACTCAACGTCGGCCAAGATGCGATGACCGCGTTTCGGCGGACCGGAGTAATTGGTGTCTCTGCGACTGCTGAGATGCTTGAGTCCGTGACTTCCACCGAGGAAGTCTACTCAACCCTCGCCTCCGCTCTTTTCGACTTCGGCACGGCGGAACAGAGGAAGCAAGAGCTCTGGATTGATCGTCCGGGGCCTGTGACGGTTACTTGGCGGATTCTACGGCTTCGGGACATGCCCTCCATTATCACGCGAGAGAATTTGCCGCGATCCTACCGTGAGTTTCCTGTAAGCCGCTGTTCTGTGTCTTCTGCTGATCTGGTCGCTGGTAAGGTCGTTTCGCAATCTGGTCAGGCCTTGGCTGGAGCTATAATAAGCCTGGCGGTTGATGGGGACTTGCGCCCTCAAAACCTTAGTACCGACGCCCAGAGTCGCTTCCTGCTTTACTTGGGGAGAGGCACCTGCGCAACCATGCACGCTGACTACGGACCGAAATCCAGCAGCCCAAGGGTCCGGGCGTGCGCTGGTAATTCGCTGGAAGTTGTCCTTGCTGTCGACACCTCCAACAAGATCAGTATTCAAGCTGTAGGGCCTGATGGGCAGCCGCTGATTCGCTATGCGATCTCCCGCCAGAATAGTGGGCTTCGGCCGTCGAAAGGCGTTAGAGCCTTTGATTGCCCCGACGGCATAATGATTACGAAGTTTTCTCTGATTCCTCGAGGCACTCGAGTATTCGTCTCGTCGACCGATTACGGTGAACTCAGCTTCACAGCTGAGGACAACATGACCCCGCGCGAGCTTCCTTACACGGTTCGGTTGGACGGTTCACAGCAGCGGGGCCAGGTCGCAGTTCGCGTAGATGCCTCGCTACGCTCCCCGATAGTTACGCTGACACTGCAAAAGACAGACGAGCAGCTGTCCGGGAAGAGCATCCCCATCAAGTATTGGAGTTTTAGACCGAGGGACGGTAACGAGTGGATCTTGTCGGATATCGATTACGGCGCCTACGCATACGAGCTGACGGACAACTCGGGCCAAATGCTAGCTAATGGTGACCTTGTCGTACGCGCTTCGTCTGTGGAGTTGTCCTTGATCGGACAGGACTGACGGTGCGCCGAAGGGCGACGCATCGCTTTCTTCTTTGGGTGTGTTTGGTTTTTGTTGGGGTACAACCGCTTGTCTTTAAGCGGCTTGAGTGAGAAAGGCGTTGCGGGATAAGATCCCTCCGGGCGGTCCATTTTGGGTTTGAACAGATGAACGCAACCCGGAGGGGTCAAATGAAG
>JAJDCO010000027.1 GCA_029260795.1 Planctomycetota bacterium | reverse complement strand
GTGCGATGAGCATTCTCGAGTGGCATGACTCCCCTTTCCCGGAAGCATGACGACCACGGGCGAGTCGGAGCGGGACCGCTGGAGGTGGCTGCGGCTCGATCGTGATGAGTCCTTCTCGTCGGTCGATGAATGCGGCTATGCTTCGAGACGAGCAGATTGTCCACAACGTGTCAACGGTGTGTGCCTCGAAGCAATCGGCACCCTACAGCGCGATCCAGCAGGGTGCCCCGCGGACTCGATGGACACTCCTCATCGCCCGGGAGCTCGACGGCGTTCCCCGCCACAATCCGTCTGTCGCATGGAATGCCGTCCGCGGCTTCGTGCCCTTGCGTCACCAGCGGCGTTCGCGTCTCGGTTGTCTTTGACGTTCGCGGCTCGGCGAGGCGGGTCCGTTCGCGCCGCGACCCTTCTGGAAGCTCGCTCGGACCGTCGTCAGTCCTTCGCGGCCACGATCTCGGCGGCGACGAGGTCGTCGTCGTGGAGCTCACAGTCGGACGGGCGCTTGTCGGGGTCCCCTTCGCACACGTCGCACATCGGCTCTCCGAAGCGATCCGTCATTGCGGAGAGGCCACCGCAGGATCCCTTGATCGGGCGTCGGGCAATGATCACACCGATCGCCATACCGAGGATGGCGACGGCAAAGACACTCAGCGTGATGAGGAAGTTCTGCATGGCTCTCGAGTCCGGTGGGCTACGGGAACAGGCGCTGGAAGGCCGGAGTCAGGCGTTCGTGCAGCTTGCCGTCTCGGCGAGTCAGCAGCATCACGGCGAGGTCGCGTTCGACCGCGAGATCGTAGGCGGCCTCTGGACCGATGACGGTCAAGGCCGTCGCCCAGCCATCGGCCAGCTCACAGGTCGGCGCGACGACCGTCGTCGAGGCCAGCTCGTGCTGGACGGGGCGACCGGTCCTGGGGTCGATCGTGTGTGAGTAGACCTCACCGTTCACTTCGAAGAAGTTCCGGTAGTCGCCCGACGTCGCGACGGCCATGTCCTTCAACGCGAGCGTGCGATGCACGGCACGACCTAGCCGGGTCGGCTTCTCGATCGCGACCTTCCACGGCTGGCCGGGAGAGCGCTCGCCACTGGCGCGGATCTCGCCACCGACCTCGACCAGGAACGCCGTGACGTTTTGGCCATGCAAGTAGTCATTCACCCGATCGACGCCGTGCCCTTTGGCAATCGCGGACAGGTCGAGCTGGATCCCGTCGATGCTCTTTCGAATTGCGAGCGGTTCGCGGCGGATGGCGACGTAGCGAGTGCCGATCTGCTTCATGGCGAGCTGGATCTCCGCCTCGTCGGGAACGCGACCTGGACCCGAGCTTCCGGCACCGAATCCCCACAGATCGACGAGCGGTCCGACGGTGATGTCGAAGGCGCCGTCCGTGAGGAGACCGAGAGTCATCGCATTCCGGATCACGCCAGCCAGATAGGGAGAAGCCGGATACCACTCGCCTTTGGGTGCCCGGTTGAAACGACTCAGCTCGGACTCCTCGACGTAGGTCGACATCTCGTTGTCGACGCGGTCGAGCATGTCCTGGACGTTCTTCTGCAGGTTCGGCAGAAAGTCCTCGGCAGCGGCACCGCGCGCGATCCGCACCGACCACGTCGTTCCCATCGTCTCGCCTTGGAGTGTCCAAGGCTCGGGAGGCTTCTCACTCGAGCAGGCCGTGAGAGTGGCGAGGACGAGTGCCCAGGCGAGTCGACCGGTGCGAGAGTGCCGCGCCTGGCTGTCCCTCACACCGGCTGCCATCGCGATCAGCTTCCGAAGTCGTCGAAGGCGATGTTCTCGCTCTCGACGCCCAAGTCACCGAGCATCTTGAAGCAGGCTTGAAGCATCATGGGCGGCCCGCAGAGGTAGTACTCGATGTCCTCGGGGGCGGGATGTTCCTTCAAGTAGTTGTCGAACAGCACCTGATGGATGAAGCCGACGTAGCCTTCCCAGTTGTCCTCGGGCAAGGGCTCGGACAGAGCGATGTTGTACTTGAAGTTGGGGAACTGCTTCTCGATGTCTCGGAACTGGTCGGTGTAGAAGAGCTCGCGGAGGCTGCGTCCTCCGTACCAGTAGCTGACCTTTCGATCGGTCTTGCGGTTCTTGAAGAGCTCGAAGATGTGAGAGCGGAGGGGAGCCATTCCGGCCCCGCCGCCGATGTACACCATCTCGTTCTGGGTGTCCTTGATGAAGAACTCGCCGAACGGACCGGAGATGGTAGCCTTGTCGCCGGGCTTGAGGCCGAAGATGTAGGAAGACATCTTGCCTGGCGGAACATCCGGTTGGCGCGGTGGCGGCGAGGCGACGCGCACGTTGAGCATGATGATGCCCTTCTCGCCCGGGTAGTTCGCCATCGAGTAGGCACGGGTGACGGTCTCGTCCACCTTCGAGGTGTACTGCCAGACGTCGAACTTGTCCCAGTCTTCGCGATACTTCGGCGCGATCTCGAAGTCTTTGTAGTTCACGACGTGGGGAGGGCATTCGATCTGGATGAAGCCTCCCGGCTTGAAGGCGACCTCTTCACCGGGGGGGAGCTCCAAGACGAGCTCCTTGATGAAGGTCGCGACGTTGCGGTTGGACTTGACCGTACAGTCCCACTTGCGGGCGCCGATGGCGTCTTCGGGGACCTCGATCTTCATCTCCTGCTTGACGGCAACTTGGCAGGAGAGGCGCACGCCTGCGGCCGCTTCCTTCTTGCTGATGTGGCCTTCCTCGGTCGGGAGGATGTCGCCGCCACCTTCGAAGACCTTGACCTTGCATTGGGCGCAGGTACCGCCGCCGCCACAGGCCGAAGAGACGAAGATGCCCTGATCTGCCAGGACGTTGAGCAGCTTGCCTCCCGAGGAGACCTCGATGTCCTTCTCGCCGTTGATGAGGATGTGGACGGCTCCACTGGCGACCAAGCGCGAGCGAGCGACGAGGATCATCGCGACCAAGGCGAGCACGATGGCGGTGAACAGGCCGACACCGAAGAGGATGGTGGGGTAGTCGATGTTCATGGTGCGCTTCGCGTGTTTCCTGTGCGGTTCCCGGAGAGCCGGCGGCGTGCCGGTGCGCGTCTCAGAGGCTGATCCCGCCGAACGCCATGAAGGCGAGGGCCATCAGACCGACCGTGATGAAGGTGATGCCGAGCCCTCGAAGGCCGGGCGGCACGTCGCTGTACTTGAGCTTCTCGCGGATTCCGGCCAGGGCGACGATGGCGAGGGCCCAGCCGACGCCCGAGCCGACTCCGAAGACGACGCTCTCGGCAAAGTTGTAGTCGCGCTCGACCATGAACAGCGATCCACCGAGGATGGCACAGTTCACGGTGATGAGCGGGAGGAAGATGCCGAGGGCGTTATAGAGCGCCGGAAAGAAGCGATCGAGGGTCATCTCGAGGATCTGAACCATGGCCGCGATGACGCCGATGTAGCTGATCAAGCCGAGAAAGGTGAGGTCGAGATCCGGCTGCCCGGCCCACGCCAGCGCACCGGGCTTGAGCACGAACTGATAGATGAGGTTGTTCGCCGGAATCGTGATCGCCTGGATGACGACGACGGCGACTCCGAGGCCAAACGCGGTCTCGACCTTCTTCGAGACGGCGAGGAAGGTGCACATCCCGAGGAAGAACGCGAGGGCCAGGTTCTCGATGAAGACCGACTTGATGAACAGGCTGACGTAGTGCTCCACGTCAAGACTCCTCGACTTGTTCGGGACGCAGCGTCCGGATGAACCAGATGAACAGACCGATGATGAAGAAGGCGCTCGGCGGCATCAGCATCAAGCCGTTCGGCACGTACCAGCCGCCTTCGGTGGCGAGGGGGAGCAGCTCGACTCCGGCCAGCTTTCCGGCTCCGAGAATCTCGCGCCAGAACGCCACGAACACGAGGACCAGGCTGTAGCCGAGGCCGTTGCCGATGCCGTCGAGGGCGCTGATGCCGACCGGGTTCTTCATCGCGAAGGCCTCGGCGCGGCCCATCACGATGCAGTTCGTGATGATCAGCCCGACGAACACGCTCATCTGCTTGTAGGTGTCGTAGGCGTACGCCTTGAGCGTCTGCTCCACGATGATCACCAGCGAGGCGATGATCGTCATCTGCACGATGATGCGGATGCTGCTCGGCACGTGCTTGCGGATCAGCGACACCGACGAGTTCGAGAGCGCCAGCACCAGGATCACCGACACGCACATGACGAGCGTCGTCTTCATCTGCGAGGTCACCGCGAGCGCCGAGCAGATCCCGAGGATCTGCAGGGCGATCGGGTTGTTGCTCACCAGTGGCTTGAGGAGGATCTCTTTGGCGCTAGCCATCGATCTGCTTCTTCAATCTTTCGAGGGTTGGACCGTAACCCAGATCGCCCATCCAGTAGCGGAGCATGTTGTCCACGCCACGCAGGGTGATGGTCGCTCCGGAGACACCATCAGCATCGTGGGGGCCATCGATCGGGGAGGGTCCCTTGTGAACTTTGAAGTCGTACTCGCCGCTCTCGTCGAACAGTACCTTCCCCGGCCACTGGCCGCGCCACTTCGGGTTGTCGACCTCGCCGCCCAGGCCCGGCGTCTCCTTGTGGTCGTAGTAGACCAGGCCCTTGACCGTCTCGAGATCGGGCTCGAGGGCGATGAATCCGTACAGCGTCGACCAGAGGCCCAGGCCGTTGATCGGCAGGACCACCGTGTCGACCGCGCCGCTCGAGCCCTTGTGGAGGTAGATCTTTTGGAACCGAGCGCGTCGCTTGATCTGGGCCAGGTCTTCCTCGGACGGGATCGCCTCGCCCAGCTTCGGGTCCTTGGCGGCTTGGCGAGGGTCGAAGGTGTTCGGGTCGATGTCCGAAGCGATCTCACCCGTCTCGAGCTCGACGACTTGGGTCTCGATGCTCTTGAAGATCTCCTTCACGTCGCCGCCGGTCTCGGCGTCGTACAGGCCGGCGGCCATGAGGATGTTGCGTCGCATGTCGAGCTGCGAGTTGATGTCCTGAAGCGGACGCAGCACCACGGCGGCCGTCGAGACGAGCACCGAGCACACGATGCACAGCAGGCTCGCAACCAGGACGATCTTCAGAGTGCGGTCATTGGACACTGCGCACCATCCTTCGCTTGATGTTCGCCTTGACCACGAAGTAGTCGATCAGCGGGGCGAAGACGTTTCCGAACAGGATCGCCAGCATGATGCCCTCGGGGAAGGCCGGGTTGATCACTCGAATCAGGATCGTCATGAAGCCGATCAGCAATCCGTAGAGCCACCGACCCGTGTTCGACATGGCGGCCGAGACCGGATCGGTCGCCATGAAGACCGCTCCGAAGACCAAGCCGCCTGAGACCAGATGCCAGATCGGAGACATCTCGAACATCGGGTTGTCGCCGCCGAGCGCGGAGAGGAACCCCGAGAATCCCAGGGCGCCTACGAGAACTCCGACCATGATGCGCCAGCTGCCGATCCCAGTCAGGATCAAGAATACCGCGCCGATCAGGCAGGCCAGTACCGAGGTCTCGCCCATCGAGCCGGGAATCGTTCCCAGGAACGCGTCGGACAGAGTGAAGCCGGCGCCGGTCACGCCCTCCATGCCCTCCGAGGCGCAGCGGCCCAGGATCGTGGCGCCACTGAAGCCGTCGACGACCTCGGGGACTGCCGTCCAGATGCGATCGCCGGTGATCTGAGCCGGGTACGCGAAGTAGAGGAGGGCGCGAGCGGTCAAGGCCGGGTTCAGGAAGTTCTTGCCGGTGCCCCCGAAGACCTCCTTGCCGATCACGACGCCGAAGCTGATACCGACCGCCACCTGCCAGAGCGGGATGGTGGGAGGCAACGTGAGCGGGAAGAGCATGCTGGTGACGAGGAAGCCTTCGTTGATCTCATGCCCGCGAACCGAAGCGAAGAGCGCTTCCCAGAGACCACCTACCACGATCGTGACCGCGTAGACCGGTAGGAAGAACAGCGCGCCGTGGATCAAGCAAGCGAAGAGATTGCCCGGGTCGTAGCCGATGCCGAGCGCGTCGATCACCGCTCCCCGCCAACCGTCCTGCGAGATCGCGCCGAAGGCGGCCATGGCGCGGTTCGCCTGCAGGCCCGTGTTGTAGAAGGCCATGAAGATGCAGGGGACGAGCGCCCAGACGACGATCATCATCATTCGCTTCAGGTCGATCGCATCGCGAATGTGCGACGGACCTTTCGTCACGGTATCGGGCGTGTACAAGAAGGTGTCGGCCGCCTCATAGAGGGGGAACATCTTCTCGAGCTTCGTGCCCTTCTCGAACTTCTTGCCTGCTTGATCCAGCAGGCGTCTGAGGAACTGCATGTCTCAGCCGTCTCTCTCGATGATGGTGAGATTCTCGCGAAGCAAAGGGCCGTAGTCTTCCTTGCCCGGACAGACGAAGGTGCAGAGAGCCAAGTCCTCCTCGTCCAGCTCCAGCGCGCCGAGCTGCTGGGCGAGGTCGGTATCGCGCGTGAGCAGCGAGCGAAGGAGGAAGGTCGGCTGGATGTCCAAGGGCATCACTCGCTCGAAGCTTCCGATCGGCACCATCGCTCGCGGGCTACCGTTGGTGTTCGTGTCGAAGTCGAAGCGCTTCTTGCCGCGCTGCAGCGCAGCCAGGAAGATGTTCTTGATCGAGTACTTGCTCAGACCGAGACCATGCCAGCCCAGAAGCTCGCGATGACGTCCTTCGGCGATCAATGTGAGCTGACGATGAGAGCGTCCGAGGTATCCGAAGCGCTCGGCGGTGTCGCCGCTCGGGACCGCCCGACCCGACAGCACCGAACCGCTGACCAACCGGACCTCGCCCGCGTCGCTGCGCACCTCGTTCGCCGCCAGCTCAGGGAGCGAGGCTCCGAGGCGCGTCCGTACCAGGCGCGGTCGTTTGGCGCACGGACCGGCGATCGAGATCACCTGCGAGACGTCGAGCTCACCCGTCAGCATCAGATGACCAATGCGGCAGACGTCCTGGTAGCCGATCGTCCAGGCCGACTTCTCGGCGCTCACGGGATCGAGGAAGTGGATGTGTGTCCCGGGCAGCCCGGCCGGGTGGGGGCCTGCGAAGCTCGCCCAGCGCACGCCCTCGACGTTGCGGGCGGGAATCGGCGCTCCGGGCGCGGTGCAGACGAACAGGTCTTGCTCGGGCAGTCCCTGCAAGGCGCGCAAGCCGGCCGCCAGCTCTTGCTCGAAGTGCTTGAGCACGACGGCAGGATCGGGGGCCAACGGGTGCGTGTCGATGGCCGTCACGAACAGCGAGCGGGGCCGAGCGTCGATCGCCGGAATGCGGGAGAACGGGCGTGTTCGAAAGGCCGTCCAGAGGCCCGTCTGGACGAGGAGCGCGCGGACCGTCTCGGCATCGGTGGGATCGCTCGGGACGTCGAACGGCTCGGCCTCGTCCCCCTCGAGACGAATGACCAGCGACTCGAAGAACCGTCGCTCGCCGCGGTGGATCGCCTCCACCTCCCCCGCGCCCGGCGCGGTGTAGACGACGCCGGGGTTCTTCTTGTCGGCATACAGTGGCTGCCCGAGGCGGACTCGGTCTCCGGCCTTCACGTTGAAAGTCGGCTTGAGCCCATGGCTGTCGCTGCCCAACAAGGCGACTCGCGTCACCGGCGCTGCCGGCTCGATGGCCTGATCGGGTGCCCCCGTGATCGGCACATCCAGACCGCGCCGAATCTTGAACTCCAAGTCACTCATCTCGAATCGATCCAAGCTCGTGATCGGTCCGACCGGGACGCGCGAGATCGCTCCATGGGCCGGTTCCCGATGGTGGACATCGGTGGGTCTCGGCCTTCGTGCGCGCCGCCCAGGACAGACTGTCTAGGCGAGTTGACTCCGCGACTTAAACAGAAGTGCGGACGAATGCGGTGGACTGCTCCCAATCGAAGGCGCGCTCAGAGAAACAACGACTCGCCGCGGTCACTTAGTGAAAAGGCGAGTCGATCGACGAGACTCTCGGACGCCGCCGGGCTCCGAGCCATCGCGCTCGGTGTGCTATCGGTGTCGGCTCTCGAGCGATCCGATTCGGCCGGGCAAAAAACGAGCGGACCCGATGCCTCTCGCGCACCTGGCACTCGCCGTCGTTTTCCCCGCGGATTCCGGCTGCGGCCGCTGGTCGCCCGGAACGCTCGAGATCACCGCATCGCACCTGGCGCGGCGCTCGTTTCCCGCGTAGGTTAGCTCCACGTCTTTGGCCGTCAAGTCAAAAGACCCGACCCGAGCCGATTCTCTTGGGGCTCCCCAAGATACTGCCTCGGAGCGCCTTGCGCCGGGTGTTTCCGCTCCCCGATCTGACGACGATTCTCGACTCACCACCACTGGGATCTCGCTCGACTCGCTGCTCTCCTCTGGACCGCTTGCTCATGACCATCTCCTTCGATGACTTCCTTCGGGTCGACATCCGCTCCGGCACCGTGCGCGCCGCCGAGTCCTATCCCGAGGCTCGCCGGTCGGCCTTGAAGCTGTGGATCGACTTTGGCCCCGAGATCGGAGAGCTCAAGTCGTCGGCCCAGATCACCGTGCACTACCGGCCCGAGGACTTGGTCGGCCGCCAGGTCCTCGCCGTCGTCAACTTCCCGCCCAAACAGATCGGTAAGCTCCTCTCCCAGTGCCTCGTGCTCGGCTGTGCCGATGAGAGCGGAGACATCGTCCTCGCCGCGCTCGAGCGACCCGTGCCGGACGGCCAACGGTTGCATTGATCGGGAGGAGGTGCCTGCCGTCGGGCGGGCCGCTCTTCCTTCCTGAGTGACGGAGGCCGCGGCTCCACTCACGCCGGTGTGACACGTTGTTCGGCCCCGAGGTGCTGTTGAGGGCCTTTTGGAGGGCGATGATTCGGTCTTCGATGTGGTCGATCAATTGCGTTGATCAGGAGGCCGCGATTCGTTCGAGACGATCCAACGGGGTGCTCGCGCGGCCCATTCGAAACCCGGAGGCGCAGATGTTCCTGCAGGAGAGCTACCGCAAGGAAGTGACGTCCTTGCCGAGACAGGCCACGGTCAGCCAAGCAGCGCGGCTCATGAGCGACACGGGTGTCGGTTGCATCGTCGTGGTCGAGGAAGAGGACTACCCGGTCGGTATCCTCACCGACCGCGACCTGACGCTGCGGGTGCTGGCCGCGGGGAAGAGCCCCGAAGAGACGGCCGTCGAGGACATCATGACCACGCCGCTCGTGCTCGCGGCCCACGACGAGTCGATCGAAGACATCATCGAGAAGATGCGGGCGGATGGCATCCGACGGATCCCGCTGACCGAAGACGGACACCTCGCGGGCATCGTGAGCCTGGACGAGGTCCTGCTGACCTTCGCGAACGGGCTGCACAAGCTCGGCAAGGCGGCTCGCACGCAGTTCTCGGACGCGCGACGGACGGCTCGCCTCGGTCATGTTCGCGGTCGGCTCGAGCGGCATCTCGACGAGGTGCGTCGCTCGTTCGAGGGAATCGGGCAAGGTGAAGTTCAGCTCCTACAGGAGCTGGACAAGTTCTACGATCGGACCGAGGATCTGCTGAGCCGGCTCGAGGAGGACTGACGCTCCCGGGCCGAATCGCCGTGGCTCCGAACGCCGGGAGAGACGTCCGATGAAGATCCTGTTCGCCTTCGATGGCTCCGATCACGCCCGAGCCGCCGCGGCGCTCCTCGGCCGACTGCCCTTGCCGGCCGGGAGCGCGATCACGGTGCTGTGCGTCGCCGAGACACCCAGCCAGTTTTGGCGGACCCTCGAAGGCGAGCCGGCCCGGGCGGTCGAGCGGGCCGAGCAGGAGCGGGAGGACCGAGCGCTCGACGACGCACGGGCGGTGGCAGGCGGGTTGCGCCGCGAAGGCGTCGATGTCCACATCGCGGCCGGTACCGGCGATCCGGCGGAGATCGTCCTCGAGAAAGCTCGCGCGGATGGGAGCGACCTGTTGGTGCTCGGCGCCCGCGGCGTGTCGACCCTCGATCGCATCCTGCTCGGGAGTGTCGCGGGTCATGCCCTCGCCGAAGCACCGTGCTCGTTGCTACTGGCTCGACCGCCAGAGGAGGCCGAGGCGGCCAACCGCCCGCTTCGGATCCTGGTCGGGTACGACGGATCCGATGCCGCGCGCCGCGCACTCGATGGCTTGAAAAGCTGTCCGATCGCCGGTCGCGCGGAGGTGCGGGTGCTGACCGTGCTCGAGCTCTTGTCCGGCTATGGAGCGGACGTGCTGCAGAAGTTGAGCCCGATCTGGGCCGAGGAGAAGGCCCGCGCCCGCGCGGCGCTCGAGGAGGTCGCCGACGAGCTGCGCGCCAGCGGGATCGATGCCCAAAGCGATCTGCGAGAGGCCGAGGAGATCGCCGAACAAGTCGCGATGGTCGCCGACGAGATGCAGGCCGAGCTCGTCGTCGTCGGCCGAACCGGCCGCCACGGCCTCGCCCGACTCCTCCCCGGCCGCACCGCCGAACGCCTCGCCCGCATCGCCCCCTGCAGCGTCTGGATCGCGCGCTGAGACGGTGAGCAGTAAGCAGTAGGTCAGTGATCGGTGTGATGAGTGAGCAGTTTGGAGAGTGAGACGGTGAACGGACGGTGAGTGGGCTGTGTGGTGGGCGCGCCACCCGCCGAAGGGTCGTGCCGCGTGGAGCGCTCGCCCTCGCCAAGAGCATTCTCCCTGGGAGCGCAGGCGTCCCGCCAGGCGGCCCGCCCGCTTCTTCAAAGGGAGTGCGTCCGCGAAGCGCGCAGAGCAGGTGCCTCCGTGATTGCGCCTCTCGCCACGCCAGGAGCTGTCGGCAAGACCGCCCGAAACCAGACTGCCCACTTCTCGACTGCCAGCGACTCCGTCAGTGTGGACCGAAGCCCGCAGCGGCGCTCTGCCCGCCGGGGAGCAACTGCGGCCCTGCGCGCTGCCGTCTCCTCACTGGATCACGATCTCGAGTGGGCAGGTCACACTCGAAACGACTCCACTTGCGCTGTCCCAGGTGAAGGCTGCCGACCAGATGAAGGTTCCAGGCAACGAGGAGGGCACGGTCCATGTCGGCAGAAGTGCGCGGCCATTGAGGGCAATCGTCCCTCGAAACTGCCAAGGCAGCGCCAGCGACCAGGCGGTCATCGCGTCAAAGGTGAGGGGAAGCGACTGCCCTCCCGGCAGGAGCAAGCCCGAGTCACCGGTACCGCTGAGGGCGACGAGGACCGAGTGGCCCACTTCGAGAGGCGAAGCGGCATCGATCTCGAAGGCCACCGAGCTCCCCCTGGTGGGCGTCCCCTGCAACGAGAGTACAGGGCCGGTGGGTAGGCGAGTCACGAAGATGTCCGTGTTGAGATCCCAACGAGTATCGTAGGCGCCTTGAGTCGTCGGGAAGTCGCGGAACTGAGCTGTTCCCGTTGCGGTCACGGCTGCTCGGTCATCGACCGTGATGCCCCAGCCTTCGTCGTCGCCAGAGGAACCGAGAAGAGTCGAAAAGAGGAGCCTGTCTCCGGTCGAGTTGAGACGGGACGTGAACGCGTCGTATCCTGCATTCGCTGGCACAACGCGGCCGCGCTGAGGGAAATCGGAAGAATCGGACTCACCGACGACGAAGATGTCTCTCCAGGGGCCGATCGCGAGGTCACGGATCTCCTCATCTCGTGATCCACCCAGGAATGTGCCCCAAACAACCTGGCTGCCATCCGAGCTCAACTGAACGATGAAGGCGTCTTCTTGAAACGTCCAGCCACCGGAATGTTGCGTCGAGAACGCGCCTGGGGTCACCGGGAAATCTGTGGAGCTCGTCTTACCGGCCACGATAGCGTCGCCAGTAGCGGTTAGTGCCATGGCCTGGGCGTAGTCTTCACCAGTGCCGCCGAGGAAGGTCGAGTACGCCAGTCGATTCGAGCCAAGGTCGAGCCGCAGGAGGAACCCATCGAAGCGCGAGTCCAACGTTCGGTCAAGTGCACCCGGAGTCGTTGGAAAGTCGGTCGACTCAGTGAACCCGCAAAGAACCACGTTCTGTGAATCGATGACTTCGAGACCCTCGACGTAGTCACCCTGGTTGCCGCCCATGAAAGTCGAGTAGTGAAGGCTTCCGGTCGAGAGATCAATCACTGCAAGGAAGCAGTCCCGAATGTAGAACGGGCCGGCGTCATTGTAGGTTGTGTCGAATGAGTTCGGTGTCGTTGGAAAGTCAGGTGAGGCGGTCGAACCAGCGGCAATCAGCAGGCCACCGGTCGGTTTCAAATACTCCACGGCATCGTCATTCATGGTGCCACCGAGAAAGCTGCCGTAGGCGAGACTCGAGCCATCCGAGCTCAAGGAGGCGACAAAGCCGTCACCGCGTCCGGCATAGGTCGGCTGTGCTGCATTTGAAGTGACCGGGAAATCGGCCGAGCTCGTCAGGCCACCCACGAGAATCGAGTCGTCGTGGTTGACCTCTAATGCAACGCCAAGTTCGCCGCTCATTCCCCCTAGGAATGTCGAGAAACCGAGAGACGAGCCGTCATCGCTGAACTTCGTGACGAAGACATCCCCGCCGAAAAAAGTTCGAGAGTAGGCGCCTGGAGTCGTGGGGAAATTCCGGTCCACGGCCGGACCGGTGACGATGGGACGCCCAGCGCTGTCCTGTGTAATGGCTCGAACACGATCGAAGCCGCGGGTACCGAGAAGCGTCGACCATTCAAGGCCGGGATCGACCACTAGCCGGGCCCCGGTCGGGATCGAGTCGAGCTCCGCAACGAAACCGTACCGACACTGATCCAACAGTCGAAAACGGCACGTGACGGGGATCTTGGTGCCGTCTTCGAACGCCAACCAGGACAGCGGCGGCGTCTGACGCATCGTCCCCAGTGCCGTGTCGACGAGAAGCGAACCGTCCGTGTCGATTCTCAGGCTCTCTGCACCCCGGCAGTGGATCACTAAATCGCTGAGGTCGGAATCGGGCCCGAGCTCGATATCATAGGCGAGCCGGCCGTTGCGCCCGAGCACGACGAGGTCCATGTCTCTGCGAACGTCGCTCATTCGAACGCGGCGATGGCCAGGCAGGTCAGTCCACCAGGACGCGGGGTCATCCCCGAGCAGAAAATGGAATCGGGCCTCCGACGCCTCTTCACCGAGGACTCGAGTCGACGGTGAAAAATCCTCCACTTCGAAGCGCAGGCAAACCCCCTCTACGACGCTTTCGGAAAGCTTGCGCTCCCAGCGCCAGGTCAGGGCCCCCGGCTCGACGGCCACACTCGGTCCCAAGCCAAGTTGGACGAATCGTTCGTCCTCCGGCCACTGGCCGCAGTTCTCGACAAAGTGGACGTCGAGACTGGCCTCTTGAGCCCAGAGCGGCGAGGAGAGAATCATTGTGCCGACGAGGATGTGCGGAATGACCGAGCTATAGTTCATGATGCTCTCCTGCCGCCCTGTTGTTGGTGGAGTCCTACTGCCCGAATGGGGTCATGTTGGCACGGAGCTTCAGGACGAATGCGTCCGTCGGACCGCCGGCATAGGTCGTTTGCACTACTCCCGCGGTGATGGGGAAAGGTGGCGATGCCGACTCGGTCGTGGTCGTGTAGCCGCACACGACCACATCGCGTTCACCGTCGGGCGAGATACCTAGTGCGCAATCGGTGAACTCTCCCCCGACGTACGTCGACCGGGCCAGGCCACCGTTGGCGCCGAACCGGCTCACGAACACGTCAATGCCGCCGTTCCAGGTCTGGTCGTACGCCTGGTTCGCGCCGCTGGTCGGCTTGGTCGGGAAGTTGGAGGAGCTGGTCGCGCCGCAGATGGTCACCTTGCGATTGCTCGCCCCAACGAGAAGGCTCGGTACAACGCAGATGGCGTTCCCGCGATCTTCGTCGTCCCCACCCAAGTAGGTCGACCAAACGAGGCTCGAAAAGGTCTGGTCCAGGCGCGTGACGAAGGCGTCTGCTGACCCTCCGCCGTATGTTCCCTGTTGAGCTTGTGCAGTCGTTGGAAAATCCGTCGTGTCCGTTGTTCCGACAACGGTCACGACCTGATCCCCAGGGTTGGCTGGATCGGGGTTGTACGAACCGTGGATGACAAGATCGGATCCGACCTCTTGAATGTTGGCTCCGCTCGTTCCACCCAAGTAGGTGGAAGCGGGCAAGCTCGCCAACCCGGACGCAGCGGTATCAAATCGGCTCACGAAGGCATCGATCAGTCCAGAGCGCGTGGCGCTGTAGACCGAGAAGCCGGTCGGTGCGCGAGTCGGGAAGTTGACGCTCGTGGTGTATCCCGTGACGACACAGTGCCCGTTCTCGGAATCGACGGCCAGGCCGATCGCTCGATCTTCTCCAGTTCCTCCCAGAAAGCTCGAGTAGATCATGTCGGTTGCGAGTGGTCCGCGATTCAGAGCGAGTCGCAGCTTCGTGACGAAGCCATCTGTTTGCCCGCCTTGGTAGGTCGTGGTAAACGCGGTCGGCGTGGCGGGATAATCCTGAGTCGCGCAAGCGGGCGTGCCGAATCCGTCGGTTGTCCAGCCGCAGACGTACACCTCGATCTCTGCACCCTCGCCCGTGAGCGGCGAGACTTTGATGTCGTCGCCGAAATCGTTGCCCTCACCGCCCAAGTACGTGTAGTACTGCAGCACGCCCGACACGTCGAGCATCAGGACGAAGGCGTCCATCGACCCTGGCGTCGCCTTCGTGCAGGCATCCCACGCACCCTGAGTGGGTAGTGTGGATGCGCAGCCAGCCCCGTTGAATTTGTTTCCGGTGACGACTGCCCAGGTCGGGTTCTTGGAAGAGTCGTTCGGGTCCCAGGCGAGGTCGACTGCGGTGGCGCGTTCACCGCAACCGGTTCCAATATACGTCGAGTAGATGAGGCTCGTTCCGCTGGAGTTCAGGCGCGTGACGAAGGCATCGAGAAACCCGCCGCCGGGCGGATTCCCGGCCAATCCGGGCGTCACATGAAAGTCGACGGAGTCGGTCTCGCCGACCACCGTGATCTGACCTGAAGCGGTTCCGTACTGGGCCACGACGACGTCATTCGCGATGTCGTAGCCCGTCTCGACGGGTGGTTGGTTCGTATCCGGGCCTCCTCCGAGGTAGGTGGACCAGAGGAGAGTATCGAACACCACGGCAGGATCGATGACCAGGCTCTCGGTGCCGTCCCATCCTTCTACCCAGAGTCCGTAGCTCGTTGGTGTGAGGATGCAGTAGCCGCTCGCTACCGGCAACTTGCTTCCGTCGGCGTCCTGGGTCCAAGAACTCGGGGGAGTCTGCTTGATGACCCCGGCTTCGGTGTGCATCTCGAGCGACCCATCTGGCGCGAGGGCGATGTGCTTGATCCCTGCACACTCGACGACGATCGAGCCGACGTCGGCACCCGGAGAGACCAAGAAGTCGTACTCGATGAGGTCCCCGCCTTCGTAAACGCGGAGATCGACTCCATCGTAGAGGTCGTCGTAGAAGACCTCGGCGAACGTCGGTACTCGCGTTCTCTCGCGGCCTCCCGAGTAGTAGTAGTTCTTGACTCCGGGTAGTCGCTGACCGGGCCGAAGCTGAGTCGACGCCGAACGAGGTCCCTTGAAGTCGAGCCGCACGGCCAACAGGGCGCCTTCTTCAGAGCGAAGTGCAACAGCCAGACTATCGTCCTCGAGATGCGCGGACGCACCACCCCGATGCGCTACGTACCGAGCGTCCGAGCTCCACTGGCCCAGATTCGGTGTGAAGTCGAGCGCGAGCCGAGTTCGCCCCTGTACCATTCAGCACGTGCCGTTGACAGGCTGATTCAGTAGCCTGTCCTCGGCGCCGACGGTCCGCCGAGAGCGACCTTTTGCCCCCTGTGCTTCGAGCACCTGGGGGGGACCTGTGCCTCGGTTGGGCAGCCGTGATGGACGTCCAGTGGGGTGTTTGCGCCGAAGAGCGCCAGTACAGGGGCGACCAGGCATCGCGGTAGTCGGCAACCATCTACTCTACCGATGCGAAGGAGGCGGCTAATGTCCGAGTCTCCGGATCTGTTCGTCGGCGTAGACTGGGCCACGGAGGCTCACCAGGTCTGCGTGATCGATTGCGCAGGGAAGCTTCTTGGCGAACGCAGCGTGCCACACACGGGCGAGGGTCTGAGCGAGCTCTGCTCTTGGTTGCACGACCTCGCCGAGGGGAGTCTTGATCGATGTGCTGTCTCAATCGAGATTCCGCATGGGGCGGTCGTCGAAACCCTGATGGAGCGGGGATTCGTCGTTCATGCCATCAACCCTAAGCAGCTCGATCGATTCCGCGATCGCTTCACCGTTGCTGGTGCGAAGGACGATCGACGCGATGCCTACGTGCTCGCGGACTCACTGCGCACTGATATGCACTGTTTCCGTCGGCTTGTTCCCGATGATCCGACCATCATCGAGCTGCGAGGCTGGTCTCGAAGCCTGGATGAACTGCAGCATGAGCGCAACCGGCTATCCAATCGGCTTCGCGCCGAGCTGCGTCGCTACTACCCTCAAGCACTCGGGCTTACAAGTGATGTCGGGGCGAACTGGTTTCTCGACGTCCTCGAGAAGGTGCCCACGCCAGCGGCTGCCAAGAGAGTACGGGAGAAGTCCATCGCCGCCATCCTGGCGCGCAATCGGATACGCCGGATCGACGCGAGCCAAGTGCTTGAAGTCCTGCGGGAGCTGTCCGTGACTGTTGCTCCGGGGACCGAGGCAGCAGCAACCGCGCACATCAACCTCCTAAGCGATCGCATGCGGCTTGTGAACAAGCAAGTCAAGGACTGCCGCCGCGAACTCGAGCGCTTATGCCAATCTTTGAGTGAATACTCACAAGATCAAGGGGGCGGGCAACGCGACGTGGAGATCATCCGATCGTTTCCGGGGATTGGCACGATCATCCTCGCCACGCTGCTCGCCGAGGCTTCTCAGCCGTTGAGGCAAAGAGACTACCATGCGCTGCGATGCCTGGGAGGGGTTGCCCCGATCACGAAACGTAGCGGCAAGAAGATCGTCGTCATCATGCGTCAAGCCTGCAACGAGCGAGTCCGCAACGCGCTGTATCACTGGGCACGGGTCGGATCTCAGAACGAACCGTGGATCAAGGACCGCTACGCCGCGTTACGGCAAAGAGGATGCTCTCACGGACGCGCGCTACGAGGTATCGCGGATCGTCTTCTCAACGTGCTCTGCGCCATGCTTCGCAACCAGGACGCGTACTCCGCGGACAAGCGAAGTCGACCCAAACCGGAAAGTGCCGCCTGAGACGAGAAGGCATAGAATCCAGATGGCCTGGGCGGAGGTTAGGGCTCTGCTGGAGAGCAACCCGAGCGCCGATCCAGGGACCGAGACCAGGGAGGGCGACCACGGTCGTCCTCTCTCTTACCTCCCTGGTTTTGGTACGAAAGCGCAAAACTCCAGGGGGTCTGGGGGACAGCGTCCCCCAGGGCGATCGCCTCGGCAGGCAGCCCTGTCCTCGCCGCGGACGATCCGCGGGTCACCGACCGCGTTTTTGCCTTGATAAATGGTGGGGTGTCCCCCCCCGTCAGCGTCCGGCTGCGTTGCACGTAGCTCCTGAGTCGGCACGAGCGATACCAAAACGCAGAAAGCGATCCAACCGATTTGATTCATGGTCTCAAACTCCTCCAGTTGTGATGCTGTTCCCGCAGCACAATCATGGTGTTGCGAACCGGGGGCCTTGTCAAGACGCAGCTTTCTCCTGTCGGTCATTCTCGTCGTTGTCCTCGCGAGTACTCGTCGCAACTGCCCAGGGAAGCAGTCTCAAAGATCGTGAGAGCGCTTTCTCAACACCCAACGACCCACGAGATCGAAGAGCACCGGCAGCAGGCTGGCGCCAATGATGAGGAGCCAATCGCTCGCGTGGGGGAGTGTCGTCTCGAGGACTCTCGACAGCACGGGGATCGTGACCGCGGCGATCAGGAGCACGAGGCACAGGGCGATGGCGCCGCCCATCCAGGCATTGCGCACGATCGAGTTGCTCCAGAGCGAGCTTCCGCGCGCGCGCAGGTTCACGACGAAGGTGAGCTGAGCGAGGGCCAACGTCAGGAACGACACCGTGACGCTTTCACGGACGGGTCGGCCCATCGGACCCCAGGCGACGAGCAAAGCGATCAGCACTGCGACCGTCATCGAGATTCCCGAGAACACGATGCGCTGCCAATGACGCCGCGCCAGAATGGGCTCACCATTCTTCCGAGGGGGACGTCGCATGACTCCGGGGTCGCCTTCGCCCATGGCGAGTGCCAAGGCCGGGAAGACGTCGGTGACGAGGTTGAGGAACAGGATCTGGAGCGGCGTGATCGGCATCGGGATTCGCAGGGAGGCGGCGGTGCCCACGAGGAGGATCTCGCTGAGATTGCACGAGAGCAGATAGATCACGAAGGCGCGGATGTTGTTGAAGATGATCCGGCCTTGTCGAATGGCGGCGACGATGGACGCGAAGGCATCGTCCGTGAGCACCATGTCGGCGGCCTCGCGGGCGACCTGCGTGCCGCGGCCTCCCATGGCGATCCCGATGTCGGCCTTCTTGAGCGCGGGGGCATCGTTGACGCCGTCACCGGTCATGGCGATCACGGCGCCCTCGCGCTGGAAGCGCGCGATCAGGTCGAGCTTCTGCTCGGGTGTCACGCGGGCGTAGATCGAAGTGGCGAGAAGCTCGGAATCGTCTTCTTGCTCCAAGAGCCCAGCGAGCTCCCGAGACTCGATCACGCGTGGTTCGGGATCGGCCACGAGGCCGATCTGGGTCGCGATTGCGCGGGCCGTTCCGGCTTGGTCTCCCGTGACCATGATCACTCGAATCCCGGCCGTGTGGCATTCCTGCAAGGCCGCCGGCACGTCGGCTCGTGCGGGATCGTGAAGCGAGACGAGCCCGAGCCATCGGAGATCGCGATAAGGATCGGTCTCCGAGTCGTCGGTGCGGACATCGGCTAAGGCGAGGACTCGGCCACCGCGCGCGGCGAGGCGCTCGTTCTCGGCGAGCCATTCGGATCTCCGCTCGGGCGTCAGAACCGACTCGCCGTCAGGAGACGCTTCTCGGGCACACGCTTCGAGCACGGCTTCGGCGGCGCCCTTGACCGCAACGCGATATCGATCGCCATCGCGATGGAACGTGGCCATCATCTTGCTCTGCGAGTCGAAGGCTTCCTCGCGGGCTCGCGGCCATTGCTCCTCGGCCTCCTCTCGACTCAGGCCGATCGCCTCGAAGGCCCCCCGCAGGAGAGCGACCTCGAGAGGGTCGCCGCTCTCGTGCTCTCCCGACACGGCCGCGTTGTTGCAAAGAACCGCGCACTCCCAGGCAGCCCGCAGAATGGCGGGTGCTTCTTCGATCACCTCGAGCCGATCGACCGTCATCCGGTTCTCGGTGAGCGTGCCGGTCTTGTCGGTGAAGATGACGCTCGTGGCACCGAGGGTCTCGACGGCCGGCAGGCGATTGACCAGGGCATTGCGCCGCGCCATCCGCCACATGCCCCGTGCCAGCGCGATCGTTGCGACGACCGGCAGGCCTTCGGGAATGGCCGCCACGGCGAGCGCGATGCCCGTCTCGATCATCAGCAGCCACTCTTTGCCGGTGACGATGCCGAGGCCGGTCGTGAGCACGGCCACGCCCAAGGACAAGACGATCAGGCGACGCGTCAGTCCTTCGAGTCGCTTCTCGAGGGGCGTCTGCTCCGATTCGGCCTCGGAGACGAGGCGCGCGATGCGGCCCAGCTCCGTGCGGTCTCCGGTGGCCACGACCAAGGCCGTCGCCGAGCCGCGCGTGATGGCCGTCCCCTTGAACAAGAGGTCGTGCCGCTCGGCGAGCAGCGTGTCTTCGGGAACGGCCGCTTCGTTCTTGTTGACGGGGAGAGACTCCCCCGTCAGCATCGACTCGTTGGCCAGGAGGCGAGAAGCCGAAGCGACGCGCAGATCGGCCGTGACGACGTCGCCGCCTTCGAGCAACACGACGTCCCCGGGCACGAGGTCTTGAGCGGGAACCTCGATCACCTCGCCCGCCCTCCGGACGCGAGTGACGAGAGCTCCCAGCTTGCGGAGCGCTTCGACCGACCGTGCTCCGCGCAGCTCGGCGACGAAGCCCATCAACGTGCTGATTGCCAGCACGGCGACGATCGCGCCGCCTTCGAGCCAACCGGCGAAGGCGAAGCTCAACACCGCAGCGGCGCCCAGCAGGATGACCACGGGGCTGGCGAACTGGGCCGCGAGAACGCGCCAAGCCGAGACGCGGCCCACCTCGCGCAGTCGATTGGGACCGATGCGGCGCAGGCGGGCGGCGGCTTCGTGGGTCGACAGACCGTCGTCGACCGAGACGTCGAGAGAGCGCGCGACCGCCTCGACGTCCTGGGCCCACGGGGCCTTCAACTCATCAGGCGTTCGATTCCCGGCGGCCACGGCCGACGGAGGTGTTCGGGACACGGGCTCTCTCGAGGTGGGGACCGGGGATCGCTACTGCTTCGCGATCGGCGAGATGCGGATGGCGCGATAGGCGACCGGACCGTGATCGCCCTGGAACATCAGAGGACCCTTCGGCGCCTCCTTGCCGGTCAGACCGCCGGGCGTCGGTCCCTTCATCTCGACATCTTTCTGGATCACCTGGCCGTTCAACTTCACCTCGACGAAGCGCGCATTCTCGACCTTCTTTCCGCTCGCATCGAAGCGAGGGGCCAGGAAGGTGATCTCGTACTTCTGCCATTCGCCCGGCTTTTTGCAGGCGTTCACCTTGGGCGGTTGAGCACCGTAGATGGCGCCCATGTCACTCATGCGCAGCTCTTTTCGGCCGTAGCTGTCGAGCACTTGGATCTCGTACTCGCCCATGACATACACGCCCGAGTTGGACTCCTGCGCGACCAGGATCTCGAGCTCGATGCGGCAGTCCCCGAACTTCGCTTCCGAGAAGAGATCGGCGCCGACGCCGTGGCGATCGACCACGTTGACCAGGGCGCCCTTCTTTCCTTCACACACCAGTCGCTTCGCATCGTCGGCGTGCAGCGCGGGCTGACCGACCTTCCAATGGCTCTTCTTGGTGGCATTCTCCTTGGCTTTCCAGCCGGTGAGGCTCTTGCCATCGAAGGGCTGGGCAACCTGAAGGCTCGCCTCGGCGGTCGGCTGGGCCATCGCCGCGGGCCCGAGAGTCAGGGTCGCCAAGAAGGCGCACAGCAAGGAAACGAAGTGCGACGCGCGCATGAGAGCCTCCTGAGCTC
Organism: Planctomycetota bacterium; assembly: GCA_029260795.1. Lineage (GTDB taxonomy): Bacteria > Planctomycetota > OFTM77 > OFTM77 > OFTM77 > OFTM77. The sequence continues at coordinate 25,170 of JAJDCO010000027.1, read as the reverse complement.
GGAAGAAAAGGCCGGCTCGAAAGCACACGGCGCCGTCGAGCCGACGCCCATGGTGCCGAGCCTCACGTCGCGTCGCAACGGTCAGGGACAGGAAGGTGCTCCAAAGCCAGGCGGCGGAGCGCGACCAGGTCGAGCTTTCCGCTGCCGAGCAGGGGGAGCTCGTCGACGGCGACGAGATAGGACGGGTGCGGACGAAAGAGCGGCGGCAACATCGTCGGCATGACCTCGAGCAATCGCGTCACCTCCTCCGCATCGAGCGTATGCAGCACGGCCAGTCGCTCGCCGCGCCTCACGTCGGGCACGGACGTGACGGCGATGCAGCGCTCGGGGTGGCCGGTCGCCTCTTGAAGCGCTTGCTCGACGCGCCCGTGTGGGACCATCTCGCCGCCGATCTTCGAGAATCGGCTCGCGCGATCGACGATCGTCAGGAACCCGTCCTCGTCGATCGATCCCAGGTCGCCGGTGTCGTACCAACCCTCGGAGAGCACCCGCGCCGTCGCCTCGGGACGACCGAGGTATCCGCTCATCACCGAGTCGCCTCGCACCTCGATGCGTCCGACCTCGCCGTGCCCGAGCTGGCGTTGGTGGTCGCGCGATCGAATCCGGACGGCCAGGTTGGCGAGCGGTCGACCGACGGTGCCGATCCGCGTACCGGGTTGGACTCCGTGTGGGGTGGGAACGTCGGGGACGTTGACCGCGATCACGGGGGAGCATTCGGTGGCACCGTAGCCCTCCCGCAGCTCGATGCCGAATCGCTCTCGGTAGGCGACCGCCAGCCGCGGCGGCAGGGCCTCGGCACCCGCGATCACCAAACGCAAGGAGCGGACGTCTTGAGCGGACCAACGATCGAGATAACGACCCAGGAACGTCGGAGGCGCGACCAGCACCTCGATGCGGCGCTCTCGGATCAGACGTCCGAGCGTCTTCACGTCGAGCGGGTTCGGATGAAAGACCGTCACGGCCCCGCGGCTGGCCGCGAACCACAAGGCGAGCGTTCCGAACGCATGGAAGAACGGCAGCACGCCCAGCAGCTTCTGCCCGGCGGCGAGGGGCACGGTCTGGCCCGTTCCGATCACGTTGGCAGCCAGCTGACGATGGGCGAGCACGATGCCCTTGGGCTCTCCGCTACTCCCGCTGCTGAACAGGATGGTCGCGACTTCCTCGGCCGCGACCGGACGCTTCGCTCCGGCATAGCGCTCCATCCAGCGGCGGGGTGTGAGCAGGCCGAGGCACAGCGCGCAAACCTTCTCGAGAAGAGTGACGTCGCCGAGCAGCTCCTCGAGGCAGAGGAGGCGGACCGAGCTCGGAAGTGTCAGGTCCACGCGATCGAGGAAGGCCCGGCTCGTCAGGACCGTCCGCACCTCGGCTTGCTCGAGCGCGGAGGCCATTGCGTCGGCGCCCGTCGTGTAATTGAGGGGGACGCTCGTTCGGCCCCCCAACGAGAGGGCGAGCTGGGTGAGGGCGCCACCGACCGAGGGCGGGAGCAGGACGCCCAGGCGCGATTCGTCGGGGCATCGTTGGCTCACGCGGCGTCCGAGCGACAGGGCAGCGGCCAAGGCCGGCGCCGATCGAAGCTCCCGTCCGGTCGAGTCCGCGAACGCGAGGGATCGGGGGTGGAATCGTGCCCGAGTGACGAAGCGCGCGTGGACGGGCTCATCCGGCTGGACGAGCCGCCAGGCCTCCGGACCGAGCTCCTGGACCGCTTGACGCACCTCCGGTGCCGGCGCCTGGGCTTCGAGACGGCGCCCGAAGGCGACGCCCGCCGGCTCAGCGATCCGGCGCGGAAAGCGCGACAGCCTGCCCCCCGAGCGCCAGGTCCACCAGGCACCACTGAGCAAGGCGAGGTGCACGGGAACGATCGGCACCTTCGCGTGACGCGCGAGGAGCTCGAGGCCTCGCCGGAACGGCTGGAGTGCGCCATTCCGTGTGATCGCCCCTTCGGCAAAGATACCGACCAGGCCGCCCTCGGCGAGGGTGTCGGTGGCCGCTCGGAGCGCCAGGGTTCGCTCGCGGCGCGAGCCGCCGGCTGAGATCGGGATGGCGCCGGCCGCTCGCAGAAAAGGCCGGCAGAACCAGTGACGCGCATAGCGCTCGTCGACCAAGAATCGGATGGGGCGGGGCGACGCGGCGAGCATCAGCAGGGCATCGACGAACGAGACGTGATTGGCGACCAACAGCGCACCTCCGTGGCGTGGCAGGTTCGATGCGCCGTGGACGCGGACGCGATAGAAGGTGCGGGCGAGCAGGTCCGGGATCCAGGCGGCGGCGAGCCGCGGGAGCCCGAGGGTGAGGAACGCCATCACGGCCATTCCGGTCAGGAGCCTCGAGGGGAGCCCCAGGCCGGTGTCTGCCCCGAATGCCGTCCAAGTCGCCAGGGCTCCGATCGCGGCTGCCGTGAGGACGCGATGGCGACGCGGATTCTGGTTCGGGTCAGGGCCGGGCCGGTCGAGGCGAGGCGAGGGAGAGCGGCGTGGGCCAGGTGCGGTCATGGGGGCAGTCATCGGGTCGCTCCGGGTGCTGGGCGGCTCGAGGGAGCCGAAGAGTCGTTCGCCGAGAAGTATCGCCCAGAGTGGGGCGTCCTGATCAGTGATTGAAACAGATAGAAATGATAAGCATGGCGAATGAGAGGCTTTCGACTGCCGCAGCGCCGAGTGGCCGGGCGAACCTCAGGTGCTCGGTGGTGCCGGTGGAGGCGTGGGGCCGATCGGTCCTTCGCGCAGGAAGCGGCGCAGGATCGCTTGCTCGATGCGTCCCTTACGGCGGGCCGGGACCGGAAGCCTCAGGATGAGGTTGACGCGATTCGGCTCGGGAAAATGGTAGGAGATGCGCGGCTCGACGCTGGGCGGCTCCAGCCCTCGCTCACGGGCGATCTTCGTCAGCTCGTGGCGAGCGGTTTCGAGTGAGGGTGCGCACTCATCCGTCGCTCTTTGAAGCAGATAGGTCTCGGCGTTTCGCCAGTCCTGTTGCAGGTTCAGGGGCAGCACGATCGTGTGCGGTACGTACTCGTTCGAGAAGGTCTCGTTGATGACCGTGGAGTTCAGGAACAGGCTGTTTGGGAGGACGACCGTCGAGCCCGTGTACTGATGGCTGAGCTTGCCGGGACCGATCTCGAGGAGCGTTGTCGTGAGCAACGACTGATCGATCACGTCTCCGCGATAGCCCTGAATCTCGATGCGATCGCCGAGCTTGTAGGTGTTGCCGGTGGTCTGAAGCACCGCACCACTGATGCCCATGATCAGCTTCTTGGTCGCCAGGACCAAGGCGGCCGCCACGGCCACGACCGAGACGGCGAATGTGAGCAGCTCGGTCGCCCAGATAACCACCCAGCCGAGGCCGAGGACGATCACGCTGAGCGTGCGCGTGGAAACCAGCCAGCGGCGGCGCATCTCTGCCGGAAGCTCGCTCTTGCGAAGTGCTCGCAAGCTGAGCCAACGAACGCCAATCAAGACGACGATCCAGGCGACCGAGGCGAGGATTTGCGTCAGCCCCGCTTCGCGAAGCGCCGAGATGAGCCCATCCATCGCCGCGATCCCCCGAGAATGTCTTCCGCGTCTCGTCGCCGACTCCAGCAGCGACTCGGCGGAAACGCCGCGTGATTCTAGCGTTTCGCCGGTCGGCCGTCATGCAGAGGCGACTCGGTCAACGAGTGTAACCGAGCTGCTCCAGCAATCGCCGCGTCTGCTCGTCCAGCTCGCCCAGCGGCTCCCCTTTCGCCTCCTGGCTCAAGAAGCGCTCGAGCTCGGCTCGGAGTGCCGGCAGTACCGGCAGGTCCTCCGTGATTCGGTCGTGAGCTTCGTCGCGATCCCGCGACAAGTCGAACAGCGAAGAGGACCCGGACGTTCGGTCATGGATCAACTTGTAGCGATCCCACCGGACGAGACGCCTCCGATCGGGCTCCCCATCACCGTGATCGGCCTCGGCAAAGAGAACTCGAGGCTCGATGGACACGTCATCGTTCTGCCAGAGTGGAAGAGCCGAGCGTCCTTGCCAGCTCGCCGGGACGCGTAGCCCGACCAGATCCACGAGCGTCGCCGGGATGTCGATCAGGCTGAGCGGCGTCGAAACGCGGCGACCCGCGGGGACACCGGGCCCGCGCAGGAGCCAAGGAATCGCGATCACCTCTTGGAAGTAGGTGCGCCCATGGAGCAGCGAGCCATGCTCGTAGAGCTCTTCCCCGTGGTCGGACGTCACGAGGACGACCGTGTCGTCGCGGTGGTCGAGGCGATCGAGCGCTTCGTACAAGCGACCGAGCTGAGCGTCGAGCTGCCGGATCTGCGCGTCGTAGAGATCGCTCAGGTACCGGACGTCGGCCGCGGAGAGTGGTCGACCTTCGCGACGCCAGCGATAGAGCTGCTGGGTGCTGCCGTCCACGAGGCCGGTGTAGGGACGGACGAGCAGCTCTCGTGAGCGCTCGTCCGGGGCGTAGTCCGAATGCGCGTCGTAGAAGTGCAGGAAGAGGAAGAAGGGCCGCTCTTCGCGCGCACGGATCCACTCCAAGGCGAGGTCGACGATCTGAGCGGCGCTCTTCTTCTGACGCGGCGGGTCGGCATTCGGATCCTCCCACTCCGAGACGTACTCTCGATCCTCGAAGCCGCGCAGCAGACCGTACCGCCTCGTCAGGTAGTGTGCGTTGACGATGGCGGCCGTATCGTAGGCGGACCGATGAAAGACCTCGGCCAGGGTCGGCGGGCCATCACCGAGACGAGTCTGGTCGTCCTTGGCTCCGTGCTGGCTCGGATAGAGCGACGTGAACAGGCTGGCGTGCGACGGCAAGGTCCAAGGCGAGACGCTGGTCACGTCTTCGAAGACCAGGCCCCCCGTCGCCAGCTTGTCGAGTGCTGGCGAGGTCGGGCGATCGTAGCCGTAGCTGCCCAGCCGGTCGGGTCGCAGCGTATCCAACGAGATCAAGATCACGTTGGGAGGCGGCGGGTCCGAGCAGCTCGCGCTCAGACCGAGCACCGCGAGCAGCCAAAGGGTGCGAGACATCGACACGTCCGGAGATTCTTGTCGCGGATTCGGGGAGCTCGGCCCAGCGCCGGCCTTTCGAAGCTGCGACCGTATCAGAGCCGCCGCGACGACGCGAATGGCGCGTGTCGGGCAAAAAAGACCGGCATCATCGCGAGTCGCGAGAGCTGACCCGGTGTTCGCTCGGGTCAGGCGCCCCCTCGGGATCCGTCTCGACTCCACGGCGTCGTGGCGGCGGTGCTGGTGTCGGATCCGAGGTTCAGGGCCAAGGCGATGATGCCGGTCTCGGGAGAGTCGCCCGAGCGTCACCAGGGGCAGCCCTGATGACGTCCAGAGAGTTGCAGCGTCCTAGACGACACGAAGTGCCGAGGCGGTCAGAGATTCCTCAAAAAGAACGAGCCGCCACCGCCCGAGGCCGCTCGTTGGGGCGCCCGCCAAAGGCTTCCGGGCTCGCCCGGCCGCTCCTTCGGTTCCCTTCTTAGATTTTTTCCGTCGTTTTTCGGGGCGAGCGGTTCTCTCCACCCTGGAGGGTTCCGGCTCGCCGAACCCTTTGGCAATGCGAAGCTCGTTGGCAGGCAAGGCCGACGAGAGAGAGAGTTGAGCCCCTGGGGCATCGGATGACCGGAGGCCTCGCGTCCTTTCCAGGCGCGGGGCCTCGTTTTATTTTTCGACCCGTGAGCTTTCCGAGCCGACTTCGGAGATCGGGTCGCGGTACGTGCGGACCAAGCGGATACCGAAGTCCCAGTTCACCTCCGTCGGGTAGGCGGCCAGCCGAGCCGCCAGCCGGAAGCCGTTCGACTCTCGGAAGCTCTCTTCACCGCCGCGAACGAGAGAGAAGCTGAGCTCGCTTCCGCTCTTCGTCCGTGTCACCCGAGTCTCTCGGCAGATCTCTCGGACGTTGCCCGCCCCGTCGAGCAGCCCGAAGGGAGAGCGATCCTTGGGGAACTGGCCCGGCTTGAGCCGATCCTCATCCGCGAATGGCATCACGGCGGGCGTGTAGGCTCCACTCGTCAAGTCCCAGGCAAACCGTTCGCCCCAAGGGAACGGTCGGCCGTCGACGCCCCGTGTCGCCTTCTCCCATTGATCACTGGTCGGAAGGGCATAGATCCAAGGCTCGCCTCGTTCCTCGGCTCGCCGGTTGAGCCACGCCACGTAGTGCTCGGCATCGCGAGGGCTGATGCCGTGGACGACGTTCTCGGGGTGAGCGTAGCCGCCGGAATCGGTGAAACCGCTCTCGGGCTCCCAATCGACGAGAGGTGTGCCGTAAGCCGTTCGGCGCGGCGTGTGGTTCGGCAAGTGCTCAGGCCAGGGTGCTTCCCAGCGCCAGGGATTGTCCCAACAGGGTTTGCCCGCTGCGACGAGAGCGTCGAGGAACTCGAAGTAATCCGCCATCGTCTCTTCATGACGCTTGATGAAGAAGCCGGGAACGAAACGGGTCGCGCGTGGCTCGTACCCCCGGGCTTGGTGATCGCCGCCGGCCACGAAGTCGCCGGGCGGAACGTAGACCCATTCGCTCCCGATCTCTTCATCGGTGGGTAACCGGATCGGTTCCTTGGGGTCGAGGCGGTTGTGGCTCTGGATCCAGATCGGATAGGCGATCCAGCGATTCTGGCCCGGCCTCTGAAGCTCGAAGCGATAGGAGCCGGGTGCGAGCCCGCTGAGGTGAACCGGGGTTCTCTGCTCTTGCCCGACCGGGATCGAAGGCCAGACGATCTCTCGCGAATCGAGGTCGTAGCGGAAGATCCGGACTCGCGCATTGGGAGGGATCGTCTCCAGGCTCAGCGTCGCGTGGCGTTCGACGGAATCGGCGTCCAGTCCAAGGGCGAGCCAATGCCGCTTCGCGTTCAGGTGGTGGCCTTCGGTCTCCATCCACGCCGCGGCGCTGCGGCGCACTTGCCGATGGAGGTCGAGAAGCCTCTCGTCCATCGCGCCCTCGGACATCGCGACGTCGAGGAGGCGCAGGGTCTCTTCGTACTCGTTCTCGATGAGCTCGAGCCGTTGCTCGATATCGTTTCGGATGTCGAGTGAGCCGGCCGGGTCGAACGTCCCCCCGTCGCCTCGTGACCAGGCGAAGGTCTCGTCCTCGATCGCGACGCGGCGCAAAGCGTGGAGCTCCTCGAGGAGCTCGCCCAAGCTCGCGATGTGCGCATGGGTCACCCTCAGGACCGACTCGAGACGCGAGCGTCGATCGAAGGTCGTCCAAGCGATGATGACCGAGAGGGCCAAGAGCAAAATGGTGACAGCGGAGGCCAGCTTCGGGTGGGACCGGACGTGCCTGCGCAGGCGTCGCCACACCCGTCCGCGACGGGCGAGGACGCGCTCGCCGGCGAGCCACCGATCGAGGTCGTCGGCGAAGGCTTCCATCGTCTGGTAGCGCCGCTGGGGATCGGGATCCATGCTGCGCTCGAGGACCGAAGCCAGGTCGGTATTGAGCGGGCGACGCAGGAACAGACTCGGCGAAGGGGGGCCGCGATGGATGGCCGCCAGGATCTCGGTCAACGTGCCCTCGTAGGGGCGATGCCGCGTCAGGGTCTCGTACAGCGAGATGCCGAGCCCGTAGACGTCGACTCGAGGATCGTTGCGGGCGGCCGGATCGTTGACCAGCTCCGGTGCCAGGTACCCGATCGTCCCGACGATGCGGTCCGGGGCCGTCATGGTCGAGAGCTCGGCGGCATGGGCCAGGCCGAAGTCGGCGAGGTGGGCTCGCCCCTGTGCGTCGAAGAGGATGTTCGAAGGCTTGATGTCCCGGTGCACGACGTTGCGGCGATGGGCCTCGGCGGCCGCGCCCGCGACGCGATGGATGACGCGGACACCGGCCCGGAGCTCGGCCGTGGTCGGCGGCTTGCCCGACGCACGCGCCGCTTCGAGGTGATCCTCCAGCGAGCCGCCGGCGAAGTAGGGAAGGACCAAGAACGGTCGGCCGGAGGATTCGCCCGTCTCCAGGACGGGCACGATCGCCGGGTGATCGAGGTTGCGCAGGATCTGCATCTCACGGGCAAAACGCTCGGTGAGTCCGCCATCGAACTCGTTGGGTGGGAGCTGCTTGATCGCGACGGGACGACCGCTGGGATCCTCGCCGCGGAACACCATCCCCATGCCCCCTCGACCCAGATGACCGATGATCCGGTAGACTCCGAGCGAGGCGGGCAGTGCCACGGTCGGGCGACGGGCGTCGAGCTCTTCGAGCTCCCCGATCAGGTCGGCGAGGAGGCTGCGTTCGCCGGAATCGGCGCAGCGAGCCAAGAAGGGCAGGGGCTCGGGTTCGGCGCCTGCTTCCCGTTCCGCAATGAACTCGGCCAGCAGCCGATCGACGGGACCGGCATTCGGGTCGGGAGTCTCGGAGTTCACGGGAGCGGGGGGAGCTGCCTCAAGCGATGGAGCTCCTTGACGAGCTTGGCCTTGGCGCGGCCGTGAAATGCCGAGGTCGCCGGAACGCTGCGGCCGAGTCGGCGAGCGACCTCTTCGAGGGGAACCTTCGCGAGCCGGAGCCTCACGACCCCTTGCTCGTCGCCGGTCAGGTGAACCAAGGCTTGCTCGATCAGGTCCGGAGCGAAGACACCTTCGCCGCTCGACTCGGCCGCGGCTCGTCGTCGGTCGATCTCGGAGATGACCGAGCTGGGCGGCAACGGGCGGACCCGGTCTCGCTGCAAGGAGCGGAAGGCGTTTCGCAGTCGATTCTCGATGACCGCGCGCGTCCACTGGAAGAAGGAACGATCGCCTCGCGGGTGGTAGTGCCCCAAGGAGCGGAGCACCTCGACCATGACGTCCTGCGCCACGTCGGCAGACTCGACTTGACTGCGCAAGTGAACCCCGAGTCGCTGCCGAACGCGGTGCCGAACACGCGGCTCGTAACGCCGCAACAGTCGGTCGAGTGCACCGCGATCGCCTCGCTGGGCACGGGCGACCAAGACCTCGCTCGGAGATGGCTCACAACGGGGCGCTTTCACGGTTCCCTCTCGGCAGCTCTTGGAACGCCAGCGAGTTTACCTCACGAGCGGGCCGGAAGGCTAGTCACTCGACAGCGGGCGGATCTCGGCGGGCCCCTCGAGCCTCGCGTGTCTCTGACCCGGGCCGTGATCCAGCAGGAAGGGTCCGACGGCACGGTCGCAGTGATAGAGCAGCCGTGTGTCCGCGTCCGGCTCGATTCGCCGCGCGGGCTCGAAGCGCTCGCCTCCGTAGCGCGCGCTCGTCGAGAGCCGCACCTCGTCGAGCGCTCCTTCGAAGTGGCTGACCGGTCGACCATTCCCGTCGGTATCGGCACCCAAGTAGAGTGGCAATCGGTTGGTCGTCCGTCGCCCCTGACCCGCCGCCTTCGCGACGCGCACACCATCGACGTAGAGCCGAACCTCCTGCCCGTCGTAGACGCCGGCGAGGTGGATCCAACGCCCCGTCGTCAAGGAGCCCTGGGCGCCCTCCGCCGAGACGTAGCGACCCCCGAGGTGAATCGAGAAGACGGGCGTCCCGTCACTGACGAAGAGCCCATACTCGGAGTTTTCAGTCTTCGTGATCAGTCCCCGTCGCCCTCGGAGATCCTCGGCGCGCATCCAGGCTTCGAGCGTCAGAGGGCCGTCGTCGATGGACGCGTCGGTGCTCTCGACGCGAGCTTGGGTCTGGGGCGTCAGATGGAGCGCGGCGCTCGCTGGCTCGAAGGCCAGCTTCTGTGCGGCCGCGTCGAGTTGGAGGCGAAACGGGAGGTCGAAGTGCCGCTCTGGGAAGGCGACCGGCGCGTAGCCTCCGAGCAATCGGATCGCGGCTTCGACGCGGGGCAGCTCGCGCCCGGGCATTCGGGAGGGGTGATTGGCTCGCCAGGTGAGATCGCGCGACTCGCCGGGCTCGAGCACCAGCTCGCTACGCTGCGGCGTGACGCGCCAGTCGCCTTCGGCGTCGGCCTTCAAGTCGATGGCCAGGGGACGGCTGGACGGGTTGGTCAATCGATACCGAGCCTGCCCGTCGGTGACCTGGCCGAGCTTCAGATCGATCGGATCCGAGTCCAGCCTTGGCGACCAGCTCACCAAGGCATCCGACTCGCGCCAGCGCTCCTCGGTGTACTCGCGCGGATCGAGCACGTCTCCGACCGGGATGCTCGCGATCTCGTAGCCCTGGGGGCGCACGGTCACGACGTTGAAGTGATGATAATGACCGCTGAAAGGTAGCTCCCGCGGAATACCGCCTCCGACGGTCGCGAGTGCGAAGTACTCGATGCCGTCTCGAGGCCCCGAGTAGTGCATGCGGTGGATGTGTCCGGCGAAGACGGCTCGCACGTTGCCGGCTTCGACCAGCATCTCGTGGATCGTGTCCCAGTTGCTGCCCGGATATCGATTCATCCACTTGGGATGGTGAAGGAATACGAAGACGTGCTCACGGTCGGCCGCCTTGGGCAGCTCCTGCCGGAGCCAGGCGATCTGCTGCTCGCTGAAGCGGTTGACGCTCGCGTTGTCGTACGCTTTGCGGCCGGTCTTCGGGTCCCCTTCATCACTGTACAGAACGAAGAAGGCCGAGTTCTTGTGCGGGAACCAGTACCACAGCGGGCCGAAGTGCTCTTCGTAGTCCTGCTCATGCTCGCCGGCTGGCGCCGGTCCGTCTCCGCGCCAGTAGATGTCATGGTTTCCCGCGACCGGGTACCAGGGCATCGTCAGTGACTCCATCACGCCGTGATACTCGCGCATCTGATCGAGCCACTGCGGTGCCTCATTGTACCCCTGGACCAGATCGCCGACAGTCATCACGAGATCCGGGGCGAGGCGATTGGTGTCGACGGTCGCCTGCTCGAGGATGCGAATGCCTTCCGCCGGCCCCCCCGTACGGTCGCCGTAGATGACGAATTGAAAAGCATCCTCGCCGGAAGGAAGCGGCAGCTGCTTCGGATTCGGGCGGTCGGTGCGGATCGTGTCGTCGGGTGCGACCAGTCCCAAAGCCAGCAGAAGGGCCGCCGCGATCCAAGAGGAGACGTGAGCGCGCATGAGCAGTTCTCCGGTGGTTACTCGAGTGGGCGCCACGATAACACGCCAGTCGATCGATCGCCTTTCCTGGCGGCGTCCGACCGGGCAGGGAGCGGCTGCCCTCATTCGGACAGGTCCTCCGGAGTTGGAATCCGCCAATCGCGAGCGGAGCCTTCATTCATGTCTCGCTCATCCATGCCGATCGGAAGCGGCACGCTGTCCCGCGATTGTCCGCGCTGGATCAGGCGTGATAGTCTAACGTCTCCGTGGCCCTCCCTTTGGCGAGCCTTCCTGGGCTCGCGACCGCTCTGACCCGGTTTCCGGCCTCCGAGGAGCTCCCATGAAGTCAGCCCCTTTGGCGCGACCCGCGCTGCCATTCTTCTCGTGCCTCGTCCTGTTCGCAGCGAGCCTCGGCTCGGCGAACGCTCAAGAAGAGTCGACACCCCGAGCTGAGATCCTGTCCCAGCTGGAGTGGCGAGAAGTCGGCCCGTTCCGAGGAGGCCGCTCGGCGGCCGTGGCGGGCATTCCGAGCCAGCGAAACGTCTACTACTTCGGATCGACCGGCGGCGGTGTCTGGAAGACGGAGGACGGCGGCCGCTCGTGGCGCAACGTCTCGGACGGCAGCTTCGGGGGATCGATCGGCGCCGTAGCCGTCGCACCGTCCGATCCGAACGTCGTCTATGTCGGCGGCGGCGAGAAGACCGTACGCGGCAATGTGTCCCATGGCGATGGTGTTTGGCGTTCGACCGATGCCGGTCGAACCTGGCGCTCCATCGGGTTGACCGATACTCGTCACGTTCCGCGCATTCGAGTTCACCCGGCAGATCCGGACATCGTCTACGTGGCAGCGATGGGACACTTGTCCGGTCCCAACCATGAACGCGGAGTCTTCCGGAGCCGAGACGGCGGCGAGTCGTGGGAGCATGTGCTCTTCGTCAACGAGCATGCGGGCGCGGTCGACTTGATTCTCGATCCGACCAATCCGCGGATTCTCTATGCCGGCTTCTGGCGGATCCTGCGCACGCCCTACAGCCTCGAGAGCGGTGGTGAGGGCTCGGGGCTTTGGAAGTCGACCGATTCGGGAGAGACCTGGACCGAGATCACGCGGAATGAGGGTCTACCAAAGGGCACTCTCGGCATCTGTGGGATCACCGTCTCTCCGAGCAACTCCGACAACCTGTACGCGATCATCGAGGCGGAGGAGGGCGGTGTGTTCCGCTCCCGCGACGGCGGAGAGACGTGGGCGCGCACGAACGACGAGCGATCGTTGCGACAACGCGCTTGGTACTACTCGCGCCTCTATGCGGATCCTTCGGACGAGGACTCCGTGTACGTCCTCAACGTGCAGTTCTGGCGCTCGAAGGACGGGGGCAAGAGCTTCTCGTCGATCTCCGTGCCGCACGGTGACAATCACGACCTCTGGATCGATCCAGCGGATCCGCTGCGCATGATCCAGAGCAACGACGGCGGCGCGAACGTCTCGACCGACGGTGGACAGACCTGGACCATTCAAGACACTCAGCCGACCGCGCAGATGTACCGGGTCTCGACGGACAACGCGTTCCCATACCGCCTGCTGGGTGGACAGCAGGACAACTCGACCGTTCGCATTCGTTCTCGCTCGCTCAATGGCGGCTCGATCGGGCTGAGGGACTGGGAGTCCACGGCTGGCGGCGAGAGCGGTCACGTGGTCGCGAATCCGGCCGATCCCGACATCGTCTACGGCGGCTCATACGGTGGCTTCTTGACGCGCGTCAACCATCGCACCGGCGAGCGCCGCTCGGTTCATGTTTGGCCCGATAACCCGATGGGGTGGGGAGCCGCCGAGCTGAAGTATCGCTTCCAATGGAACTTCCCGATCTTCTTCTCGCCTCACGATCCGAGCTCGCTCTATGCGGCCGCGAACGTGCTCTTCCGGAGCCGCGACGAAGGTCAGAGCTGGGAGGCGATCAGCCCCGATCTGACGCGGGACGACAAGACCAAGCAAGGACCGTCCGGTGGACCGATCACCAAGGACAACACGAGCGTCGAGTACTACGGCACCATCTTCGCCGCTCTCGAGTCTCCTCATGAGCCGGGCGTGCTGTGGGCCGGATCGGACGACGGGCTCATTCATCTCTCCCGCGACGGCGGCGCGACCTGGACGAACGTGACGCCCCCCGACCTTCCGGAGTGGACCCAGATCAACTCCCTCGAGGCTCATCCTTTCGAGCGAGGAGGGCTGTACTTCGCCGGTACACGCTACAAGCTCGACGACTTCGAGCCCTCTCTCTACAAGACCGAGGACTACGGCCAGACCTGGACCCAGATCGTCGACGGCATCGACTCGGCTCACTTCACCCGCGTGATCCGAGCCGACACGACGCAGCAGGGTCTGCTGTATGCGGGGACCGAGCGCGGTGTGTCCGTCTCCTTTGACGACGGAGGCACCTGGGAGCCGATGCAAGGCAACTTGCCCATCGTGCCGGTCACGGACATCGCGCTGAAGAATGGTGACTTGATCGTCGCCACCCAAGGTCGCGGCTTTTGGATCTTCGACGAGCTTCACCTGGTCCAACAGATGGTTCCCGAGGTCGAGGCCTCGACCTTGACCTTCTTCCGCCCTCGGCCGACCTTTCGCCTGGATGCGGGACGGCGGCGCGGCGGCGGTCGAAACGCCGGCACCAATCCGCCGTCGGGCGCCGTGTTCCACTACCTCCTCGCCGAGGAGCCTCCGGCCGATCAATCACTCACGCTCGAGATCTTCGATGCGAAGGGGCACCTCGTTCGTCGCTTCGAGCGTCGTCCGGCGGACCCGAAGAAGGGGGGCGAGGGGCGTGGGGAGCGCGGAACCGAAGACGAGCGCGTGCTTCCGGCGGCGGTCGGGCTGAATCGATTCGAGTGGGACCTGCGCCATCCGGGCGCCGAGTCGATACCGGGCATGATCCTCTGGAGCGGATCCTCCCGCGGACCGAAGGCCTTGCCCGGATTCTATCGCGCCAAGCTGACTCTGGGGGAAGCGGAGAGCCGTGGCGTCGAGCTCCTGGTCCTCGCCAACCCGCTGTCGTCATCCTCGCCCGAGGACCTGCAAGCCCAGCTCGACTTCCTGATCTCGACTCGTGACAAGCTGACTGAGACGCACCGTGAGATTCGTCGGATTCGAAAAGTCCGCTCCGAGCTGACGAGCTGGAAGAAGCGTCTGAGCCCGATGGACGAGACGGTGGCAACCATCGAGAGCATCGACGGCCTGAAGAAGCGTCTCGACGCGATCGAAGAGGCGCTGTACCAGACGAAGAACAAGAGCCGGCAAGATCCGCTGAACTACCCGATCCGCCTCAACGACAAGCTGGCCGGCGTGGCGAGCTCCGCGAGCGTGGGCGACTTTCGACCGACGAATGCCGAGATCGCCGTTCGTGATGAGCTCGTGGCAGCCATCGATGAGCAGCTCAGCGAGCTGCGCAGCATCTGGCAACGCGATCTTCCAGAGCTCAATGACTGGCTGGGAAAGATGAATCTGCCGCCCATCCAGCTCGAAGACGATTCGGACGCCGAGGGAGCCTCGGGCGGCGGTCATTGAACGACATCGAGCCGCACACCAAAAGCGTTCAGAACCCGATCCCCTGTTCCGGCAACCGAGAAGACGCTGCAGCTCGGTGTCGAGGTGCAGACGAACCCTGATCACGAGCGCCCTGGGACAACGTGCGTTGCCCGGACTCTCTCGCCGGCCAATCGGACGGATCGAGATCTTCGAGAGTGCACTCGACGGGGTACACCTGACTGGAAGCTCTGGCAATCGTTGTCCGCTCCGAGGGAGCGGAACGAGCTGACTGAGCGCGCCCGCCGGAGGCGCGCTCTCTGCAGATGAGAGATCAGCTCGTTGCGCAAGCGGTCTCGCCCGAGCCCCAGGCTTGCATGCCACCTCGGATGTCGAGGAGGCGGTCGAAGCCGTGACCAGCCAGAATGCTGACGGCAATCGTCGATCGATAGCCGGTGCCACAGATGAGAGCGAGCTCGGTACCGCGCGGTACTTCGTCGAGGTGCTTCTGGAGCCGATTGAGCGGCACATTGACTGCGCTCTCGATGTGACCGCCTTCGAATTCGCCGGGGCTGCGCACGTCGAGGACGTGCGGCGGGTCGTCGGCCGCCAGGCGCTGGCGTAGGGCATCGACGTCGATGCGTTCGAAGCGGGCGATCAGCTCGGGGCGGTCTTGCCAGGCCGCCGACCCGCCTTCGAGGAACCCCTGCACCTTGTCGAAGCCGATGCGGCCGAGCCGCATCGCGGCCTCCCGCTCGCTACCCGGGTTCGTGATCAGGACGATCGTGCGCTCGGTATCGAGAACGGTGCCGGCCCAGGTGGCATACTTGCCGCCCAAACCGACGTGCACGGCTCCCTTCAGGCAGCCACTCGTGTAGTCATCCTCACTCCGGACGTCCAGCACCTGGGCGCCGCCATTCTGCGCGCGCAGGACCTCGTCGAGGGAGAGCGGCTTCAGAGCCTGCTCGAGTGACTCGGTGAGCGTGGCGCGCTCTTGGCGATTCAGCATCGCGTCGTAGCCGAAGTAGGCGGGCGCCTCCGGCAGGTTGGCCGTCGACATCTGGATGAACTCGTCGCGAGACATCGGTTGGAGCGCGTAGTTGAGCTGACGCTGCTGGCCGATCGTCGAGACCGTCTCGCTGCTCATGTTCTTTCCACACAGCGACCCGGCACCATGGGCCGGGTACACGAGCGTTTCGTCGGGAAGGGTCAGCAGCTTATTGTGAAGGGAGTCGTAGAGGCAACCGGCGAGCTCCTCGGCCGAGACCCCGACCGAAGCCATCAAGTCCGGTCGGCCCACATCGCCGATGAAGAGTGTATCGCCGGTCAAGACGGCATTCGGACGGTCTGGGTCGGTCGCGCGGTCGAAGACGAGATAGCTCGTGGACTCGGGGGTATGGCCGGGCGTCGCCAGGGCCTGGATGCGGACCTGCCCGAGGTCGAGAGAGTCGCCATCGGCGAGTGCTTGGAAGTCGTACTCGGCCTCAGCGGCCGCACCCAAGTAGAGGCGCGCGCCCGTACGCTGGCGAAGCTCGAGATGTCCGGCGAGGAAGTCGGCGTGAAAGTGAGTCAACAGGACGTGACCGATCTTCACACCGAGCCTGTCGGCTTCGGCCAAGTACTCGTCGATGTCGCGCTGTGGGTCGACGACGGCCGCCTGCTTCGACTCGAGGTCGGCGATCAGGTAGGAGGCGTGGGCGAGGCATCCGAGATAGTACTGCTTGAGGAACATCGTACGGCACTCCAGCGAAGCCGAGACAAGGCGTCGGAAACGGACCGCGACCTCCATCTTGGATCCCCCAGGCCGACTTCGCAACCGGGCGTCCTCTCGGAGGGCGGGAGGGGATGAAACCACCGCGGGTCACGGAGGGCGGGAGAGGAATGCGATCCCGATCGAGGACCCGGTGGCGATCGTCGCACGTGAGCCTGGAAGTGCGACCGGGCCGACTCGCGTCGCCTACTGGATGGCGAAGCTCTTCGAGAGGGGGAGTGACACGACCTTCCCCTGGCTCAGGTCCCACGAGACGCTGGCGTACCAGATATTGAGTCCGGGGGAGATGTTCGGCGGTACGACGAAGGGGAAGGTGCCGGCGGGGGGGCAGCCCGTGAGGTTGACGCTTCGAAGGACCGACGGGAGCGTCAGCCAGATGTTCAACAGCAGGTCGAAGTCGAGAAAGAGTCGACGGCCGTCGGCGCCCGGCACCGGGATTCCGTCGGCCGACTCCCCGTTGCCGAGGCTGAGGTAGATCTCGGAGAGATCGCCGGCCAACGAAGGCGCGCTGGAGGCCGCGAAGTAGACGGGAGCACCGCCCGGAATGGGCGGTCCCACCAGGGACCACAGGACACCGAGCTCATCGGCGCCGAGGTCGACCTGACCGATGATGCGATCATCTCGGCCGCTCTGATCGAAGGACGGCAAGACCGTGACCGGGTTCGAGGTTCCGACGTCGAGACAGGGCGAGTCGCAGGCCAAGCGGAAGTCGTTCATCGACGGATCCATGAACTTGGGATTGGTGTTCAGGTTCCCGCTTCCGGCATAGCCCCCCTGGATGTCGGAGTAGCTGACTTGGATGGATCCCCCTTGACGGTGGACGGCCGTCGGACCGTTGTCCCAGATGATCGAGTTTTGGATGATCGTCTGAGCATCGAGGCTGTAGATGGCCCCGCCGTAGGTCGTGGACGAGTTTTCGGCGATGGTGTTGTTGACCAGGACCCCGGAAGGCGCCCCCCAGGTGTAGACACCGCCACCGGTGTTGGCCACGTTGCGCACGATCTCGTTGTTCACGACCACGGCATCGGAGGTGCGCATGAACACGCCGCCGCCGCCGATGTCCGTCGCCGTGTTGTCGATGATCCGGTTGCTGGTGATCTTGGGTTGCCCGGAGCGACACGAGATACCACCGCCGTAGCGGCCGGTGTTGCCTTGAATCACGTTGTTGCTGATGAAGGCCGATGATGCGGCGCAGTAGATGCCGCCAGCATTTCCGATCGTTCCGGTGTTGTAGGAGATCGTGTTGCTGCGGATCACCGGTGAGCCCGAGATGCAGCGGATGCCCGATAGGAACATGTTGTTGACGATCTTGTTCTCTTGGATCGTCGGAGAGGTCTGGAAGCAGGAGATGCCCCCGCGACCGTTCTGGATCGTGAATCCTTCCAAGACGCTGTCCTGCGACTCATCCGTTTGAAAGGTCACGGTCGCGACGACGCCTTGCCCACCGTCGATCACGGTCGCGTTGGGTCCGCTTTCGCTGATGACGGTGATCGCCTTGCCGAGGAAGTCGATGCTCTCGAAGTAGGTGCCGGGCGCCACTCGGATGGTGCTTCCGGGTGAGGCCGCCGCGATCGCGTCCTGAATACGGCAGTAGGGATCACCCGGCGAACCCGAGCCCGGGCAGCCGCTGTGACTGACGTCGACGTAGAGAGTCTGTGCCTTGGCCTCTGGCAATACGCAAAGCACGCCAGCGGCGATCAGGACCCAGAGTAGGCGATCCACCATGGTGATCATCGGGTTTCAACGAGTTCGTCGGCTTGATTCATCTCGATGGCGACACACGAAGGTGCACGCAACCTAAGAGCATAGCCATCCAGGTTCTCGGCCGCCAGCTCGCATTTTTCGCGTTCCTGTCTCTGTCGCGCGGCACCATGGTGCGCGCTTTGACCGATTGCTAGGATGGCGCGCGACCGGTGCCCGAACTTGCTCGTGAGGAGTCCATGTCGCTTCTGGAGATCGAAGGCCTCAGAAAGACCTATCGTGCACCGGACGGTACGACGTCGACCGTCCTCGACGTGGCTCGATTCGAGCTCACCGAGCGACGACAAGTCGCTCTCGAGGGGCGCAGCGGCTCGGGGAAGACGACCTTTCTCAATTGCATCGCGGGCATCCTTCGGCCCGACGCCGGCAGCATCCGGCTCGACGGAACCGATCTCGTCAGGCTCTCCGAGAGTGGCCGAGATTCCCTGCGAGCGAGGCACATCGGCTACGTGTTCCAGACCTTCAACTTGCTTCAAGGCTACTCCGCCCACGAGAATGTCCTCCTGGGGATGTTCTTCGGACGCGGACCCGATCCTGGACACGCCGCGGAGCTCCTCGAGCGCCTCGGTCTCGGGGATCGACTCGGCTACCGGCCCGGACAGCTCTCGATCGGGCAGCAGCAGCGGGTCGCCGTCGCGCGTGCGCTCGCCAACCATCCTCGCCTGGTGCTGGCCGATGAGCCCACGGGCAACCTGGATGCAATTCACGCCGCCGAGGCTCTGGAGCTGATGCGCACGATCTGCGACGAGCAAGGGGCGGCTCTCCTGCTGGTGAGCCATGACCCCGCTGTCTTGGGACGATTCGATACTCGCTACGAGCTTTCCGAGCTCAACGCGGCCGCGCGCGGCACGGAGGCGCGTTGATGTCACCATTCTTTGCCCGAAGCCGCGCACTCGGGCTCATCGTCCGTCGGAGCTTGCGCCAGCACCTTCTCTCGACGGCCATCACCGTGTTGTCGACTGCGCTGGCGGCCGGGCTGGTGATGTCCGTCTTCGCCGTGCACGAGCAGTCGCGCCGTGCCTTCGCGGGAGGGCCCCTGGGGTTCGACGCCGTGCTGGGTGCGAGAGGGAGTCAGCTTCAGTTGGTCCTGAATGCCGTCTTCCACCTCGAGACCTCGCCCGGCAACATCCCCTGGTCACTCTATCGAGAGATCGCGACCGATCCACGGGTCGAGCTGGCACTGCCCTATGCCGTCGGTGACAACTTCCAAGGCTCTCGCATCGTCGGCACGACGCGAGATGTCTTCGACAAGTTCGAGTTTCAGCGGGGGCAACGCTTCCAGGTTCGCCCGGGCGGGCGGCCCTTCGATGCCG
The DNA here is from genome assembly GCA_029260795.1 of Planctomycetota bacterium. Lineage (GTDB taxonomy): Bacteria > Planctomycetota > OFTM77 > OFTM77 > OFTM77 > OFTM77. The sequence goes on along the minus strand of JAJDCO010000027.1, from coordinate 5,907 downwards.
GTCGACGCGAAGCCGTGATCGGGAGCTTCGTGGCCCGGGAGTCCGGTCTCGAGCTCGGGGACCACTTTCAACCGGCTCATGGCGTGAGTGGGCGACCGGGCGAGCCCGAGCATCCAGAGGAGTACGTCGTCGTCGGGATCCTGGAGACGACGAGCTCGCCCTCGGATCGTGTGATCTGGATTCCCATCGAAGGCGTCTTCCGGATGGGCGGTCATGTGCTCCGCGGAAGTGGCGAGGAGTTCGAAGCGCGTGCCGGGGCCGAGATTCCCGATGAGCACAAAGAGGTGAGCGCCGTGCTGCTCAAGCTGCGCGGGAGCCGGGCCGGACTTCAGCTCGCCAATCTGATCAATCGGCAAGGCAAGGAAGCGACGATGGCCTGGCCGATCGCTCGTGTGATGTCGGAGCTGTTCAACAAGCTCGGCTGGGTTCAGCAGGTGCTCCAGCTCGTAGCTTGGCTCGTGGTGGTCGTGGCCGCCGGCTCGATCTTGGCGAGCATCTACAACACGATGAACGAGCGACGTCGTGAGTTTGCGATCCTCCGAGCCCTCGGTGCCAAGCGACGCACCGTGTTCGCTGCGATCGTGCTCGAAGCTGCCGTCATCGCGTTGCTCGGCGTGTTGGTGGGCTACTTCGTCTACGGTGGAATCCTGGCGGTCGCCGCCTCGATCATTCGTCAAGAGACCGGCGTCGCGATCGACCTGTGGCGATTCCATCCGGTCTTTCTTTGGCTTCCTCTCCTCATGCTCGGGCTGGGGGCGCTGGCTGGCCTGCTTCCGGCTCGCAAGGCCTACTCGACCGACGTGGCAAGCAACCTCGTTCCTTCCTCTTGAGAAGTCGACGCGAGCCCGTGATGTTCACACTCCGATCCGGCGGCCCTCTGCTCCTCGTGATGCTGCTGACCGGCTGTTCAAAAGAGCCTGTCCAGGCACCGGTTCCCCATGGGCACGTCGCCCCACACGGAGGTGTCCTCGTACCTCTCGGCGACCACGTGGCCAACCTCGAGCTGGTCTGGGATCTGAAGGCACGGCGGCTGACCGCCTACGTCCTCGATGGTCACGCCGAGCAGTCGGTGCGGGTCGCTGAGCCGCACCTCGAGCTCGAGCTCAGCGGTGACTCGGTGCTCTTGATGCCGGTCACGAGTGCCCTGAGCGGCGAGCGGATCGGGGACACCTCCGCCTTTGCCGCCGAGATCGGTGACCGAGGTACCGCCCCCGTCGCCGGAAACCTCCGGCGCCTCGAGGCTCGGGGGCAGCTTTTCGAAGGGATCCCCTTTAGTCTGAAGCCTGTGGAGAGCCCCCCGTCGGAGGAGACCGGACAATGATCCTGCGTCGTGCTTGTTTCATGTTGTCGTTCTTGGTGGCTGGCACCGTGTCGATATCGTGCTCGGACAAACCCGATGCCAGTTCGGTCCGGACAGCCGGTATTCAAGGAGAGCCGATCCAAGGCGCCCCCATCGATGAAGCGCCGCCGAGCGAGCCGACCCCTTCGAAGGAGATCTCCGAGCCCGGTGAGACCGAGCCCGTGACTTCGAGTGCCGAGGTCGCCGACTCGACCGACTTGGTCGCGTCGAAGCTCGCCGAGAAGGATTTCCTGACCGCCAAGAATCCGGCCCAGCACCGAATCAACCTTCCTGGGGCTCTCGAGAAGGGGAAGAAACCTCTCGAGCCGAACGCGGACGGCGTGATCGAGGTCTCCTTCGGTCACCTCGCCTCGTTTCCCTACCTCGTTGCCGACCCCTTCCTGGGCGACGCGGAGCCCGAGGTCGAGAACGTGATCCCGCCGCGGATCCAGGCGCTTAACGGCAAGCACGTGCAGGTCGAAGGCTTCATGATTCCCCTCGACTTCAACAACGACGACGAGGTGACGTTGTTCATCTTGTCCGCCTTCGTCGACAACTGCTGCTTCGGAAAGCAGGCGAACGTCAACGAGTGGATCGAGGTCGAGCTCGGCGACGACCAGGGAGTCGAGTTCTATCCCGATGGAGTCGTCCAAGTGCGCGGCAAGCTCGAGGTCGGTGAGCTGGAGGATGCCTACGGGTACGTGAGCGGGATCTATCGCATGCGGGCCGAGGAGGTCATCGAGATCTGGTGATCCCGATCGGGCGAGGGGAGGACCACGGTCGGGGATGCGTCCTGGCCACGTTTCCGCATTCGATCGATGACGAGAGGTTCTCCGATGCAGTCCCGTATGCTCCTCTTCCTGACGTCGCTCTTCCTCATGCTCCCCGCGTCTCCGGCAGCCGCACAAGAGTTCGGCTCGAAGGGACCCCAGATTCGGTCGGAGAAGCGAGCACTCGACCACGCCGACTTCGATCGCTGGTCGCGGGTCCGCGGTGAGGCGCTCTCGAGCGATGGAAGCTGGGTGCTGTACACCGAGGCACCCGGTGGTGAAGGAGACGATCGCCTGGTCATTCAGAGCCTGACCCGCGACCGCCGCTTCGAGGTGAAGCGCGCTCAAGGCGCACGATTCACACGAGACTCGCGGTTTGTGGTCTATCGCGTTCTTCCGGATCCGGTGGTGCTGAAGAAGGCCAAGAAGGACAAGGTCCCTGCAGCCCGACAGCCAAAGGCGAGCTGTGAGATACTCGAGCTGGGATCGGGGAACGTCGTCCAGGTTCTGCGTGTGAAGCAGCTCTCGCTTGCTGAAGAGTCGGGAGCCGTCCTCGCGATCCTGCTGGAAGAGCCCCTCGAGGTCGAAGCGCCGGCCGCCGAGGACACGACTCCGGCGCGAGAAAGCGGCACGGAGCTCGGAGCCGAGGTCCCGCAACCGGCCGCCGAGCCGGGGGAAGCCGCTGCGAAGCCGGCGCTGCCGTCACCGGCGGCGACAGGTCAGCCCGGCGCGCCGACCGCCTCGAGTGCGAGCGGTATCGGAGTGGCCGAAAAGGCGAAGGCGAAGCCAGGGGGCAAAGAGAAGAAGGAGGCGAAGCCTGTCGGGTCCGAGCTGATTCTCCGTCGTCTGGCCACGGGTGCCGAGCAGCGATTCCCGCACGTGACGTCGATCGTCATGGCCGAGGACGGCGAGTCCGTGGTGCTCGTCAAGGCTTCCGTCGACGACGAGCCTGGCGGGGTGCAGCGAATTCTGACGGCGAACGGCGAATCTCGTTGGTTGCATCGAGGCGACGGCGAGGCCCGAGGAGTGACGATCGACAAGAGCGGCGAGCGCGTGGCCTTCCTTTTCCGTCCCTCGCCTCCGAAGTCGGAGGACTCGACGGAGTCCGACGAGACGTCGAAGGAGGAGAAAAAGGAGGAGAAGGCTCCCTGGGACCTACTCACCTGGAACGTCGGTGACGAGGCAGCCCGCCCGGCGACGGTGGGGGATCGTGTCGGTTGGCCGGATGGTTGGGAGATCTCCGAGCACCGCTCTCCCACCTTCTCCAAGAGTGGGGAGCGACTCCTGTTTGGAATCGCCCCGGCGAGGTACGAGGCACCGCGTCGGGACCCCGAGTCCGACCAGCCCGAGGTACGCGTCGACATCTGGCACTGGCGGGACCCGCTGCTACAGACCCAGCAGCTCAAGACCGTCGAGCAGGAGCGGCGAAGGACTTTCCTGGCCGTCGCCCAGCTGGCGGCCCGTCGAGTGGTCGTGCTCGCCGATGAGTCGGTACCGAACGTGAGCGTGGGCCGGGAGGGCGACGGGCGCTGGGCGTTGGGCAGCACCAACGTGCCCTACCTGCGACGGCTCTCCTGGGACTCGCCACGATACTATGATCATTATCTCATCGATGTCGATTCGGGGCGACGCGAGCTGGTTCTCTCGGATCTCCAGGCCTCGGCTCAGCTCTCTCCCGAAGAGCGTTACTTGACCTGGTGGGACGGTAAAGAGCGACACTGGTTCGCGCTCTCGGTGGACAAGCGGGAGATCGTCAACCTGACCGAGCATCTCCCGCACGCCGCGTGGAATCAGGATCAGGACACGCCTTCGCTCCCACGCGCTTGGGGCAGCCCGGGCTGGGTCGAGGGCGATCAGATGTTCCTGGTCTACGATCGGTTCGACGTGTGGGCGACCAGTCCGGAAGGCTTCTGGCCTCCTCTGTGCCTGACCGAAGGCGTCGGTCGCGAGCGTGGCCTGCGTTTTCGGAACCTGATCTTGGATCGTGAGCAGCGGGCTCTGCCGCTCGACTCGCCGATGCTCCTGAGTGCGTTCGACGTCGAGACCAAGGAGGCTGGTTTCTACCGCGACGGGTTGCGGAGCGCTGAGAAGCCTCGTCCGCTTCTCATGGCTCCAGCGCGATTCTCGCCGCCGCGCGTCGCCGAGGACGCCGATCGACTTCTGTTCACGAAGGAGCGCTTCGATCAGTTCCCCGACCTTTGGGTGAGCGATGTGGACTTCGGCGAGATGCGACGCGTCAGCAACGCGAATCCGCAGCAGGCCGAGTATCGCTGGGGGAGCTCCGAGCTCTACAACTGGACCTCGCTCGAGGGTCAAGAGCTTCAAGGGCTGCTGATCAAGCCCGAAGGGTTCGTGTCGACACGCCAGTATCCGATGATGGTCTACTTCTACGAGAAGAACTCCGACAACCTCCACCGATACGTGGCTCCGGCTCCGGCCCGGGCGAATGTGAACTACAGCTTCTACGCGAGCCGCGGGTATGTCGTCTTCGTGCCCGACATCCCGTATCGAATCGGCTATCCGGGCCTCAGTGCGCTGAATGCCGTCTTGCCCGGAGTGACCTCGCTCATCGACGAGGGCTTCGTGGACCGCGAGCGAATCGGTGTGCAAGGGCACAGCTGGGGCGGATACCAGGTCGCCTACCTCGTGACGCGCACTAACCTGTTTGCCGCCGCCGAGGCGGGGGCGCCCGTCAGCAACATGATCAGCGCCTACGGAGGCATCCGTTGGAGCACCGGCATGAGCCGCATGTTCCAGTACGAGCGGACCCAGAGTCGCATCGGTGGAACGCTCTGGGAGAAGACGCTGCCTTTCATCGAGAACTCACCGATCTTCTGGCTCGAGAGCGTCGAGACCCCGCTGCTGATCCTACATAACGATCAAGACGGTGCCGTGCCTTGGTATCAAGGCATCGAGCTCTTCGTGGGGCTGCGTCGCCTCGGCAAGCCGGCCTGGCTGTTCAACTACAACGGGGAGCAGCACGGTCTCACACAGGATCACAACCGGAGAGACTGGTCGGTTCGCTTGCAGCAGTTCTTCGATCACTATCTTCAGGAGGCACCCCCTCCCGTTTGGCTCGATCGAGGAGTGCCAGCGATCAGCAAGGGGCTGGACCTCGGGCTCGATCTCGTCGGCGGAGAGGTGCTCGATCCGACTGCGCGAGCATCAGCTGCCAAGGCCGAGCACGATCGCCAGCTCGCCGCGCGGCTGGGTGCCGACGTCCGGGCCCGCAAGATCCGATACACGTCCTCGGACGGTCTCGAGATTCCGGCCTATCGCTTCTCGCCGGCCGGGCTCCGGGAGGGTCAGAGGCGCCCCGGCCTCGTCTGGCTCCATGGCGAATCGACTTTCGACTTGGAGCTGTACCTGTCCAGCTTGAAGGATGCCGCGGCGAAGGGGTACGTCGTGTTGGTGCCGGATGTCCGCGGCTGCACGGGCTACGGAGCCGAGCATGCCGCCCGACGCGATCCCGGTGCCGGTGACGTCGTCGACGGTCGGGGCGCCGTCGCGGTCTTGGCTGTCGACCCCGCCGTCGACGCGACCCGGATCGCCACCATCGGTTGGGGTTCGGGAGGATCGATCGCATTGCATCTCGCGCTGGGTGCCGATTCTCCGGTGCGCTGTGCTGTCGCCGTCTCACCCCAGGCGGATCTCGTCTGGGTGTGTTTGGTTTTTGTTGGGGTACAACCGCTTGTCTTTAAGCGGCTTGAGTGAGAAAGGCGTTGCGGGATAAGATCCCTCCGGGCGGTCCATTTTGGGTTTGAACAGATGAACGCAACCCGGAGGGGTCAAATGAAG
>JAJDCO010000026.1 GCA_029260795.1 Planctomycetota bacterium | reverse complement strand
CTCGACCGACGTCGAGCGCAACCTGATCGCGGTCGGCTCGACCGGCGCCATCCTGACCGACGGCTCGTCGAACGAGCTTCGGACACTCGTCCAGGAGAGCATCGATCTCGGTACAAGCTCTGGGAAGACCTACCTGCCACTCGAGTGCTTCGAAGTCATCGCCAGCGACGGCTCGAAGGTGCGCCTCGCCGTCGGTGCCAAGGACGGCATCCACTTCTACGACTTCGATCTGACGAACGGCTTCGCTCGCGTGATGAGCGGCCAAGCTCCCGTGCTCTGGAGCCCCCAGCGCTGGCTCGAGACCAACGAATCATCCACCGCGCTCAAGAAGACACCCGTACTCAGCCTCGAAGCCGCCACGGTCGGCGGGGAAGGTCGGCTCTTCGGGACGACCGTCCACGGCCTGATCTTCGTCGCGGAGATTCCGACGGACTTCAGCGAGCCTGCGCCCACGCTTCTCCATCACGAGATCCCCCTCTGCATTGGCGTCGGCCTGAAGGCCTTCTCGGAGAGCTTCAGCTCGCTCGGTCAATCCACGAACGACTTCGAAGATGTCGATGTCGATCTGGCACCGACCCTGAACGTGGTAGCGCACTACTCGTACTTCGACGACTTGGCCGATCAGATCGAGTTTGATGATGGCGCCCAGGCTCCGGCCGGGTCGGGCTTCTTGCGCATCGATGCGCTGACGGGCCTCGAGGACGCTCGACGGGCGAGGGGGGCCACGTGTCGAGCCTTCAACCCGGACGATCGCGCGACGGCGTTGACGGATCCGCTGGGGTTGAATGAGGGCAATGTCTGGAACGTCTTTTGGGATAATTCAGCACTTATACTGGACAAGCACTTCTTCCAGGAGACCGTCGATGTCGGAGAGCTCGCGCAAACGGGCCAGTGGGATCTGTCGGCTATCGGCGCTCAGCCAACTACCGTTCACGACAACTCGGGACGGCTCTGGATAAGGACGGATTACCTGAATTCAACATTTTCTGACATCTGGCAGCCAACACCCAGCACGGGCACGTTCATGCTCGATGACCGGTACTACACGGCATCGACGCGAGCGTATGGTGGCGCCGTCCGGATGGGGAACCTCGACGACAGCAACGGCAGCGACGTCCTCGAGGTCGTGATGTCCACCAACGGTGGTCGGCTCGTTACTTGTGCGGACGGTCAGTCACCCTGGACGAGCTGGATCGACAACGACCCTTCAGGCACGACCGGCGACTACGGTTGGACTCTGGCGGGGCTGGCGACCTACAATATCGACTTGATGACGTCGCAAGACACACTCGATGAGGTGTTCGCCGTCGGGGCCATCTACACGGACTCGACCGACTCTGACGAGCGAGACAGCCACCTCATGATCTTCGAGAGCGACTCCCAAAGCGATGGACAGGCGGTGTTGACCCGAATCTTCAACGGTGATCTCGGCGAGTCTGGCTGCACGGGACTCTGGGTCGGTCCCGCGTTGGGCAACTGCGCCTGTCAGAACAAGCTGGACGTCATCGTGGGCAAGGCTCAAACCTTCGCGATCTACTCCATCGACCGGACCAACAAGACCGTGAATCTCTCGACGCCTCGCTTTCAGAGCGAGGGGCTCGGGTCCGGCTTGGGAGCCTTCAACTCGATCGCGGTGCTCCGCAACCAGGTCGACCCGGGCGAGCGCGTGAAGACCCAGCCCTTCAACGGCCACGGCGAGCAGGTCGCCAAGATGTACGAAGGCATGAAGAAGTCCGACTGGGACTATTGAGGCCGACTCGACGCTGACGCTGGATGCGACTGTCACGCCCGCCGCACTCGTGCCGCTTGCTCCGCGCGCGGGGCGAGCGCTGAAGCTGGCCGGAGCCGTGGACCCGCTTGCTCCACGCGCGGTTCCTGGGGCGTTCGTTGGCGCCACGTCATTGCTCCGGTCGCACGCCGAGCACGACCTCCTCCACTGGGACGCCGGTGCCGCTTGCTCAGCGTGCGGGGCGAGCGCTGGAGCTGGCCGGCGCCGTGGACCGCTTGCTCCACGCGCGGTTCTGTTGCTTCGGTCCTGGGCCTTGACGTAAGTGCCGCGCTCGATTTGACTGGGGGGCTTTCCTGCGTCCCGCAGCTCTTCGGGACCTCACCCGATTCTTCCATTCCTGTCGGAGTGCATCATGGCGTTCGAGTTCCGTGGTCGGACCTTCCACAAGATCGGCATCGTCGGCTCGGGCCAGATCGGGCCGGACATCGCGTTGCACTTCACGAAGGTCTTCGCGCCTCACGGCGTCGCGATCGTCGTTCAGGACATCTCGGCCGAAGCGCTCGAGCGAGGCAAAGGCAAGCTGACGGCCAAGATCGAGAAGGGCCGCGAGAGCGGCGCGTTCAAGCCCGACCAAGCCGACCAGATGGTCGCGAATGTCACTTTCACCGCCGACGCGGGCGACCTGGCCGATTGCGACTTCATCGTCGAGGCCGCCACCGAAGACGCCGGCATCAAGGACAAGATCTTCCGCAACCTCGAGAGCCTCACCGGACCGAACACGATCTTCGCGTCCAACTCCTCGCACCTCGAGCCGGGCGAGATCTTCATGAACCTGAAGGACCGCACGCGCACGCTGGTCATCCACTACTTCTTTCCGGCCGAGCGCAATCCGGCGGTCGAGATCGTCCCGAGCGCCGACACCGACCCGCGCCTGACCGCCGATCTGATGTATCTCTACGAGGCGATCGGCAAGGTCCCGATCGAGGTGGGCAGCCGCTACGGCTACGCGATCGATCCGATCTTCGAGGGCCTGTTCTTCGCCGCCGCCCGCGCCGTGGAGAATGGCCTGGGCACGACCAAAGAGGTCGACGCCGCTGCCGCGCGCGCGCTCGGCCTGGGCATCGGTCCCTTCACCGCCATGAACCTCACCGGCGGCAATCCGATCACGCGTCACGGGCTCGAGCAATACCACACGCGCATTCACGCCGGCTGGCATCCGCCGCAGATCCTCGAGGACGCCCTCGCGGCCGGCACGGCTTGGGAGGTGGCAAAGCGCGGCGAAAAGGTCGAGCTCCCGGCCGAGCGGGAAGCGGCCATTCGCGATTGGATGCGGGGCGCCTACTTCGCCATCTTCGGGGAGGTCATCGACTCGGGCATCGCGGATCTCTCCGACCTCGAGATGGCCGTCGAGATCGCGCTCGTCATCCAGCCGCCGTGCGCGCTCATGAACGAGATCGGCGTTCCGACTGCGCTCGGGCTCGTAGAAGACTTCTGCTCGAAGAACGAAGGCTTCCCGATTCCGAAGTGCATTCAAGGCCAGGCGGCCGCCGGCTATCCGTGGCAGGTGCCCGTGATCCAACGCTGGAACGAGGGCGACATCGCGGTGCTTCGCATTCGCCGCCCGCGCGTGCTCAACGCGCTCAATGGCGAAGTGTTTCGCCAGCTCGGCGAACACTTCGCAGCTCTCGGACGAGACAAGGCCGTCCAAGGCATCGTGCTCACGGCCTTCGGCGTGAAGGCCTTCGTCAGTGGAGCCGACGTCCATTTCCTGGCCGAGATCGACTCTCCGAAGGCGGGCGAAGAGAACTCGCTCGGATCCCAGGCCGTCCTCAATCAGATCGCGGCCTGCCCCAAGCCCGTCATCGCCGCCATGAACGGCCTCGCCTTCGGCGGCGGCAACGAGCTCGCCATGGCTTGTCACGCTCGCCTCGCCCGGGCCGGGCTGAAGGTCTTCGCCGCGCAGCCTGAGCCGAACCTCGGCATCATCCCGGGCGCCGGGGCGACTCAACGCTTGCCGCGCCTGATCGGCATCGAGGCCGCCGCCCCGCTGCTGCGCACCGGTCGCCCGATCACTTCGAGGCAAGCCGTCGAGCTCGGGCTCGTCCACGAGGAGGTTATCGGCGACCTGGTCGCCGCCGCCGTCGCGCTCGCCCTGGACGTGAGCACCGGCAAGATCACGCTCGAGAAGATGCCGGACGGTCCGCTCTCAAACGTGCCCGACGAGCTGCCGCCCGTCGACATCGGACACCTCAGCCGGGCCGTCGACGCGCTGATGTGCCGCGCCATTCTCGAGGGGGCTCGCCTTCCGCTGGCCCAGGGGCTCGCTCTCGAAGCCAAGCTGTTCGGCGAGGTCTGTGCGCTCGACGACATGAAGATCGGCGTCCGCAGCTTCCTCGAAAAAGGTCCGCGTCACCCCGCCCCGTTCACGCACCGCTGAGCCCCGTTCAAGGAATCCCCTCATGAGCCGACCGATCGTCGAGTGCGTGCCCAACTTCTCCGAAGGCCGCGACCCGAAGAAGATCGAGACCATCCTCGAGGCCATTCGCGGCGTCGAAGGCGTCGACCTGCTCGACGTCGACCCTGGGTTCGACACCCATCGCACCGTCGTCACGTTCGTGGGGGCACCCGAAGCCGTGGCCGAAGCGGCCTTCCGAGCCATTCGTCGCGCGGCCGAGGTGATCGACATGCGGAAGCATCAAGGCGCCCACCCGCGTCACGGCGCGACCGATGTCTGTCCTTTCGTTCCGGTCTCCGGGGTCACGATGGAGGACTGCGCTCGCCTGGCCGAGCAGGTCGGTGAGCGCGTCGGCCGCGAGCTCGACATCCCGGTCTACCTCTACGACCAGGCCGCCAAGATCCCAGCCCGGCGCTCGTTGGCCCACGTTCGCCAGGGCGAGTACGAGGCGCTGCCCGACAAGCTCGGTCGCCCCGAGTGGAAGCCCGACTTCGGGCCGGCCGAGTTTCGTCCCGGCCCGGGCGTGGTGACGATCGGCGCGCGCGAGTTCCTGATCGCGTACAACGTCAACCTCAACTCGCGCGACCGAGCGCACGCCAACGACATCGCCTTCGAGATTCGAGAGAAGGGCCGCGCGCTGCGAGAAGGACAGACTGGCCTCGCGTATCAAAGTGGCGAGATCGTTCGCTACGCTCCCTCCGAGAATCGTTGGCCATCGGGAATCACGGGCGAGGTGTTCGCAAACCTCGAGGCACTGGAGATCCACTACCGCGAGCACGGGCTCGACCTCCGACGCGAGCTGAAGGCTCTCGGGCGCGACCCGGAAGACCTCGAAGGCAAGAGCGTCTTCCAGCCGGGCCGCTTCAAGAACTGCCGAGCCGTCGGCTGGGTCATTCCCGAGTACAACCGCGCGCAGATCTCGATCAACTTGACCAACACTCAGATCACACCGACCCACGCCGTGCTCGAGGCTTGTCGCGAGCTGGCCCGCGAGCGCGGCCTGATCGTCACCGGCTCCGAGGTCGTCGGGCTGATCCCGTACGACGCGCTGCGAGAGTCCGGCGAGTACTACCTCGGCCTTCAGGGACAGAGCCGGGGTGTTCCCTCCGACGACGTCTTGGAGACGGCGATCCAGTCGCTCGGCTTGCGTGACGTCGGGGAGTTCGATGCGCAGAAGTCGGTCCTCGGACGGCCCGAGCGAACCGGTTCTTTGGCCACGATGCGGGCTTGTGACTTTGCCGACGAGGTCTCGCGCTCCAGCCCCGCGCCGGGCGGCGGATCGGTGTCGGCGCTCGTCGGCAGCCTCGCGGCATCGCTGGCCTCGATGGTCGCGAACCTGACCTTCCCCGACGTCGTCGCCGAAGAAGAGAAGTCAGCGCTCGAGCAGATCGCGATCGATGCCCAACGGATCAAGGATCTGCTCCTGGACGCCATCGACGCTGACACGAACGCCTTCGGTGACGTGTTGACCGCGCGACGACTTCCGCAGGACACCGACACCGAGCGTCAAGAACGCGCGGCCGCGATTCAGCGCGGATTCCAGACCGCGACCGAGGTCCCCCTTCACAGTGCCGAGCTGTGTCTCGAAGCGCTTCGTCTCTGCCGCGCTGCAGCGGAGTCCGGCAAGCCCGCTTCGGTCACCGACGCCGGCGTCGGCGCCTTGCTCGCCCACGCCGCGCTTCAGGGTGCGATCTACAACGTGCGGATCAACCTGAACGAGATCGACGAGGCCGACTGGGTGACGACCGTGCGCGAACGAGCCAGCAGCCTGGCAACCGAGGGGGATCGCCTGGTCGGCGAGTCCCGCGCGCTGCTCGACCGCGCTCTGGAGACGCACTGAGGGAGCTACTGCAGCGACTCGAGTGCCTTCTCGATGGCTGAACGTGTCGTCGGCGTGGCCTCGATTGCCAGCTGCTCGCGGAGTGCCGGCACCGCGACGTGCTTCGCCATCGGGTGAATCGTGCCGTCGGCCTGACGACCGGTTCGCCCCAGTGCATCTGCCGCGCAATTGCGCACACCCGAATCCGAATCGTCGCGAAGCACGGCCACCAACAGCGGAACCGCGCCGATGCCTTGTGGTCCCAGGTCACCGCAAGCGGAGGCTACGCCGGCACGAAGCCGAGCGTCCTCGTCTTGCAGCCACGGTAAGAGGGCTCCCAGCACCCGATCGGGATGCACGGCAATCTTTCCGAGCGCGCGGACCGCGCGACGTTTCGGGTCCGGCGGGAGGTCATCGGCCGACAGCAGCGCGAGGATTCCGGCTTCGAGCTCTGCGTCTCGCCGCGTCATCTCGCCCACCGCGCGCAGAGCGCCGGAAAGCTCATCGCCGCGACCGTGGATGATCTCGCGCAGCATGGGCAATGCCGCCCCCTCCAATCGTGCGACAGCCTTTCCGGCCGCGATCTGGACGGACTGACGCTCCGACGCCAGCAGAGGACGGAGTCGCGACAGACCGATCTCGGGGTCGACGCCCGTGACGGCCACAAGCTGGGAGATCGCGCGCTGAAGGTCGAAATCGCTGGTCGGCTCCAGGAAGGCGACGATCGTCTCGGCGTGCGGACGAGCCAGCGGGCCAAGACGAGCGAGCGTCTCGATCGCTCCCAGACGACGCCCGGGCTCCTCGAGCGCCAGCTCGAGAAAGGGAACCGCTCGCTCCCCCTGCTCCGCGATCGCCTCCGCCAACGCCCTTCGGACATCGACCGGGGTCGGCGTTTCGCCGCCGAGCGCATCCACGAGCGCAGCCAGGGACTCATCGTCTCCGATCTGCCCCAATCCGAATGCAGCATGGACCTGCATCGTGGTGTGCTTGTGACGCAGCGCAGTGATCAACGGCTCGCGCAAGCGACCGGGATGCAAGGCCGCCATACGCGAGAGGGAGAACACGACCGCCCCGCGCACCTCGGTGCTCGGATCGGAGAGCCTTGCGAGCAGCGGTGCGATCGCCTTCGCAGCCGCCTCGGCCATGCTCGCGAAGCTGGCGGCCGCGTCCCGACGCACCTCGGCATTCTCGTCGGACAGCATCCCAATCAACGCGGGCACGACCGCGCTCGTCTTGGGACCGACGATCACCAGGCTCTGAATGGCGCGGCGACGACGCAGTGGATCCTCGTCATCGAGCTGCTCGATGAACTCGCTCGGAGGCGTCTTCTTCGTGCGCTCGATCCAATAGCGCGTGTCGCGCAGAGACTCCCGTCCCTCGTCACAAGCAACGAGACACCAGTAGCAGCCGATGAGAATCAGAGTCGTCCATCGCACGCAGCGGAGCTCCCGGTTCCGGAAAGCCTCCAGACTGTCACATCACGGATCGCCCCGCCAGAGCAGACCCCGCGTTCGATTCGGGCGGCCGCGGTGGCGGCGCGACGCACGAAGCGCGCCGCCGAAGGCTTCGCGCCCGGTGAGGCGCCCACATTCCCCCTGGTCTGCCACGTGAGCCCGTGGCGACGCCTCAGGCGTCCTCGCCGTCCCAGTAGTCGATCGTGGCATCGTGACGCAGGAAGACGTTCAGCGATCGCTTGTCCGGGTCGGTCCCCGGGGCACCCCCTCCGAAGAGTCCGACCTTTCCCGAATCGGGATAGATCGCGATGTCGGGCTCGATCATGGTGGAGAGGCAGAGGAACCGCAAAGCCTCGTCGCCCTCGTTGACGATCTGATGGGCTCCCGCCTCACCGACCGGAAACGTGACATAGTCCCCGGGTACCAGAGGAAGCTCTTGGTCGGGAAAGCGCACGCGACCCTCGCCGGCGAGCACGAAGATCGACTCCTCGTTGGCGAGATGATAGTGGAAGGGCCAGTTCTTCTGGCCGACTGGAATCTCGTACAGGGTCGCACCGAGGCGCTCGCCACCGGTCGCGGCGCCCAGCCTTCGAACGCGCATTCGGAGTGTGCCCGAGGGGCCGCGCACCTCGATCCAGGGAACGGAGTCTTCCGAGACGCGTCGCGAGTCGCTCATCGCGCTTCCTTTCGGCTGGACACTCACATGGCCGAAACGCGATCGATGACCTCGCTCTCGTAGCCGGCCGGATAGGGGAAGACCGTATCGAGCGACTGCTTGCTCGACGCCTCGGTCACCAGGCAAGCATGATACCGTCGCAGGAGGTTCGGTGTCGGTACTCCGACGGCATGGGTGACGGCCAAGAGATCCTTCATCAAGTTCTTGTGGTAGGTGGCCGCTCGCTCGCCCTTGGCGGTGGGCACTAGCCCCCGCTGCAGCCAGGCACTCTGGGTCGCGACGCCGGTCGGGCAAGTGTTCTCGTGGCATTGGAGCGCTTGAATGCAGCCCAAGGAGAACATGAAGCCGCGAGCCGTATTGACGAGATCGGCACCCAGGGCGAAGGCGATCGCGGCCGGCGCGCCCATCACCAGCTTGCCCGATCCGATGATCGGCACTCTCTGTCGAAGGCCGAAGCGCAGCAGCGCATCCTCGACCACCGGAATGGCCTCGTAGAGCGGGATGCCCATGTAGTCGGCGAAGCTGGGCGGCGCCGAGCCGGTTCCGCCACCGGCACCGTCGATCGTGATCCAGTCGGGGCAGATGTCGAGCTCGGCCATCCGCGCGACCAGCTCCTCGATCTCGCCTTCCCAGCCGAGACACAGCTTGATTCCGACCGGCTTGCCGGCGAGGTCCTGCAGCCGGCGCACGTACTCGAGCAGCGACGAGGCGTCCTTGGCCTCGGGGTGACACGAAGGGCTCATGCAGTCCTTGCCGATCGGAATGCCGCGGGCCTGGGCGATCTCTTCCGTCACCTTGATCGCGGGGAGCATCCCTCCCTTGCCCGGCTTCGCACCTTGGGAGAGCTTCAGCTCGATCGCCTTGACCTCGTCTCGCTCGCACACGCGCCGGAATCGATCCGGGTCGAACTGATCGTCTTCACCGCGGGAGCCGAACTTGCCGGTGCCGAGCTGATACACGAGATCGCACCCACCGCGAAGGTGGTATTCCGAGACGCCGCCTTCGCCGGTGTTCAAGAAGCACCCGGCCTGCTTGGCTCCGATCGAGAGTGCCTCGACGGCGCGGGCCGAGATCGAGCCGAAGCTCATCGCGGAGATGTTGATCCACGACGGAACGGCGTAGGGCTGCGCTCGATCTGGGCCCAGGACGATGTCGCACTGGATGTCTTCGTCGCTCTTCGGAACGTACGGGTACATGCTCGGGAGCAAGCCAAAGGCTCCGACCTCTCCCTTGTCGCGCTCGGAGCCGAAGCCGATCGTGTTGTTGACGTCCTTCGACGACTGATACACCCAAGAGCGGGTGATGCGATCGAACGGTCGCTCCTCGGTGTTCGAGGTCACGATGTACTGACGGAGCGGTGCTCCGAGGGGCTCGAACAAGTAGCGAATCCGACCGATCAACGGAAAGTTGCGTCGGATCGCATGCTGCGGCTGGACGATGTCCCAGAGGGCGAGCCCGATGAGCAAGGCCAGAACGCCCAGACCGATCCACACCCAGATCATGACGCCCTCCCAAAGCGATGCCAGGATCTTCGCCAAACGCCAGGTCACGGAGAGACGGCGAAGATGATACCAGACGCGCGCACTCGCGCGTGATCTCTGCCCGGCGCTTCGAGAGGCTCCGCGGCGAACCATGCCCGGGATCGCCCCGCTCGGGACGACGGGCGCTCGCGCCCCTGCTATCATCTCGGCCGAACTCGATCGTTGCCCCCAGGAGAACAGCGTGAGATTCCAAGATCAGACCGTGCTCGTGACGGGCGGTGCCCAAGGCATCGGCGCCGCGACGGCGCGCGCTTTCGCAGCCGAAGGTGCCCGAGTGGGCCTCCACTGCCATCGCAGCCGGGAGGCGGGAGAAGCTCTCTTGGCAAAGCTACCGGGCCCAGGGCACCGGCTGTTCGTGGCCGATCTGCGTGAGCCCGACGCGCGCTCGACGCTGGTCGCGGAGGTACTGGAGACCTTCGAGAGACTCCATGTGCTCGTCAACAACGCGGCCGTGATCCGGCTCCATCCACCCGACGAGGTCAACGAGGCCGAGTGGCGAGGCGCCTGGCAGGATACCGTGGCCGTCAATCTGATGGCTCCCGCGGACCTGTGCTACCGACTCGGACGTCACATGGTCGAGGCAGGCGGCGGTCGAATCGTGAACGTCTCGTCGCGCGGGGCATTCAAGGGCGAGCCGGAGATGCCGGCGTACGGTGCGAGCAAGGCCGGGCTGAACGCTCTCGGACAGTCGCTGGCCGTGGCCTGGGCGCGGCAGAACGTCGGCGTGATGACGGTGGCTCCGGGTTGGGTCGAGACGGAGCGAGTGTCCCCGATGCTCGAGGGTGAGATGGGACAGAAGGCTCTCGAGCAGTATCCGGGCGGACGACCGGCCCGTCCCGAGGAAGTCGCACACACGATCCTGTTCCTGGCCGCCCCCGGTGCCGAGCACCTGACCGGCGCGATCGTCGACATCAACGGAGCGTCGTACCTCCGCTCGTGAGGCAGCGGGGCGAGTCCGAAGGTGTCGCGATGTGTTCGCAACTCGGCGAAGCTCTCGCTCAGGCGGTGGGTCTTTTTCCCGGACGCGGTGATGTGCGGGCGGCGTCCCTCTTCACTATCTTCGCGGCGGGGAGCTCGACGTGGAAGCAGGCTCCACCGTCGGGGTGATTGGTCGCCCAGATCTTCCCTTGATGCGCGTTGACGATCTCTCGACAGATCGCCAATCCCAGCCCGGTACCGCCAGCGCCGGTTCGAGTCCGACTGGACTGCTGAAACTTCTCGAAGATCTGCTCCAGCTCCTCATTGGGGATCCCCGGCCCCTCGTCCCGTACCGACCACAGAACCTCGTCCGGCCTCGTCTCACAAGCGATCTCGAGACGGCCTCCCGGTCGCGAGAACTTGATGGCGTTGCTCAGGAGGTTTCGAAACACCTGCGCGAGCCGCACCGCGTCGGCATTCACGGGCGACGTGATCCGGGGCGTCGTGAACACGGCCTCCATGTTCTTCTCACTCATGAGCGACGCGAGCTCTCCGATGACCGAGTCCATCACGTTCGAAGAGCTCGTCGCTTGGCCAGCAGGTGGCTGGCGAGGAGCACCAAGCAGCCCATCACCAGACCGAAGGCGTTCCCGCCCCCCCAATGCGCAAGAGCAGCACGACCTCTCGAGACGCTTGAAACAGCACGAAGGGAGGGCTTCTCGCGCACCGCTCTCTCTCCCACGCAAACCGGAGGGCGGACTTCAGTCCGCTGGATACGCCCTCGGCGATCACGACGGTTTCGCAAGGGCCAACGACCTCCCACCCGAATGAATTCGGGCCTCCGAGGGGACGGCCGGGAGCATTTCGTTTTACAAAGCTGGGGTTCAGCCTTGCGCTCGACACCGTGGCCGGTCGGCCGCTCTCCCGGGCCCATCGAGTCCCTGCCGCACTCTTCCGGTAGAATGCGCCGATCGCTTCTCGAGAAAAGAATCAGAACTCGAAAGGCCACTTTCGGGCCCTGCTCCGTGAACCGGGTGAGTCCATGTTGAAAGGGAACCGGTGAGCGACGCCTTCTGGATCGCGGGAATCCGCCGCGGTGACGAGCGAGCCTTCGAGGCCCTCTACACCGAGTACAAAGATCGGGTCTACCGTTACGCCTGCTCATTGGGCGGCGTCGGACTGGTCGCGGAGGACCTCGCCCAGGATGCGTTTCTCGGCTTCCTGCGAAACGTCGATCGGCTGCGCCCGGACGCGGCGGTCCTCGCCTACCTGCTCCGCTCGGTTCGCAATCGCTTCATCGACCAGCGACGCTCGTTCGCCGGACGGACCCAATCGCTCGAGGCGGCACAGCATGCCTCGGACGGACGGCCCGCCCCGGCGGAGCAGAGCTGGGAGCGCGAGCGCGAGACCCTCGTCCAGGAGGCGGTCAGCGCCTTGCCCGAGCCTCAGGCCGACGTGATTCGCCTCCGGCTTTTCGGACGCCTCGACTTCGCGACCATCGCGTCCGAGGTCGAGGCTCCGTTGGCCACCGTTCGCAACCGGTACCGGCGCGCGCTCGACACTCTGCGCCAACGCCTCGGAAGGACCATCGGTGATGTCTGACCGCGATCTCGAACAAGCTCTCGAGCACAGCCTCCCGGCCACGACGCCGATCTCCCTGGATCAGAAGATCCTGGGGGCGGCGCACGACGAGCTCGCCGCTCGTCGTCGGCCCGGAAGGGGTCGCCGTTGGGCGATCGCGGCGGCCATTCTGGTGCTGGTCTCGGCGACGGCGGTCTGGCGGGCCCTCGATGGCGGCGACGGCGGCGACGGTCCGATCCGACTGGCGGATGGCGGATCCTTCCGGCTCGCGCCGGGGAGCCGTCACGAGGTCGAGCGCTCCCTTTCAAGACTCGTGCTGTTCCAGGGGTCCGTCACTGCCGAGACCGGCACCGGCTCCCTTCAAGTCGAGTTCCCTCGCGGCCGACTCCGACTCGCCTCCGGGCAAGCCGAAGTCCGGGTCGTGTTGAAAGGAGATCCCGAGATGTCCCGCCTTTCCCGTCAGCTCGGTCTCGGCGGCATCGCCGCCGGCACCTTGGCCGCCATCGTTACCATTCAACTCGTGAGCGGAAACGGCGAGGTCGAGCTCGACGCGCAGACGCACGCGCTCGAGGCACCCACCTCGATCGAGCTTGCGATTCCTGAAGCCGACTCCAAGCCCATCGTCGTGTTGGAGCCCTCCGTGACCGAGACCGCGCGTCCGGTCGTCGAGGAGCCCGGTGCCTCCGATGACCCGGGACCTTCTCCGAGCGAGAGCGGCGAGAAGCCCTTCTTGGTGGGGCAAGTGATTCATGAAGCCACGGGCGCCCCCTTCGCGGGCGCCGAGGTCGTCTGGTGCAAGTATCGAGACCTGGACGTCCGCACGACCCTACGCGAGCGATTCGCCGATGGAAGCTTCCGGCTCGCCCTCGCCTTCGGCAATGAGCTCGACGGCCCCTTACCGGCCCTCGCCGGGTCGTCGCTGATCGAGCAAACTCACACGACGACCGATGCCGATGGCCGCTTCCTCTTTCCGGAGTTTCCACCCCACGACACCGAAGGCCTTCTCATTCGTGCCGAGGGGCAGCGTCCGATCCTCGTGCTCGGCCGGCCGAACTCGCTCGAGGGCGAGGAGCTCACGGTCGCTCTCGCCCCGGGAGCGGTTCTCACCGGAAGGCTCCTCGGCCCCGACGGCCGGCCCGTGCGCGGCGGAGATCAGTTCGCGGATCTACAGCTCTCGATTCCACTCAAGGCCGCCGACCCCTTCCGCGAGCTCCGGGCGCGTCTCCCGATCGACAAGAATGGCGTCTTCGAGATCCAGGGCGCCATCGGCACACGACTGGTCTTCGAAGCCAAGGCCCAAGGCTATGCTCCACGAGAGATGTCCTATCAGCTTCGCCCGGGACAGCAGCATCTCGACATTCCTCTCGAGGAGACGGGATTCTTGTCGGGCATCGTGCGGAACACCCAGGGACAGCCGATCGCGGGCGCGTGGATCGAGGTCGAGAGCATCAAGCGGCGTCTCTTTTTCGAAGAAGCCAAGATGAGCACGAGCGTCCAGTCCGACGAGGACGGCTTCTATCGCATCGAGATCGTCGGTGACGACATTCAGCTCGCGGCCGAGCATCCGGAGCACGCCACCATTCGACTCGAGAACCCGGGCATGAATCGCACCGACCTCGACTTGGTCCTCCCGCCCTTGGAGACCGGCAGCTTGAGCGGTCACGTCTCCTACGCCGATGGCCGAGCCGCCGAGGACGTCGAGATCATCCTCTATCGAGAGGGAGCCGTTCAGCTCTCCGCCATCCACGGACGCACGGACTCCGCCACCTTCGTCAGCGGTCAAACCGAGAGCAGCGACTCGGGCGGGCAATTCCGATTCGGCGAGCTGCGTGTCGGCACCTACGAGCTGACCGTCCGGCGCAACGACTCGAGAGAGTTCGAGGCTCCTGAAGACGGTACGGTGCCCGTGTACGTCGACATCAACCGAGAGGGCGTCGAGATCCTCGCCGGTGAAGAGACACAAGGCCTCGAGATCATCCTTCCTGCCGGCGGCACGATCGTCGGACAGTTCTTCGACAATGAGGGTAACCCGTCCCAGAACTCCGTCAGCCTCTACCGCCCGGACCTGATCGGCGGCAAGCACGAGATGCTGATGTACCGCCAGACCGACAAGCAAGGCCGCTACAACTTCTCGGCCGTGCCCGAGGGCACCTTTGCGGTCACTCGCGGGTTCGGCTCGGAGATCAAGCTGGTCAAGATCGCCGAAGGCGAAACGGTGACCGTGAACTTCGGCGGACGCCGGGGCAGCGTTGCCGGTCGGCTGCTGCTCGACGACGCTGCCGTCTCCGGGGCCCTGGTCTCGATCGGCATCCTCGGTGCCGGCACGATCGAGTCACGAGACGCGACGACCGATGACGAAGGCCGCTTCTCGGCCCAGTCCCTGTCGATGGGCCCCTGTATCGCGCGTGTGGTACATCCGCAGCTGGAGCAGACGTTCTGGGTCGAGATGAGCTCGCAGGAAGACGCCAACGAGCAGCTCATCCTGTGGCCGGAGGGTCGTCTCATGGGCCGCATCGAAGGCGATCCGCTCCCGGCCGACGTCGCGATCACGGTTCGTGTCCTCTCCTTCGCCGGCCAGAACCTGGCCGAGCGCGTCCCGGCCGACTACCGGCACATCGCCACCATCGGCAGCGCGGATGGGCGCACCTTCGAGGTGAAGCACCTCGGTCCTGGGACCTACCGCGTGACCGCCGAGGCCGACGGTCGCCAGCTCGAAGGCACGTTCGAGATGTTCGGTGACCAGGCGACCGTGACACTCCGCTAGCGCGACACTCCGACACCCGAAGAACTCTTGTTGCGTTCGAGTCGGGCTCTCGTTGGGGAAGGCGAGAGCCGCCGTCTCGGGACGGTGGCGCCCCGATGGCCCCCATTCCGGTGGGCAGCGCTTCAGCCGATCCTCGGATCGGCTCGAGCTCAGGAGATCGCCGATGCCTTGCACTCAACGCCGTTCACTCGTGCTCGCTTCTTGGATGTTCGCAGCCCTCAACCTGTCGACCGCCTCGCTCGTCGCCCAAGACGATATCGATCTCTCGGTGGATCGCGGTGCTCGCGCCCTCGACTTCGACATCGACGACCAAGGCACGATCGTCCTCGCCTGGGCCGAGCCGAAGAGTCCCTACGACCAGATTCACGTCCTGCGATCGGACGACCAGGGCCGGAGCTGGATCCCTCTCTACGTCGGTCCATTGGGCCGAGTCGAGGAGATCCGTCACCTCTCGCTCGACCTCGCCTACGGCACCGGCAACTCGAGCATCGACCGCAAGGTCTACATCGGTGTGAACGGTGTCTGGAGCGATCGCGGGCAACCGCTCGGCTTCCTCGGCATGCTGAGCGGCTCGTATCTCCAGCCCTGGCCCGGTCCTCAATGCGTCTGGATCGAGCCGTCCTGGGGTCACGCTCGGCCCTGGTCCGAGATGCACAGCAGCATCGCCGTGATTCCCCTCGCCGGCGGCAGCGACTACGCGGTCGGCATGGCCTTCACGTTTCCGTCGCTCAAGAGTGGAACGTCGACCGTCCAAGTGACCTACTCCGAAGACTATGGAAAGAGCTGCCAGTACGGTCGGATCGTCGCCGGCCCCTACGGTGACGTGATCTCCTCGGGTAGTAACTTCGGCCATCCCAGCCTGGTCGGTGACCTGAACACGCGCGAGACGGTGCTCGTCTTTCATGACGACACGGATGGCGTGGTGCATCTCGTGAGCGGCCGCTCGGAGGACCACATCCAGCGTTGGAAGTCGCTGAAAGCGACGTTCCAAACGTCACCGAGCGTGCGAACACATCATCCCGAGGTAGCGGTCTATCGCGGTGAGATCAACTTCACGGCTCTCCGAGGGCAGCCGGATCGCTACGGCGCCTACTCGCTCACCTGGTACAACGGGATCACGGCCGGGAGCTTCACCGAGCTGCCGGCCCTGCACGGTCGCGCCCAGACGTCGGCCGACATCGAGATTCGCGGGAATGATGCTTTCATCACCGCCGTCTGCGTGACCGATCCGGTACTGCCGAACCCCGGCATCGGAGTCCTGTTCTTCCAGGCGCACGTGCGGGGCTTCGAGGTGACCACGACCCAGATCAACGACCACCCGCTGGTCCGGCCGGCGACGCCGCGGATGGCGATCACGCCCCGCGGCGCGAACGCGATCCCGGCCGAGTCCCAGCTCTATCGCACCAGCTCACCCACCGGGGACATCTGGATCGATCCCTGATCGATCGCGGCGCTCTCTCGGGACCGAAACCTCGGCCGGCTCCTTTGGGAGTCGGCCGTTCGCGTGTCGGGACCCCGCCTTCGGGAATTCCGGCTTCGCAGGCGAAACGGCGAAGGGTACAATGCCGACCTTTCGTCGTTGCAGCGGGTTTCGACTCGCCAGCCTCACGCGCAACCACTTGCACACCAGAACGTTAGCAAGTCGCAGAACCTACCATGCCGAAGACAGCGCAGCTCATCCTCGATG
This sequence comes from Planctomycetota bacterium, assembly GCA_029260795.1. Lineage (GTDB taxonomy): Bacteria > Planctomycetota > OFTM77 > OFTM77 > OFTM77 > OFTM77. Next base: position 27,692 of record JAJDCO010000026.1, on the reverse strand, counting down.
GGCAGACGATCGAGCTTCCGATCGTCGAAGGGACCGAGGGCGAGAAGGCCCTCGACATCTCCAAGCTCCGCAGCCAGACGGGCTACATCACGCTCGACAACGGCTACGTGAACACGGGCTCCTGCCAGAGCGCGATCACGTTCATCGACGGCGAGAAGGGGATTCTGCGATATCGCGGCTTCCCGATCGAAGAGCTCGCCGAGCGGAGCACCTTCCTCGAGGTGGCGTACTTGCTCATTCGGGGCGAGCTCCCGACCAAGCCGCAGCTCGACAACTTCCTGGGTGAGATCTCGCGGCACACGATGGTGCACGAGGACGTCAAGCGCTTCTACACGGGCTTTCCCAAGAAGGCTCACCCGATGGCGGTCTGCGCGGCCGTGATCGGCGCGCTATCGACCTTCTATCAGGACTCGCTCGATCCGCGAAACGAGGCGAGCGTCGAGTTCGTCACCTATCGCTTGATGGCGAAGATCCCGACCATCGCGTCCTATTCGTACAAGCACTCGATCGGCCAGCCGTTCATGTATCCGGACAACAGTCTGGACTACTACAGCAACTTCCTGCGGATGATGTTCGCGACGCCCTGCGAGGACTACGCCGTGGACCCGGTCATCTCGCAGGTGCTCGACCTGCTGCTCATCCTGCACGCCGACCACGAGCAGAACTGCTCGACCAGCACCGTCCGTATGGTCGGCAGCGCCCAGACGAACCTCTTCGCCTCGATCGCGGCCGGCGTTTCGGCGCTCTGGGGCCGCTTGCACGGCGGTGCGAATCAGAAGGTGATTGAGATGCTCGATCGCATCGAGCAAGAGGGCGACAGCGGTCGCACCTTCCTCGATCGCTGCAAGGACCGCGGCGACACGACGCGCCTGATGGGATTCGGGCACCGCGTGTACAAGAACTTCGACCCACGAGCCAAGATCATCAAGGACGCCTGCTATCGCGTCCTGAACCACCTGGGCATCCGCAGCCGTCAGCTCGAGATCGCCGTCGAGCTCGAAGAGCGGGCCCTCGAAGACTCCTACTTCATCGAGCGACGCCTCTATCCGAACGTCGACTTCTACTCGGGCATCATTTACAAGGCGATCGGCATCCCGGTGAACATGTTCACCGTGCTCTTCGCCATCGGTCGACTCCCCGGTTGGATCTCGCAATGGATCGAGATGCAAAGAGACGGTGAGGCACGCATCGGACGCCCGCGCCAGATCTACGTCGGTTCGCAGAAGCGCAGCTACGTTCCGCTCGAGGAGCGTTGAGACTTTCACGATCGCCCGACGGGCTCACCGCGGGCCCCCTGGGCTCGTTCCCAAATCCTTCAGCGTGAGCCCAACATGCCATCGGTGCAGACCATCCGCTTTGGTGACCGTGAGGTCCGCCTCGAAACCGGCGAGATCGCCAAGCAGGCCAATGCTTCGATCCTGCTTCAAATGGACGACGTCGTCGTGCTCGTCGCTGCGGTCGCCGCACGCACGGCGCGACCCGACGCCTCCTTCTTTCCCCTGACCGTCGAGTACCGCGAGAAGCTCGCCTCCGCCGGCCGCATTCCCGGCGGATACCTCAAGCGCGAAGGGCGCATCGCCGACCACGAGGTGCTCACCTGCCGTCTCATCGACCGCTCGATCCGCCCCCTCTTCCCCAAGGGGTTCCGGAACGAGGTTCAGGTGATGGCGACCGTCTTGTCCGCCAACCCCGCCATCGATCCCAGCCCGCTGGGCATCCTCGGCGCCGCGGCGGCCCTGCACCTGTCCGACATCCCCTGGAACGGACCCGCCGGCGGCATCCGCGTGGGCTCCAACGGCGACTCGGTCATGGCGCTGCCCACCGAGGCGGAGCGTCAGAGCAACCTGCTCGACCTGATCGTCTCGGCCGGACCCGACGGGCTCAGCATGGTCGAAGGCGAGGGACGCGAGGCCTCCGAAGCCGTCGTCATCGAAGCGCTCGAGCGTGGCGAGCATTGGCTCGGCGAGTTCTTGCAGCTCCTGGATCGCTGGCGGGCCGAGGTCGGACGTGAGAAGTGGGTGATCGAGGAGGTCGCCGAGGACACCGACTTCGCCGCGCGCGTTCGTGAGGTGGCACAGCCGCGGCTCACCGAGGCGCTGTCCATCCACGAGAAGCTCGCCCGTGCCGAAGCGGTCTCTCAGGCCGAACGATCGGTCGCGTCCGAGTTCCTGCTCGAGGACGAGACGCCGGACCCGCGCGTCGGCGGTATCGTCCACGATCTGCAGTCCGAGATCGTGCGGCGTCGCGTGGCCGTCGACGGCGTGCGGCTCGACGGCCGCGACCTGACCACCGTGCGCCCCATCTCGGGCCGCGTCGGTTGGCTGCCCCGGGTGCACGGCTCGGCGATCTTCACGCGCGGAGAGACGCAAGCCATGGTCTCCTGCACCCTCGGTCCGCCGCACAGCGCTCGACGCGTCGAGACCATCCTCGGCGATCAAACCGAGACCTTCCTCCTCCACTACAACTTCCCGCCCTACTGCGTCGGTGAGACGCGCCCGCTGCGTGGCCCCGGTCGCCGCGAGATCGGACACGGCACGCTCGCCAAGCGCGGCATCACCCCGGTGCTGCCCAAGGCCGAGGATTTCCCGTACGTCCTGCGCGTCGAGTCAGACATCAGTGAGTCCAACGGCTCCTCCTCGATGGCGACGGTCTGCGGCGGCACCTTGGCCTTGATGGATGCGGGCGTTCCGATCACTCGCCCCGTCGCCGGCATCGCCATGGGCCTCATCCAGGCCGAGGGGCAGATCGCCGTGCTCTCCGACATCCTCGGGGACGAGGATCATCTCGGTGATATGGACTTCAAGGTGGCCGGCACCCGCGAGGGCATCACGGCGCTGCAGATGGACAACAAGTTGGGCTCGCTGCCTCGCGACGTCCTCGAGCGCGCTCTCGAGCAGGCTCGCCAAGGTCGTCTCCACATCCTGACCGAGATGGCCCGCATCCTCGAGCAGCCGCGCACCAAGGTCTCGGAGCACGCGCCGTGCTTCCGACTCCACACCATCCGCCCCGAGAAGATCCGAGACCTGATCGGCCCCCGCGGTGCCACGATTCAGGACATTCAAAAGCAGACGGGCGCCGACGTCTCGGTCGAAGACGATGGCAGCGTCTCGATCTTCGCGCCTTCGGAGAAGCAGGGCGACGACGCGCTGCGCCGCGTGAAGGAGGTGACTGCCACGCTCGAGGAGGGCAAGTACTATCACTCGCGTGTCGTGACGATCAAGGACTTCGGCGCCTTCGTGCGGATCTACCCCAACACCGACGGCCTGGTCCACATCTCCGAGCTCGAAGAAGGCCGCGTCGAGCGAGTCGAAGACGTGCTCAAGGAAGGGGACGAGGTCATCGTTCAGGTGCTCGGCGTCGAGCGCAACGGCAAGATCCGGCTCTCTCGCCGCACCGCCTTGGGCGTTTCGATGTCCGAGGTCGTCAATCCGCCGGTGGATTGAGCGCAGCGGGCACCGCATTCTGCGATCGCCCCGACCCTGATCGGACGGGGCCGATCGCAATCTTGGGGGATCTCCAACGCACGTCGCTCTTCGAGCGCGTCGTGCTGCGGCGAGAGCAGAATGACCGCGCCCGCGCTCGTCTGATCGACGCGGTCGTGAGCACGTCGCCGCGCGCGGTGGTTCTGCTCGGTGACCTGGTCTGCTTCGGCTTCCGGGCCTGGGAGTGGATGCCCGTCGACCGGCTCTTGCAGCCCCTGCGCCAACGCGAGACTCCGGTCCTACCGATTCTCGGCAATCATGACACGTGGGCCTGGGCCACTCGCGGGCTCCGTCACCATCGCCGGCGCTTTCCTCGATTCGCCGCGGGGACTTGGTACACCGAGCGCTTCGACTCCCTCCGCTTGATCTTCCTCGACTCGAACCGGCACCGCTTGGGGGCAGCGCACTGGAGAGCTCAATGCGCGTGGTACGAGACCACGCTCCAGTCCGCGGAGGAGGAGGAGTCGGTGCGCGGAGTCGTCGTGCTGACCCACCATCCTCCGTTCACCAACGCGCAATCGGTCGGTGAATCCGAGCACGTCCAGCAGGCCTTCCTCCCCGGCTTCCTCGCCCACGAGAAGACCCTCGCCTTGATCAGCGGACACGTGCACTCCTACGAGCACTTCATCGAGCGAGGGAAGCATTGCATCGTCCAAGGAGCCGGCGGCGGCCCCCGCGTTCGTCTCGTCGAAGGGGCATCGAGGCGCCACCTCGACCAGTACGAAGGACCATCCCCCCGCCCGTTCTGCTTCAGCCTCCTGACCGAAACCTCGACCGGCGCTCGACTCGAGGTGAGAGGCTTCGAAGAAGTGGAAAAGCCCCTGCGAACCCTCGACGTCCTCGAGCTGTCGTGAGGAAAACAGAGACGCGAACGGAGTCCGTCACGTCGCACGTGCACCCTCGTCGAGATTCGGCAGGCCGATTCGCCTTCGAAGGACGTGGAGGAGAGAGCCGAGTGCACGACAAACAGAGACGCGAACGGAGTCCGTCACGTCGTACGTCGACGAACATCGCGTGCCGTCGGGCCGCGACGCCTTCGAGTCGCATCGACGAGAGAGTGGGCTCGGTCCGGGAAGAGAACACAGTCGACGTCTTGCCGCAAACGTAACGAGCCCGGCTGAAGCCGGCGGTCCAAGGAACAGAGACGCGAACGGAGTCCGTCACGATGCACGTGCACCCTCGTCGAGATTCGGCGGGCCGATTCGCCTTCGAAGGACGTGGAGGAGAGAGCCGGCGAGAGAAGCAGTGGCACCGCGGACTCGATCGAACCCGCTCTGACGCCGTGGAGCGAGGCGGTGACCTTCGCTGCAATGGGTCTCTAGGCTAGTGACGAAGGCCATCAGCACTGCCGATGCGAGTCTTCAGCGTTCGACGCTGTCGAAGTCGGGGCCGTAGAAGCGCACCAGGCTCGGGTCGAGCTCGCGGATCTTGGCGATGACCGATCCCTTGATCAGCACGATCTCGATCGGCTGGGAGCCCGGCTTCTCGCAGAGGGCGATCTCGCCGGACTCGAGCTGGCGCCCGACGCCGGGGTCGACCTCGAGCTTCCAGATCTCCTTGTTGCGCGCCACGAAGTGAAAGGCGCGTTGGCCTCCCCACCGGCCGCGAAACACCGAGGTCTCCACGATATTGACGAGCCGAGAAGCGCGTTCCTTGTCGGCTTGCGAGGCCTGCTGGGCCTCGGCACGCTGGCGATTCTCCTCGGCCTCACGTGCCTTGCGGGCCTCGAACTCGACGCGCTTCTGCTCCTCCTCCTTCTTCTCGGCCGCGTGGCCGCCCTTCTTCTTGCGCGTGACGCGCTTCTCATGCTGGAGGCGCTTGGCGTCTTTCTCATTGATGAGCTTCGCTTTGCGGAGCTCGTCGAAGAGGCTTCCCATCGTCAGTTTTCCTCGAGAACGCTGCGGAGTCGGGTCGAAGCCTCAGGGCGACGGCGAGACCGGCTGCTGGGGGTTCATGACCGGGCTGGGGGTCGGAGCTGGAATCGGCCGGCATCGGGGGGGCTCGAGATACGTCATCTCGGCGAAGCTCTGCTCATAACGTCGCACGAGACGACCGGACTCGTCCAGGTTGATGCGCTTCTCATCGAGCGCTCGCTCGACCGCTGCCCGTATCCGCGAGACGAGCTCAACCTTGCTGTAGGCAACGTAGCCCAGCACCTCTTGGATGGTGTCACCGGCCACCACGTGCGAGATTCGATAGCCACCGCTCTCGGAGAGGCTCACGTGGACAGCATCCGTATCGCCGAACAGGTTGTGCAAGTCCCCGAGGATCTCTTGGTAGGCGCCGACCAGGAAAGCACCGAGCCAGAGCGGACTGTCGCCCCACTCGGGAAGCTCGAGGAAGTCCTTCTGCGCTCGGAGGTCGATGAACTTGTCGACCTTGCCATCACTGTCGCAGGTCAAGTCGGCCAGGATGCCACGTCGCTTCAAGGCTTGGTGCAGTCCGTGGATCGGCATCACCGGGAACAGCTGCTTGACCGCCCAGTGATCGGGCATCGACTGGAAGACCGAGAAGTTGCAGTAGTAGGTGTCGGCCAGCGAGCGCTCGAGCGAGTCGAGCTCATCGGGAACGTAGTCGAGGTCGCGGACGAGCCGGAGGATGCGCTCGCAGATCGCGAAGAAGAGCTCCTCGATCCGCCCTCGGTCTTGCAGGTCCAGGATCCCGAGGTTGAAGGCGTTGATCGACTCCTCTTTGAACTGGAGGGCGTCGTGATACGCCTCTTGGAAGTTCTTGATCGTCACGTCTCGCCACACGTCGAACATCGAGGTGACGAGGTCGTGCTCGTCCTCGGTCGGCTCGGTGGGCACGGTTTCCTTGACCGTCCGATGGACGCCGAGCACGTTGAAGATCAGCACGGAATGGTGTGCGACCAGGGCGCGGCCCGACTCCGTGACGATGTCGGGGTGAGGAACGTCCTTCTCATCGCACGCATCGCGGATCGCGTAGATGATGTCGTTCGCGTACTCCTCCAGCGTGTAGTTGATCGAGGAGTGGAACTTGGTCTGGCTGCCGTCATAGTCCACGCCCAGGCCACCGCCGCAATCGAGGATCGTCATTGGAGCCCCGAGACCATGGAGCTCGACGAAGATGCGGCCCGCCTCGCGCAGGGCGGACTTGATGGCCCGGATGTCGCTGACCTGGGAGCCGATGTGAAAGTGGAGGAGCTGCAGGCAGTCGAGGTGATCCGCCTCTCTCAAGCGCTTGACCACGGCCACCAGCTCGGACGAGGTCAGGCCGAACTTCGAGCGGTCACCTCCGGACTCCTGCCAACGGCCGGCGCCACGGGATGCCAGCTTCGCTCGAACTCCGATCACGGGCCGGATGCCGAGCTCGCGGCTCAACCGCAGCACAGTCTCGAGCTCCTCGAACCGATCGATGACGATCACGGTTTGACGCCCGAGCTTGCGCGACAAGAGCGCCGTCTCGATGTACGCCGCGTCCTTGTACCCGTTGCAGATGATGTACGCTTTCGGGTTGTCGACCAACGCGATCGCCACCATCAGCTCGGGACGCGAGCCCGCCTCCAGACCGAGGTCGTAGTCTTGGCCGAACTCGACCAGCTCCTCGACCACATGACGCTGCTGATTGACCTTGATCGGGTAGACGCCTCGGTAGCTTCCGCGGTACTCCGCCTCGGCGATGACGCGACGAAAGCTCTCGTTGATGCCCTTGACCCGGTGATGGAGGATTCCGCTGAATCGCAGCAAGACCGGCAGATGGATCCCACGCTGCTGCAGGTGATCGATCAGCTCCTTGAGATCGATCGCCCCTCCGTCAGGACCATCGGGCGTCACCTGGACGTTTCCGGCCGCATTGATCGAGAAGAAGCCCTGTCCCCAACCGTTCACGTTGAACAGCTCGGAGCTGTCTTGAACGGTCCAGGCTCGGATGTCTCGCTGATTCGACATGCCACACCTCGTCGGTCGCGCGGTCGGACTGGTATTCCCGGTGAGCGGCCCAGTACCGAGGGGCGAGGGCGCGACCAGAAAAACGAATGCAAACCGCGTACTATCCGAAGGAAAGGGACATCGAGCAAGGCCAAAAAGTGCTCGGCGCGGATTGGCCGGTCCAGCGGACTCTCCCGGGCATCACGGCACCAAGAGGAATCGGTCCAAGTCACCCCCCAGCACCTGCTCGACGGCCGAGGTCTGCAGACCGCTCCGCGTGTCTCGCACTCGCCCCTCGGGAGGTAGGCTGTAGCGACGCACGATCAGCCGCTCCGAGGGCTCATCCTCGCTGTCGCGCACGATCTCGCGCAGCAGCCGCGCCAAGAGCTCCCGGCAGCGCTCGACCGGAAGATGCGTTCGCGCAACGACCCCGTGCCCGCTCGCCTCGTGAAAGAGCCTCATCCGCGTCCGGCGCTCATTGCCGAACCGACCGCGATTCGCCGAGCCCGTCTCCGGCAGGTCGGCCGCTTCCAACCGCTCGGGCTCGACTTCCTCGTCATCACTGGGCCAGACCTCGACGCGCGCATACGCTCGCAGCCGCCGCTTGCCACCCGGCGCCCCGATCTCGTCGATCACATGCAGGCCACGCTCCGCCTTCAGCAGACCGTACGCACACGCCCCTTCGAGCACCAGCGTGATGGTGTCCTCCCCGCCTCGATCCGTGACCGAGTCGTCGAGAATGAAGACGTCAAAGCCCTTGGTGTTCGCCCAGTTTCGATACATGGTGGCCAGCGCCGCCACGATGTCTCGCTGCGTGCGGCTCCGACCCGGTACGGCCGTGACTTTGAGGAACGCATCCAGTCGGTCGATCGGCTCCCCGCAGCTCAGGTCGAACTCGACCATCTCGAGATCGCGTGCGACGTCGCGATACCGCTCGACCGCGCGCTCGAGGCGAGGACGCTGCCGACTCCTCGCCACTCGCGGCACCCACTCGAACAGGTCCTCGACCCGCCGCGAGACGCGCTGCACGTTCTCGACCAGCGACTCGAGGGCGTGGATGCGCGACAGGATCCGCCGAGCGCGTGTCGGCTCATCCCAGAAGTCATGGCGCTGGGTCCGCTCGACCAGCTCGCTCTTCTCACTCGTGAGCTCCAGCTCTTCGAGCTGAAGCTGCATCGCTCGGGACTTGTCGCGCAGCTCCTCCACCCAGCGCTCGAGCTCTGCCGCCGAAAGCGAGCCTCGACGCTCGGGCAAGGGGCTGGGAATACGGAAGCGCTCCTTGAGCCGGTCGACCTCGTCGTCGAGCGGATCGCGCACGAGCTCGGCCACGACCTTCGCCCCTGCAGCGCGAAGCTGCAGCACGCCCCCGGCCGGCGCCTTGCCGACGGCGATCCGGCGCGCTAGCGGCAAGAGCACTAAACGCTCGACCGCGCGCTTCATCGGTCGCGCGCCATAGCGCGTGCTGGTACCGCTCCGCACCAGCAGAGACACGACTGAGGGATCGATGTCGACCGAGAGCCGCCGCCGCGTCAGGCCCGACCGGGCGAGGATCTTCCCGATCTCTCGCTGTGCGATCTTGGCCAGGGCGTCAGCGCTCAAGGGCCGGAACGGCACGACCCGATCGATGCGGTTGACGAACTCGGGACGAAAGAATTGATGCACGGACTCGAGCAGCGGATCATCGTCGGCGACCCCGTCACTCGATTCGTGGAAGCCGAGCGTCTCACGGCCCATTCGGTCCGAGCCCAGGTTCGAGGTCATCACGACGATCGTCTGCCGGAAGTCGACGGTCACTCCGCGGCCGTCCGTGAGACGGCCGTCATCGAACACCTGTAGAAACAAGTCGAACGTGGGCTCGGCGGCCTTCTCGATCTCGTCGAGCAGCACGACCGAGAACGGCTGCTGCCGCACACGCTCCGTCAGCGCACCCGGCTGTCCGCCGTACCCGATCAGGCGAGCGGGAGCGCTCCAATCGCTGAACTCGCTCATGTCGATCCGGGTCATGCGATCGGCGCTGCCGAACAAGCGCTCGGCCAGAGCCTTGGCGATCTCGGTCTTCCCGACTCCGGTGGGTCCAACGAAGAAGAGAACCGCCAGTGGCTGGCTCGGGTCCTGGAGGCCCGCTTTCACGAGCGTGATGACGTCGACCATCGTCGAGACGGCCTCGGATTGACCGAGCACGCGCTCCTCGAAGAAGCGCTGAAGCTCCTCGAGATCGAGCGGCTCGTCATCATCGAACAGCCACAGCGGCAGCCCGGTCCACTCGGCGAGAATCCGGGCCACGAAAGCGGGCGCGACGTCGGTACGACCCGTCTGGCTCGCGGCCGCCAGGACACCATCGAAGAGATCGACGGCGCGCCCAGGCTGCTCCCCGACCGGACGGAGCAGCCTCGAAAGCTCGAGCGCCCGCTCACTCGACTCGGAAGGGACGTCGAGGTTCGGCATCGTCTGCTGCCACCGCTCGCGCACCCCCTCGAGGATCACCAGCGTCTCGGCCTCAGTCGTGGGCTCCAAGTTCACCCGCAGGAAGAGTCGCTCCAAGTTCGGATGGGCACCGAGCCCGGCTGTCAGCGCGGCCGGGGTCGACTCCCCGACCACCGCGATGTCCCCCGACTCGAGATGAGGCACGAGAAGCTGCGCCACGTCTTGGTTGCCGCCCTCGACGCGACCCGCTCCGACGATGTCGTTGAGATTGCTGATCCACAGCACGACCGGCGCCGGGCGCTTCGCGATCGCGATGAGCTGGCCGAGCCGCTCCTCCCACTCACCGATGTACTTCGCCCCACGAAGGATGTCGCCCGTGGAGAGTTGCACCATGAGCTGCGGCGAGTCGCCCTCGAGCAGCCCGCGGGCGAGCTCGGAGAGCAGAGCCGACTTACCGACTCCGCTGGCACCGACGACGAGGAGGCTCTTCGAACCGGCGGAGCGCAGCCGCTCTCGCATCGGCTCGAGGCTGGGCGCAAAGCGCTCCGCGGCCGGCAGCCGGGATCCCGATCGCACCACACGATCGAAACCGTGATGCTCCAAGACCTCGATGATCCGAACGAGCTCGGGTTGCAGTTCCATGACAAGCTCGAATGAGGCGTCGACCCAGCTCGATCGGCAGTCGCGCGCGAGGCGAGCTCTCCCGATCCCGAGGCACTAGGTTAAAGACTCCCGGCTCCGTGTGCACCTTCGGAAACCCCAGGCGGCCGGCGAAGCCGGCGCAAACCGGGGAAGGCGCAACGAAAACGCGGCGCCGCACCGGTCGGTGCGACGCCGCGTCGTCAAAGGGTCCGATTGAACCTGGATGGGTCTAGCGGCCGTCGTCGCCCGGGGTGTTGCCGTCGCCCTGGGGGGTCGGAGGCTTCTCGCCCCCGTCGTCGCCCTGGGGGGTCGGAGGCTTTTCGCCCCCGTCGTCGCCCTGGGGGGTCGGAGGCTTTTCGCCCCCGTCGCCGCCCTTAGGGGTCGGAGGCTTCTCGCCCCCGTCGCCGCCCTGGGGGGTCGGAGGCTTCTCGCCCCCGTCGCCGCCCTCGGTCGGTGCCGGCTTCTCGTCGCCCTCTTCCGATTTGGGCTCGCCCTCGCCACTTTCGGCGGGCGGCGTCTCACCGTCTCCTTCGTCAGCGGTCGGCGGCGCACCCTCCTCGTCGGGCGACTCGGGGTCCTGGCCGTCCTCGGTCGGGAGCACCGGTGGCAGGTCGCCGGTCGCATCCTCACCCTCGTCCTCGACGGGTGCCTTCAGCAGATCTTCGCGGCTGAGGTGTAGCTTCGAGAAGCTGTCTCCGGAGATGACGTAGTACCACTGCGCGAAGCGCTCGCTGAGCTCGTCGGCCTTCTTCTCCGTTTCCTCGATCGTGATCTGTCGCGCGTCGAGCGACGCCTGATACTCGAGGGACAGCGCCTCTTGCTCCGAGCGTCGCTTTCGCTCTTCTTCGGGAAGCTCCTCCTCAGGTGTCTCGGTCTCACCCTCGGTCTCGCCTTCAGTCTCGCCGGCGTCTCGCTTCTGCTTCCACTCGGCGTAGAATTCCAGGTCGAGTCCTTCGGGAGGCGCCACCGGTTCGAGAGACTCCGTGTCGGGCTCGGCAGAGATGAACAGATAGCGGTTCTCGACTCCGGCGGGCTTCTCGTCGCCTTCGGACGCGGTCTTCTCGGCGCCCTCGGACTCACTGCCAGCCGTCACGTCGTCACCTGAACCGTACAGCACTTCGCCGAAGCGGAAGGTCAACCGCACGCCGTCCTTCGTCCACGAGCGCAGCTCGCCTTCATTCGAGACCAGCTTGCCGTCCCGGGTGAAGAAGTAGCCCTTGTTCTGCAGCGAAAGCAGCGACTGGGGATTGACGCGCCGGTTCTGCTCTTGAGTGAGATCCCCCGTGAGTCCTTCGGGCTTGGGGCGCACACCGACGATCGCCAGCGAATCGATGGCACTGGTCAGCGAGCTGATCTTGCCCGTGTCGAGCTCGCGTCCCTCCGGCAGATCGGCCATCGTCCACTTGCTAGTGTCGTCCTTGGTGAGGACGACCTTCTCGCCTTCGACGATGGCACCATTGCGCTCGTCGACGGAGTAGCGGTCGAGCTCAATCTTCTCGAAGTCCGCGGACGAGACGGTGACGAGATCGGTGTCGATCCAATCGGCGAAGCGCGTCGAGAGATCGACCTCCATCTTGACGGCGTAGGCGCGGCTCTTGCCGGGTACACGCACGTAGCGCATGCCGGTGCGATCGCCTTCGAGCGGCTTGCCGACGATGAGATCGGCGAGGACGTTGCCGGCAGCATTCTTGAGCGTAACGCGCTTGCCCCAGCCGGTGAGCTCGGTGCGGCTCGAGTCCAGCGGGTCGACGAGTCCGAGCTGCGTGTGCATCTCGGGGCTGTCGGATATCACCTGGTCCTTGCGAAGGGCGATCACGCCGCCGGCCGTCTTGGCGAGACGATCCTTGCCGTCGGCCGCATAGCCGTGATGGGACGGGATGGTCCAGAGCCCGTCCTTCACCTCGACCTTGAAGGGTCGGGCGGTGGCCGTCTCTTCGTCGAACGCGATGACCTCGAGAGCCGCGGCCTGTCGCGGGTCGTCGAATCCTGGGAAGAAGACTTCACCTTGGTCATCGAAGAACGGTGGCTCGCTCGGAGCCGGGTCGGCCAGGAGCCAAGCTCCGACACCACAGACGACCGCGATGCCGATGTAGATCAGTGTCTTGACGGTATCACTCATGACTCACCTCCTCGCCTGACGCGCTTCGGAGATCGTTCGTTTCTCTCGGCCTCGACGGATCATGAAAACGAAGATTCCCAGCAGCAGCGCCGGGATGGGCGGAAGCGCCACGGCCAACACTCGAATGCGCGACTGGATCTTGAGGATCTCGCGCTCCATGTCGATCTTGCTCAGCTCGATGGCGCGCTCCTTGTCGTCCTCGATCTGATTCGACTTCACGTCGAGCTTGCGCTGCTCGGTCGATCGCAGGGCCTCGATCTGGATGGCCTTGGCGCGCTCATCAAGATCGGTTCGCTGCTCGAGCTCTTGCACCTTGGTCTGGAAGGCCACCTGAGCGCGCTGGAGGGCTTCCTTGGCGGCATTCTCGGCCTGCTCCTGCTTGGCGAGACGGGCTTCCTCGTGAACCCGAATCTCCTTCTCGAGCTCGGAGAGCGTCCGGTGACGCCGTCGCTGCTTGCGCAGCGCGACGAACGAGGCGTCGCCGGCGAGGACGTCGACGGCGTTGAGAACGAAGGTGACGTTGTCGAATTGGAGACCTTCGACACCCTGACGGCGCAGCGCGAAGAACTGCTCGGAGATCATGTCGATGTCGGCCACGAAGATGGCCTTCACCGATCTCGGCGCGTCCCCCTCGCCCGAAGCAGCGAGGGCGCCCTCGACCTCGGCGGCGATCGTGTAGCTGCGATCGTCGATGAGGTGCGGCACGCGGTCGTTGATGCGAGCGCCGAAGAAGCTCCGCTCGATCACGCTGCTGTATTGCACGCGACCGGACTCCTGAGACGACTTCAGCAGCGGCGTGAACGTCACTCCGCTCCCCGGCGCCTCCTGAATGTGGCCCGGGTAGATCTGAACGATCTCCTGGAGCCCTGAGGTGACGGGGTGGTTCTCATTGAACGGCATGTCGGAGCCGCTGTTGACACCGATGAAGACGAACTCGGGCGGCAGGTTCTGCAGCTCGGGGTGCGGGTTGTAGGTGTCCCACACCAGGTCACCGATCGACCAGGAGATGCCGATCTGCTGCAGGAAGCCGCGGATGTTGCCTTTGGGCTCCGGGGGGGGGCCGCCTCCGCCTCCGAACGGGTTTTGCTGCGGGCGGGGCTTCGGCTCGCTCGGAGCCATCGCCATCAATTCGCCACGCGCACCGAGAGGCAGCGGATCGTCGAAGATCAAGGTCGGATTGCCGGACTCGACCCAGTCCTTGCAGCGATCGAGCTGCTCCTGATTCAGAGAGGACGGCAGGACCGCCAGCAGCACGTCGATGTCCGCCGGGTAGTCGCTGGCCGGGTCGACGCGCTCGATCTCGTACTGCTTCTTCAGCTCACCGATCACCGACCATTCGGGCCGCGACTGCATGGTCTGAAAGTCGAAGCCACCGAGCAGGTCCGCGTCGGTCACGAGGACGCCGACCTTCTTGCGGTCAGCGCGCGCGACGACGCCGATGGAGCGCGTCAGCTCATACTCTTCGGACAGGCCACGATCGAAGAACGGGATGATCACCTCTTCGAGCCCCGAGGTGAACACCAGGCCGAGATAGATCTCGTCCTGCTTGCCGCGGCCGCCCTCGCTGACGTAGACGGGCATGGCGCGGATGTTGAACTTCTCCTGCGCCTGCCGGGCCTCGTCGGAGAAGCGCTCGGTGTCGTGGATCTTGACCACGATGCGTTCGCCACCCATCTGATCGTATTGGCGTAGCAAGTTGACGAGGTTGTTCCGCTTCTCGGAATAGCTCTGCGGCACCTCGGGGCTGAAGAACGCCTGGATGTAGACGGGCGTCTTCGGATCGATCTTGCCGATCAGCTCGTCCGTCTCGGAGGAGAGCGAGTGCAGCCGCTCGGCAGTCACGTCCGGACGCCAATCGAAGCGACCGGCCACGATGCTCAAGCTGATGAACGCTACGAACACGGCGGTCACGCGCACGAAGTCGTGGAAGCCGCGCGCGGCGAGCACGCTCTGGCCACCGCGGTGACGGCGCCGCAGGAGTGCGACGTTGACCATGAACGCGAACACCGCCAGGCCCGTGAAGTAGACCAGGCCCGTGATCGAGATGATGCCGGTTGCGAACTGCTCGAAGAGCGGCACCGCCGTGTAGCGCTCGAAGACCTCGGCCAGGCCGGTTCCGAAGACGGCCGCTTCATCGGCGAAGACCACCAAGGCGCAGAGCGCGGCGCCGACGATGAAGCCGATCGTCACGTTGCTCGCCAGCAGCGAGCCGATCATCCCCACACCGATCATCGCCGAGCCGAACAGCCAGTAGCCGAAGTACGTCCCCAGCATCAGCCCCACGTCGGGCTCCCCGAGCATCGTCAAGGCGACCACGTTGCTCAGCGAAAAGAACAGCGCGATCGTGTAGATCGCGACCGCGGCCAGGTACTTGCCGAGCACGACCTCGTAGTCGTGTGCGGGCAGCGTGAACAAGAGCTCGTCGGTACCCTGTCGGCGCTCCTCCGCCCACAGGCTCATCGTGACGGCCGGAATGAAGAAGAGGAGGAGGAAAGGAAAGACCTCGTTCAGCGTGTCCAGATTCGCCAGGTTCTGGGCGAAGAAGCTCTCCTGCCAGAAGGCGGCGATCGCACCGAGGAAGATGAAGATCGTGATGAAGACGTAACCGGTCGGGCTCGCGAAGTACGACAGGACGTTTCGCTTGAAGACCGCCCGAATCACATGCGTTTGCAGCGCCATGTCAGGCCTCCGTGCTCGTCAAGCGGTGGAACGATTGCTCGAGGGACTCGTCACTCTGGGACATCTCGCGAGAGCGGCCGTCGAAGACGATTCGACCCTCGTTGATGAAGATCGTGCGATCCGCCACCGCGTCCACCTCCTGCAGAATGTGGGTCGAGAGCAGGATCGTCTTGGTCTTACCGATCTCGCGGATCGTTTGCCGAACCTCGCGGATCTGGTTCGGATCGAGACCGCTGGTCGGCTCGTCCATGATCAGCACGTCCGGCTCGTGCAGCAGCACATGCGCCATGCCGACTCGCTGCCGATAGCCTCTCGACAGCTTGTGGATCGGCTTGTCGACCACGGACTGCAAGGCGCACTGGGCGATCACCTTCTCCAGCCGCTCCGACAGCTTGCTCCCCGTCAAACCCCGCGCGTCGCCTAGGAACTTCAGGAAGCTCCGAGGCGTCATGTCGGGATACAGAGGGCCGTTCTCCGGCAAGTAGCCGATGTGTGCCGCCGCTTTGATGCGATCCGTCAAGACGTCCCGACCCGCGATGCGCGCCGTTCCGGCGCTGGGCGTCAGAAAACCTGTCAAGATCTTCATCGTCGTCGACTTGCCCGCTCCGTTCGGACCCAAGAAAGCAACGATCTCGCCCTTGGCGACGGAGAACGTCACGTCCTGGATCGCGGCGAAGCCTCCGTAGAACTTACTCAGCCCTACCGCCTCGATCATCAATCCCGATTCGGACATCCTCTCACTCCGCTCCTCAATCCCTGGTGTGTGCACGAAAAACACGGCGTCGGGCCCGGCAGCGATTCTCGCCGCCGCCCACCGAACGCACCCGGCTCTTTACGGTACGGGCCGACCGGTCCCCGAGTGAGACACCCGACGACTCGCGATTCCCTGGCCCGAAGCGCCGTATCCTACGGCTCACCCAGGTCTCCTCTCAAGACCTCATTTGGGGTAGGGCGCGAGTCTCCCGGGCAATTGAAGGAACCAAGCTGCCCCGAGGCCGAGAATGTTCGGTGGCCTGGCGGGGGCGATGGCGTCAGCTCCGCTTCGCGCGGGGGCGCGGGAAGCTCCGACGAAGCACGCGGCTCCGCTCCGCGGGGGCACTCCCGGCACTCCCCCGCGCGGATCGCCTCAGTCCTGTCCGGCGACCGCAAAGACCCAGGCGATGACTTGGGCCACTGCCAGGTACAGGGATTCGGGGATCGGCTCGCCCGAGCGAAGGCGAGCCATCGCTTCGACGAGCTCGGGATCGTCGTGGATCGGAATCCCGAGAGCCTCGGCTCGCTCGAGGATGCGCTCGGCGATGACGCCGCCACCGGCGGCCAGCACCGTGGGCACGACGTCGCCTTCGGTGTAGCGCAGGGCGACGGCGCGCTGGGGATGGGGCCGCTCAGATGACGACATCTAGGCCTCCGATCACCGGTGTGGGCGCGGACTCGGCAATCGCGTGCGCCCAGAAGTCACTCTCGGCCAACGCGGGATCCGCCACCACCTCGAGACGCGCCAGCCGGAATCCCAGGGCGAGGAGTGGTGCCTCCAACAGCCCGGCTCCGGCTTCGAGCCGCTCAGCGGCGGACTCCGACTCGGTCACTACCGCGACCCGAAGATCCTCTCCCACCAGGTGCAGGCCGACCTCCACTCGGCCCAGTCGAGGGACCGTCAACCGAACGCGCGCCCGCAGCGCCGGGTCTCCCGAGTCACGCGACTCGCGATCGATCTCGACCTCGAGAGGTGCCCCGTCCGGAGTCTCCGCCGCCACGTAGATGAACGGCAGCCCCTGAGTCAGAAGCTGCTGCCCCTGAATGCGATCGGCGGCCTCTCGATTCGCGGGATCTTCGGAGCCCAGAAGCACGGCGCGGGGGTCCTCGATGGGCGC
Source organism: Planctomycetota bacterium (assembly GCA_029260795.1). Taxonomy (GTDB): domain Bacteria; phylum Planctomycetota; class OFTM77; order OFTM77; family OFTM77; genus OFTM77. Next base: position 10,588 of record JAJDCO010000026.1, on the reverse strand, counting down.
CCCGCGGAGAAGCTGCGATTCGAGGGGACGTGTCAGCCATTCGGTCGCTGCGCGCAGGCTCTTCAGCGCGTCGGTCGGCGAGGCGGGGTCGACGACGGGCAGGGCGACCCGAACCGTCGTGGGCTGACTCCCCTTCGACCAGGCTTGGCGCCAAGTCAAGAACGCCCGAGCCAGTCGAGCAGCGATCGGCGTCGTGGGAAGCTGGAGCAACCGAAGCAATGACTCCGCGATGAGCGGCGACTGCCCGCCGTGCTCACCGAGATGTGCGAGCGCCGCTCGGATCTCGACCGAGATACTGGGAACGGACGCCGCTGTGGCCGATCCGCCATCGCGCGAAACGAAGCCGATGAAGCGGAAGACCGGCGTGTGGTGATCATTCTGGATCAGCTCGAGCTCCAACACGTCTCCGCGGTGGAACGGAGGCCCCGAGCGGACCAGGGCCGTGGTCGCGTGACCCCGCACGGTCAGATGGACACGATCCCCTTGCGTACCATTCACACGGCCGCGAACGCGATCGCCCGTGGCGAGGCGCAAGAGGAACGACGCGCCGTCGCCACGGCTACCACCTTCCCCCTGAACGGAACCGATGTGGAAGTCCATCGGACGCTCCTAAGCCAGATCGCGTGAACGACATACTCTCGAAGGAGATCATCGACCGAAGGGGTGGGAAGACTTCACCCTGGCTTTGCAGAAGAGGTGATTCCAGACCGTCCCTTTGGAGGCCCGAATTCATTCGGGTGTGAGGTCGCACGCCTGGAATCGGTTCGATCAGGCGGCGACCCCGGCGTGAGTCCCACCCGGAGTGGTTGATCGCCATCTTCACGTCGCGACGGACAACGCCTCACGGGTCCTGGCAGAAGAGTCGACTGCCAGCGTCTCCAATCCCGGCCGTCGCCGCAAACCAACGGAGACGTGAACGGAGTCCGTCACGTCGCTCCGTCTCTGTCGTCGCGCAACTTCGGGCAGGGATGCTTGAGGACGACCCAATTGAGAGAGCGGTCACCTCTCCTGCCGCCCCTCACGGGTCCTGGCGCCCGAGACGCACGCTGCCGCCTCCTGGGTCATCGCTTCCCAACCCGGAAAACCGTTCCGGGCGTCGACGATCACTCGATGCCCTCGCACAAAAAACCAATCGGCCACTTCTCCCCGTCCCTCGGGCGATTCCAAGCGTTGACTCGCCTCGTCTCGCGCTTTGGCCGGATGGTTGCGATCGGAGCGTCGGGCCCGACGGGCTCCCGTGGAATCGTGTGTTCATTCCTACACGAGATTCGAGACGATGCGAACCGGACTCTATGCAGCGGTGTCGGGCCTCGAGCAGGCTCAGCGACGTCAATCTGCGATTGCCTACAACCTGGCGAACTTCGGGACCCCGGGGTTCAAGGGAAAGAAGGTGATCGCGGAGTCATTCCGGGCCACGCTCGGGCAGGGCGAGCCTCGCGCTCACTTCGTGCGCTCGCACGAGGTGACGGATTTCTCTCAGGGTGCTCTCGACTTGACGGACCGCACGCTCGACGTGGCGTTGAGCGGACCCGGCTTCTTCGCGGTGCGCACCGAAGCCGGCACGCGCTACACCCGCAACGGCGCCTTTCAGGTCGATGCGAGCGGTCAGCTGGTCACGAGCTCGGGGCACCTGATTCTGGGCCAGGGCGGACAGCCGATCCGAGCCGCCGACTCGAGCGGCCTCAGCATCGACTCGGCGGGCCATGTCACCTTGAACGGTCAGCCGCGGGGTCAGCTCCAGATTGTCGACTTTGAGGAGCCGTACCCGCTCGAAGCTGTCGGACACGGACTCTTCCAGGCGTCCGAGGACGCTCGCGAGCGTCCGGCGAAAGCCGAGGTCCGACACCAGGCCCTCGAGACGGCGAACACCGAACCGATCGATGCGCTGGTCGCGATGATTGAGAACATGCGCGCGTTCGAGGCCAACCAAAAGGCCATGCAGACGATCGACCGCACGCTCCAACGTGCCGTGTCCTCCACCAACTGATCCCGGAGCTCCTGAGCCATGATCAAGGCACTCTACGCATCGGCGAGCGGCATGAAGGCGCAGCAGCGCCATGTCGATGTGATCGCGAACAACATCGCGAACGTGAACACCGGAGGCTTCAAGAAGAGCCGGGTCGACTTTCAGGACCTCCTCTACGAGACGATTCGGCGCCCGGGTGCCGGTGGCCAAGGCGCGGCTGCGCTCGGACCGCCGTCGGGGCTGCAGATCGGCTCGGGGACCGAGGTCATCTCGACCACCAAGAACTTCAGCCAAGGCCCTGTCGACCTCACCGGGAATCCCCTCGACTTGGCCATCGAAGGCGACGGATTCTTCGAGGTGACCCTGCCGGACGGCACGCCTGCCTACACCCGATCCGGCAGCTTCCAGATCGACGGGCAAGGTCGCATCGTCACGTCGCAGGGCTATCCCTTGGCCAATGCGCCGGCACTCAACAGCGTCCTCCAGCTGGAGGCCAACCTCTCGATCCAACCGGACGGTCGCGTCCTCGCGACCCAGAATGGTGACACGACCTCGCAGCAGCTCGGTCAGATCACGCTCAACACGTTTGCGAACCCGGCGGGACTCGAGAGCCGCGGCAACAACATCTGGCTCGCGACCGACGCCTCGGGTCCGGTCGCTCAAGCCACCGCCGGCGATCAAGGTGTCGGCACCATCCGACAAGGCGCCATCGAGCGCTCCAACGTCGACATCGTCCAGGAGCTGGTCGGGCTCATCACCGCTCAGCGTGCCTACGAGGTCAACTCACGAGCCATCCGGTCGGCCGATCAGATGCTCTCCCAGCTCGCGTCTCTCATCCGGTAACCACCCATGATCTTGACACTCATCCTGTCCGGCCTCGCCCTGGCCGCCCTCGACGACCGAGCCTTCGAGCTCACGATCACCGTCCGTTCTCGTGCGACGACGCTCGGCGTCGACGTGCGACTCGGAGACTTGGTCGACATCGAAGGCGCCGATGCCCAACGGGTCGCCGACGCTCGCGCGGTGCGATTGGGCACCGGGCCCCTGCCCGGCTTTCAACGCTTCGTGAGCGTCACCGAGATGCGAGCCGCCCTGCAACGGGCCGGCTTCGATCCTCAGCAGCTCCGATTCCAGGGGCCCGACGAAGTCGCGGTCCGAGTCGAGACCGACGCGGTCGCGGGCGCCGAGCTGATCGAGAAGGGTCGCGCCTTTCTCGAGCAGGAGCTCGCGATCTTCGCGTCGGATGGCGTCGAGCGCCAGATCGAGCTGCGACAGAACCTCGTGGACCTGTCGCTTCCGAAGGCCCGCGAGGACCGCCGACTCGAGATGCGCTGGCCGGGCCTCCCGCAGACCGAGGGCAACGTCACCGTGCAGCTCGTCATCCTCGTCGACGGAACCCGCTTTCGGACCATCCCGCTGCGGTACTTCGTGCGCGTCTTCCAGAAGGTGATGATCACGACCCGGCCGCTCGAGCGCGGCGACCGCCTTTCGCCGTCCGACTTTCGCCACGAGCGCCAAGAGGTGACCGCTCTGGGAGCGTCCCCCGTCAACGCGGACGATCGCCCCACCGACTGGGAGATGGTCCGCAGTACGCAGCCGGGCACGGTCCTGACCGCGCAGAATGCGCGGCGCGCCGAGCTGGTGTCCCGGGACGCCCTCGTCACGATCCACTACCGCCGCGGAACGCTGCAGCTGCGCACGCTCGGCAAGGCTCTCGAGGCCGGCCGCCGCGACGACCGCATTCGCATTCAGAACCTCGGCTCCGAACGGATCATCTCGGCCCGCGTGGTCGGAATGAACACCGTCGAGATCCTTCATCGCTGACCGACGACTCGGAGAACTGACCTCATGAAGACTCTGCTGATCCTGGCTGGCCTGCTGCTGGCCCTGGCCGATCCCGCGGGCGCTCAATCGACCTGGCGCCTCCACGGCGGCGGCTCGCAGTTTTCCGACGTCATCGCGCGTCGGGTGGGAGACGTGCTGACGGTCGTGATCTCCGAGAACCATCAGATCACTCGCCAAGAGCAGACCAAGCTCGAGCGCGACAACTCGCTGAGCGCCGAGATCGCACGCTTCGATATCGCCCCCAAGGCCTTCAACCCGTTGCCGACGCTCGAAGCCACGACCGAGCGCGACTTCGAAGGCAAGGCCGACTACTCGAAGCAAGGCCAGTTCACGGCCACGCTCTCGGCCCTCGTGGTCGACGTCCTGCCGAACGGCAACCTCGTCATCGAGGGCCATCGGTCGGTGCTCACCGACGGCGAGCTCAAGCGCATTGCAGTGACGGGCATCGTGCGCACGGCCGACATCACTTCGACCAACACTGTCCAAAGCGAGCGCGTCGCAAACGCGCACATCGAGTTCGAGGGCGACGGCCCGCTGTCGTCCACCACCGAGCGCGGCTGGTTCTGGGATCTGCTCGATGCACTCTTCCCCTTCTGAGCCCGACGTCCTCGACCGAATCCCGTTCCCATCACTTCGGAGCGATCGATCCATGACTCGCCTCACCTCACTTCTGGTCCTCGCCTGGCTCGGCTTGGCGAACGTCGCCTTCGCTCAAGTGCGGGTCGGAGACGTCACTCGCCTGCACGGCATCCAGCAGAACCGTGTCGAAGGCGTCGGCCTGGTGGTCGGGCTCAGCGGCACCGGCGACGGCTCGCCGTTGACCAAGCAGATGCTCGCCAACTTCCTCCAGAAGAAGGACGGGCTCAATGCGCCCGCGGCCACGCTGAGCGCCAAGGACTGCGCGGTCGTGATGGTGTCGGTGCTGATCCCCGAGCACGGTCGACAAGGTTCGATGCTCGACGTTCAGGTGAGCTCCATCGAAGGCGTCAAGAGCCTCGAGGGCGGCACGCTCGTCGAGACCGAGCTCAAGGAAGGCGACGTCACCTACGTCGTGGCGGGCGGCTCCTTGATCGTCGGCGGCTTCGCGGGCGGCGGCCAGGCGGCCAACGTTCGCCAGAACAACCCGACCTCGGGTCGCGTGCCCGGCGGTGGCGAGCTGGTGCGCGAGATCGAGATGGATGCCTTGGGCGCGGACGGAAACCTCCGCCTGGTGCTCGATTTGGGCGGGGCCGAGAACGCGCGACGCATCGCGATCGCGATCAACAAGTCCCTGGGCGCGCTGGCCAAAGCCGAAGACTCGAAGACCGTGGCCGTGTACGTGCCCACCGATCGCCGGCTGCGCTTGACCGATTTTATCGCCGACATCCAGTCGGTGAGCTTCGAGCCGACGCACGCCGCCATCGTGATCGTCAACGCCCGCAACGGCGTCATCGTCGCCGGAGCCAGCGTTCGCGTCGCTCCCTGCCACATCCAAGAAGGCGACCTGACCATCGCCGTCACCGAGAGCCCGATCGCCTCGCAACCGGCCCCGTTCTCGGAAGGCGAGACGAAGGTGCTCCCGCGCACGCAGGTGACGGTCGACGAGGAAACCTCGGCGCCGGTCTCCCTCACGGGCGAAACCACGGTCGGCGACCTGCTGAATGCACTGGACGCGATCGGCTCCTCGCCCCGCGACCAGATCAAAGTTCTCCAAGAGCTGAAGAAGGGCGGCTGGCTCCAGGGTCACCTCATCGTGCAATGACGACCTGTACGGAGCCGAGCCTCTTTCGTCCGCCCGTGAACAGACGATAGGACCGATTGAGCAAGGAATGAAACCGATCGGACTCCGTGTCCGGTCGCGACGGAGAACGTCCGACCCTCGAGGTTGGCGCGCTCGCCCCCGTTGCCGAGAAGCCCGATGAACGACCTCTACGAAGTCCTCCGCAAGAACCTCGAAAGCGAGATCGAGCTGCGAAGCCAGCTGCTCGAGCTGATGGCCGAGAAGCGCCATCACCTGGTTCACGGTGACGTCGACCGATTGAGCGAAACTCTGCGATCCATGCATCCGCTGCTCGAGCGCGCCCTGCAGCTCCAGGCCGAGCGCGAGGCCGCTCTTCGCAAGCGTGCCCCCAAGCCGGCCACCACGCCGCTTCGTGAGCTCATCGCCGACGCTCCCGATGCTCTGCGCGCGGAGCTCGACAGTCAGCGAGAGCAGCTCAAGGCACTCCTCGAGAAGACGGCTCACGAGAACCGCATCAACACTCGGATCGTGCGTCAGTCGCAGAGCCTGCATGGTGAGCTCTTGCAACGCCTGGCCGGCTCGGCTCCCGCGGCGGCCACCTACACGGCCCGCGGTCTCAAGCGTGCGGACGATGCGAAGCCGCGCCCACTCGTGTCGCGGAAGATCTGAGGAGGCGTGCCATGCTCGGCCTGAACACCGGTTTCCTCGCGCTCCAGGCGGCTCAACGCGCCTTGGACGTCATCGGCAACAACGTCGCCAACGTGGGCACCGAAGGCTATCGACGCCAGTCGGCCAGCTTGACGTCGACCTCGTCGATGCGACTGGGTGGTCTCTACTTCGGAACCGGCGTCGCGCTCAGCGACATTCGTCGCGCTCACGACTCGTTGCTCGACGATCGCCTGCGCACGCAGCTCGCCGAGCAGTCGCACCTCAGCACGGGCCTCGACATCCTCGAGGAGGCGGAGTTCACACTGGGAGAGCCATCGGACACGGCGCTCGCTGCCAAGCTGGGCGCCTTCTACGACTCCCTCGATGCCTTGACGGCCGGTCCGAGCGATTCGGCCTTGCAGAACGACGCGATCCAACGCGGCGTGGCGCTCAGCTCGCAGTTCCAACGGGTGGCCCGCGAGCTCGACACGATCGATCGCACCCGCAGCGAGCGACTCGAGAACACCGTGGCCGAGATCAACTCACTCGGCGAAACCCTCGCCGACCTCAACCGGAGCATCGCCGAGGCGCGCACCATCGATGGCGTGCCGCCCGACCTGCTCGACCGACGCGACATCCTGCTCCGCGACCTGTCCGAGCTGGTCGACATCGATGTGCGGATCGCCGAGGATCAGACGGCCGAGGTCCAGGCCGGCTCGGTGCTGCTGGTGGGCCGCGGCGGGACGCCGCCTCTCGAGCTCTTCACGGACGACGGAGGCAGAGAGCGCCTGCGAGTGCAAGGACGATCCTCGAACGGCTTCGTGCCGGCAGGAGGCGAGGTCCTCGGGTTGATGGCGACCGGCAAGGAACCCCTTCAGAAGCTCCGCGCCAGCTTGGACGACCTCGCGCGGGGCGTGATCACACAGCTCAATCGCGTTCACGCCACCGGCGTCGGTACCGCCGGCTCATTCACGCGACTGACCTCGAGCTTCGAGGCCTCCGATGCCAGCCAGCCCTTGGTCGCCGCCGGTCTGGTCGCGCCCATGAAGAAGGGCGCCTTCATGGTCACGGTGCGCAACACGGGTACCGGAGACGTCGTCCGCACCCCGATCCGATTCGATCCCAACAAGCAGAGCCTGGCCGATCTTGCCAACAGCCTGGACGGCGTCGGCAACTTGAACGCGAAGGTCACGGGTGATGGTCGCCTCGACCTCACCGCCGATGGAGGCTTCACCTTCGACTTCACGGCCGAGTCCGGTACACCTCGGGACTCGACCGGCCTGCTCGGCGCGCTCGGGCTGAACGCTTTCTTCACGGGCAGCGACGCGCGAACGATCGCCGTCTCGGCCGAGCTCGAGGCCCATCCCGAGCGCATCGCGACCTCGGCGACCGGAGAGCCCCTCGACAACGCGAACGTGCTGTCGATGACCGCAGAACGAGACGCCGTGAACGACCTGCTGGGTGGATCCTCGGTCGAGGACTTCTACCGCCGTCAGGTCAGCGAGGTCGGCTTTCAAGTCAGCCAGCTCCAAGCACTCTCCGACTCTCAGACGACGCTCGTCAGCTCCCTGGAAGCTCGTCAGGAGTCTCTCACCGGAGTCTCCCTGGAGGAAGAGCTGATCGATCTCGAGCGCTTCCAGACGTCCTTCGAAGCCGCGTCTCGCTACCTGCAGGTGATCAACCAGACGACCGACGCGATCCTGTCACTCGGCTTCTGAGCCGCGACTCGGGCACCGGAACGAGAGAAGCACCATGGAACTCCGCATCACTCAGGGCCGACTTTTTTCTTCGGCCAAGCGATCGATCTCGGAGGGCTTCAAGAGCCTGACCGAGATCCAAGACGCGATCAGCGACGGGCGCGAGGTGAGGAAGCCCTCGGACGATCCAGTGCGCTCCTCACGTGCCATGAGCCTTCGCCTCCAGATCCAGCGGACCCGACAGTACCTCGCCAACATCGACCGGGGATCGGATTTGCTCGAATCGAGCACGTCCTCTCTTCAAGAGCTGAACGATCGCCTCAGCTCAGTTCGCGCGACCGCCACCGCCGCGGCGTCCAGCGTTCAGCCTCCCGAGAACCGCGCCGCTTTCGCGACCGAGGTGAACCAGGCTCTCGAGCGCTTCTTCTCTCTCGCCAACACCCAGTTCGACGATGTCCCTCTCTTCGGCGGTACGGCCACTCGCGAGACACCCTACGTCGCCGAGCGCGACGCGGACGGGCAGATCACGGCCGTCACCTTTCGGGGCAACCACTCCGTCGCGCCGATGCAGGTCGGACCGGACGAGCGCCTGATCGCTACCGTGTCGGGGGCCGAGGCCTTCGCCGACCCCGAGGGTCAGTTTCCCGATCTGTTCGGGGCCCTCATCGAGCTGAGGGACGAGATCGCCGACGTCGACGGTCTCCCCGCCGAGGACCTCGGCGATCGCATCCGCGAGATCTTGCCCGCCGTCGATCGGATCGAGGATCGGTTGCTCATTTCGCTCGGGAAGCTGGGATCCCGCCTCTCCGAAGTCGATGGCTTGCGCGATCACCTCCTCGGGTTCGAGCTCTTTGCCGAGAGTGCGCTCTCGGAGACCGAGGACCTCGATACCGTCGAAGCGGTCCTGGACCTGCAACAGCGCCAGACCGCATTGCAGGCGGCCGCGTCCGTGGCCAGTCAGATCCTGAATACGAATCTGTTGAACTTCCTCCTCTGATATCGAGCCCTCGAGTTGCCATGGAAACTCCTCCGATCGATCCCATTCGTCTCGCCCGCGCGACCACACCTCGCGAGCACCCCCTGCGTCCGAACGAGACCTCGGCCCCCGAGTCTTCGTTCGAGAGCCTGCTCGAGCAGATCCGGACGCGACTCCAGGACATCGAGCGTTCGCAAGGCGAGCTCGCCGGTCCACGCTCACCGCGGGACGTCGACGGCACGTTCGCGCGCGCCCAGACCCAGTACGACGACCTGATGGCAGTTCGCAGCCGCCTCCTCGAAGCCTATCGACTCGCGGGCGGCGAGGGATCGCATCCGGCGACCGGCCATGGCACTCGAGATTAGGCCGGTCACACCGGACGAGTTCGACGCACTCTGCGCGTTCCTCGAGGAAGACTTCGACGACTCGTCCCCTTGGGGCGTGGTCGACGAGTACCCATTGGTCTTCGCGTCGAGCAATCGCGCCAACCTGATGGTCGCCGTGGAGAACGGCGAGATCGTCTCGCACGTCGGGATGAAGACCGTTCAGTTTCGAGGCCCGAGCCTGAAGCTCCGCCTCGGTTTGATCGGCTCGGTACGGACCTCGCCGCGCCATCGCGGCCGCGGTCTCGCTCGTCTGTTGATGCAGGCGGCCGCGCGACGTCTATTCGAGGTCGGTGCCGAGCTCGCCCTGCTGTGGACGAGCATTCCCGGCTTCTACGAGAAGCTCGGCTGGACGGTCGCCGGGAGCGAATTCAGCCTGGAGGTATCACGAGGAAAGCTCCCGGTCGCTGGCATCGGCGGCATCGTGAGACGCCTCACTCCCGACCGTTGGCGCGATGTCGTCGCTCTGCACGAACGCGAGCGCCTGCGCGTGATGCGTGAGCCTTCCGAGTACGAGGCGCTGCTCGGGATTCCCGGGACCACGACTTACGTGCTCGACACGGCGGACGGCCCGACCGCCTATGGAGTGGTGGGCAAGGGCCGCGACTTCGCCGGCTGCTTGCACGAGTGGTGCGGATCTGCGGACGACGTGGTCTCGCTCGTACGCGGTGTGCTGGAGATCACGCGCCGCGAGACGGTGACACTGATCGGTCCCCCCTCGCGCCAAGACGTCCTCGAGCGTTTCCAACGCCTCGACCTGACACCGGAGCCCGCCGCGCTCGGAATGTTCCGGGTCATCAACCCGAGGAGCCTCGCACAGCAGCTCGAGTCCTGCCTCTGGCCGGCCGGCATCCCGTGGAACTTGAGCTGGCACGACGAAGGCGTGATCGTGTCGAGCCTGACGACCGGCGAGCCGTTCGAGCTGGGACACGACGATGCCTTGCGGCTCCTGCTGGGGTTGGGGAATGAGCGCTTCGCCCTGCCCGAGGCACTCGGAGGTCCCGAGATCTCCGAACGCCTCCCGCTCCCATTCTACGTCTGGGGCCTCGACTCGATCTGAGGTGGGAATCACCACCGAGGGCACGGAGAGCACTGAGGCAGGAGATCACCACCGAGGGCACGGAGAGTGGACGACCACGAAGGCATCGAAAGTTCAACCTAGCTTTGCAAAAAGCCCGGTGCTGCGTGGCCTGGTGGCGCACGTTTGATGGTGCATCATTCTTCGGAACGACGACGACGGGCGCCGAACAAGCGGACGTGAAAAAGACGGTTGCGAGGCCTGAAGGGCCGGCGATCAAACAGCCCCAGGTGGAGGCGGCGCGACGCGCGAAGCGCGCCGCCGGAACCTGGGGT
>JAJDCO010000025.1 GCA_029260795.1 Planctomycetota bacterium | reverse complement strand
TGGATCGAAAGCGTCAGCACGCGCTTCTGATCCTCGGACAGTTCCTCCAGGGCCGCCTGGGCGCGCCGAGCCTCTTCCGACAATTCCTCGGTTCGCTCGCTGGGAGCCGTGGTCGGTTCGGGGTATTCCGAGGTGGTCTTGACGAGCTTGTCCTTGCTCATGCGGCTGCGGCGTCGATCAATGAGCTTTCGCCGGGCGATCATGCTCACGAAGGTCGTTTCCGAAGCAACGGCGGGATCGAACCGATCCGCGTGCTTCCACAACTCGATGAACGCCTCCTGCACGCCATCTTCCGCCTCGGCCGGGGACAAAGAAAGACGGCGGGCTAGTGACCACACCAGCCCGCCGTACCGATCAATACATTCCTGCATGGCCGCCATGTCACCGGCGGAAATTCGTTGGAGGATGGAATCGCTCACGGGGAACGTCGGCTCCTCAATCGGCCTGGGCCTGCGCCCTGAGAATCGAATTGTCGCACACGTTGCGACGGCCATGATCATACACCATTCGTCAGTGCGACTCGGGAAGGATCACTTCGTCGATGACGTGGATGACGCCGTTGGTGGTCTCGAGGTCCGTCTTCACGATGCGAGCGCCATTCACGTACAGCTGGCCGTCGCGGATGCGGAGCTGGGCCGAGCTTCCGAGAAGGGTCTTGAAGGTTCCGGCCTGGACGGCGTCGGAGGCGAAGATGCGCCCGGAGACGACATGGTACTTCAGGATGGAGGCGAGCTGCTGACGATTCTCGGGCTTGAGCAGCGTGTCGAGCGTGCCGGCCGGGAGCTTCTTGAAGGCGTCATCGGTCGGGGCGAACACGGTGAAGGGACCCTTGCCTTGCAGAGTCTCGACCAGGTGCGCGGCCCGGAGTGCGGCGGCGAGGGTGTTGAAGGAGCCCGCTTCGACGGCGGTGGCCACGATGTCCTCGGTGGCCGGCAAGATGACGCTGTCGATCACGTGGATGACGCCATTGGTGCAGCCGATGTCGGCAGAGACCACCCGCGCATCATCGACGAAGACCGTGCCGTTCTCGACACGGAAGTCGATCTGCTGGCCGTTCACAGAGGCGGCGCGCGCCCTGCCGCTGACCTGGTCGGCGGTCACCTTGCCCGAGACGACGTGGTAGGTGAGGATGCTGGACAGCAGAGCCTTGTTCTCGGGCTTGAGGAGCGTCTCGAGCGTGCCCTTGGGCAGCTTGGCGAAAGCCTCGTCGGTCGGAGCGAAGACCGTGAAGGGACCGTCACTCTTGAGCGTCTCGACCAGGCCGGCGGCCTGGACGGCGGCGACGAGCGTGTTGAAGCTGCCGGCGCTGATGGCCGTGTCGACGATGTCCTTGTGGTCGACGTAGGAGACGGTGATCGCCTTCCGAGCGGTCTGTTGCGAGCAAGCCTGCTTCGAAGGGCAGTCCTGAGCCGATGCGATCGGAGCGACGAGAAGAGCGGAGGCGAGGAGGAGAGTGGTCTTCATGGTATCTCTCTGGGGTCCTGTTCGGGAGGAAAGGTTCCTTTGATGTTTTGTTCAACAGCGCGCGTTGTTGGCTTGAGATTCGGCATTCCGCGAGTGTCGGATTCAGACCAGCTCCAAGATTTGCCTTACCTGGAGAAAGGCCGGTCTTTCCCAGCTCGGTGATCTTCGTGTTCTCGGTGGCTCAATCCCCGTCGAGGATCTCAGCCACTTCGGGATCCAACTCCGGCGGCGGCGAGGCGAGTGAGACCAGCACGAACACCGCGACACTCACCAGCAAGGCAACGGCGCCCGGGTCGATGCGGTGGGGAAGCGTCCAGCCCGAGAGGCGAAGTCCCAAGTTCACGATCAGGCTCGCGACGAGCGCCCAGTTGGCTGCGCGAGCCGTCGCTCGCCGCCAGTTGAAGCCGATCGCGATCACGGGCACCAGTCCCGCTGCGAAGAGTCCCCAGGCCGCGACGCCGAGTAGACCCAGCAGATCCTTCCACTGGAGAGCGATGCCGAAGGCCACCGCGCACAGCCCGACCGTCGCCCAACGAGCGCCGCTGACGTTGCGGCGCTCCGACACCCGACCGAGCGCGGCCGGCAGATCGTGGACGAGGGCCGCCGCTCCAATGTTCAAGAACCCATCGGCCGTCGACATGCTCGCCGCCAGGATCCCGGCAAAGACGACGCCGGCCAGCAGCGGGGAAGCCTGAGTCGCCAGGAATGTCGGCGCCGCCTGATCCGGGCTGGCAAGCGGAGCCAGCTCGCCGGACACGACCAGGGCTCGCATCGAAGTGCCGACCGCCATCCAGAGCAGGCCGCCGATCATGCCCGCGATCACGACCAACGGGAACGCCACCCGCAGGTCGCTCAAGCGCCGCGTCATCATCAGCCGAGTGATCGCATGAGGCTGGCCGCAGCTCCCGAGCGTGAAGGTGAGGTACCAGCTCAAGCAGCCGAGCATCCCAAACGCTCCCCAAGCTCCGACCGAGGCCGCTTCGTCGCGCTCGAGAGTCTCGAGCATTCCGGAGAAGCCGCCCGAGAAGCTCGTGGAAGCCGCGAACAGCACACCTCCGGCCGCGACCAGCATGAGCACGCCCTGGACGACATCCGTGTAAGCGGCCGCGACGCTGCCCCCGATCGTGCAGTACAGCAATAAGACACCGGTGACGATGGCGGCGCTCTGAACGAGCGTTAGCCCGGCGTCGGGCATGAGGAAGAGGAGCGCGTTGGCCATGGCGAGGATTTGGGTGCCGAGATAGCCGAGCACGCCCGCGATGACGACGCAGGCCGTCAGAAGCCCGGTGCGAGGGTTGTCGTAGCGCCGCGCCACGGCCTCGGGTAGTGAGAGCGCATCGAAGCGTCCGGCGATCCGACGCAGCGGCCTCGCCACCAACAGGAACGTGAATGCGTGCGCCAGCGGACCGGTGATCACGATCCACATCGAGCTGAAACCTTGCGCGTAGATGAGCCCGGGACCGCCGACGAACGAGAATCCGCTCAACGTGCTGGCGAAGATCCCGAGCCCGGTCACCCAGCCATTCAGCCGGCGGCCGGCCATGAAGTAGTCGCGCCGATCGTGCGTGCGGCGCCGAGACCAGACGCCGACGCCGATGCAGACGAGGGCGTACACGACGACACACGCGAGCTGAATGGTCGTGCGCTCACTCACGGAGCGTCCTCCTCGGAGCCCGACCCCCCGGCTTGCTCCTCGCCCCGAGGTACCGGCCACGCCAGAGTGATCAGCGGGAGGAGCCACACTCCGACCATGCCGGCCCTCGCCCAGGCGGGATCGGCCGAGAAGCACAGCTGGAAGGCGATCACGGAGAAGAGGGCCGAGACGATGAGAAGCCGTCGACCGCTGCCTCCCGAGGTCGCGAGGCTCAGGATCCCGAAGAGCCAGAGCAGCAGACCGGAGCCGATGAGGCGAGCCCAGTGGGTGAGCGCCGTGCTCGTCTCGGTGGGAGCGCTGCGCAGACCCGGGAGGACGGGATGCGGACGGTCGCTCGTGACCTCGGACGGCACGGTCAGGGCGGCCCCGAGCCCCGCGAGCAGCAACCCGATCGCCCCCAAGGCCACGACCAGGGCCACGCGGTCACGGCCGCGGCGACTCACGACAAGCGGCGCTGGATCTCGCCCGCGTACTCCGGGAAGTACCGCTCGATGACGGGCAGCTCGAAGCGGCTGAGGATCGACTCCTTCGGCTCACGCTCGAGGAGGAACTCGAACGACTCGCGCAGGAGTGCCTCGGCATCGGCCCCTTCGCCGTACCGCTCGAGCGACTCCGACGACACGCGCACCAGATGAGTCGAGGTGCTCCCGTCGTCGCGCACGCTGACGAGAAACTCGTCGGGGTTCTGAGGCGTGACGATGATTTCGGCCATGACCGGCTCCTTAGGAGGACGCGGGGTTCGTTCGCGCGAGGGTATGGCAGTCCGCGGCGACTTTCAATGCGCCGAGAATTCGAGCCCTCTCACCGGGAGATTCCGGTGCTCCCTCGATTCGATCCAGGAAGGTTTCGAGGTCGCGGCCGAACAGGGACGGGCCGCCGGCGGTCGACCGAGCGACCTCGAGATCTTCGGTCGTCAAGATGCCCCGCTCGCCCTCGAACCGAAGCCGCGTCTCGCGCGAAAGTCCGGGGCGGCGCTCCTCGCTCCAGGACAGCGTGGCCTCGTCTCGGGTCGTGAGCTCAGCCTCGAATCGAAAACCGGGTGTGCCCGGCTCGAGCCGGGCCGCGCGGGCACGCAAGGGCCCAACCAAGTCCCAGAGCACATGCAGCCGCGCGATGCCCGTGAAGCTCGGGAATCCCGCGCGATCAGGATCAACGATCCAACCGTCGGCGCCCCCCTGGAAGCGGAGCTCACCGCGCCGGATGGCTCCGAGGGTTGGCACGCGCTCTCGGAGCTCGGCCTGGCGGCCCGTCAGGAGCTCGATGTGCTCGACGTGCAGCACCCGAGCTCGATCGTCGGCGAGCGCGAAGAGCTCGGCCGCCTCGTCGGCATCGAGGCAGAGCGGAAACTCCACGGCGACGTGCTTGGTTGCTTCCAAGGCCGCACGCACGAGCCGACCGTGTGTCGCGTTGACCGTGCACACGATGACGGCCTCGACTGCCGGGTCCGCGAGCAGCTCGTCGAAGGTGTGAGTGGCACTCGGATCGTGCTGCGAGACGACGCCGGCGAGCGTGGCGCGCGGAGACGTCTCGATCTCGCGCACGCGCGCGCGTCCGGCGCGTCCCAGACCGACGACGGCGAGGCGATGGGTCACCGAGTGGGCTCCGGCTTCGAGGTGTCAGTCTTCATCGCGTACGGCCCAATCGTCACCGAGCGTCCAGTCCTCGGCGAAGAAGCCCGCGGCTCGCACTCCCTCGATACCCGCCTCGAGCAAGTCGGTGCCGATCACCGTCCAGTCGGGGTACGCGATGCCCGAGACGAAGTAGGGGAGGCGGTGCGTCAAGCGCTGGCCGGCCGCGCCCGTGCCCGCCACGACGCCGACGCTGGCGAGGTCGCTGCCGGCTCGCGGGAAGATCAACAAGCAGCCCAGGTCGTCGCCGGTCAGCGAGCGCTCGCCGATCTGGACCTCACCGCGGCGCACGGTCACCGGGCAGTCGGGGATCACGAGTTTCCAGGCAGCGTTCGTGTCGGCATTGCCGTAGAGGATCAGGTTGTGGTCGGGATGCTGGGCCGGGTCGAGATCGACATCGCGCAGGATCTTGAAGGCGCCGTTGCCGCGATAGGCGAAGGTCTCCGCGTCGAAGCGGGCCTTCGCATACGCCCACGCGTTCTCCGCCGCGGTGCCTCGCGTGCCGATGACGAGCTTCACGTGATTGCGGAAGGCGTCCTTGAACGCCCCGGCGCGATGGGGGCCCTTGAGTCGCGGCGAGACCTCTCCGATGGACTGCCATCCGTCGCCTGTCCGATGGAGTCGAAGCCCGGGCGAGGTCGGAGCGGCGTTCGCGTTCGAGCTGGATGTCTCGGGCCACTCGATCGGGCCGAGTGTCTGCCCGTCGATCTCGACGGTCACGGGCTCCGACGGAGCCAGGGCGAAGGTGGGAGGTGCCTCTTCGGCGCCCAGTTGGGGAGCGGCGAGCTCGCCGAGATCGATTCGAAGGCGCCGCACGTTGTCGGTGGAGAGTGTAAAGAGGCGCTTTCCCGCGTCGAGCCGTGCCTCGACGTGGCTGACGGCCAGATTGCGCTCTTGGGCCTCAACGGTGATCCAATGAAGCTTTGAAGAGATGCCGGGATGGACGGTGCGGAAGTCGATCTGGCGCACGTCGCGATCGGCGGGCAACGGGGTGTTCTGCTTCAGGAAGTCCATCAGCGGCGGCCAGTCCATGCAGGGGTTGCCCCACCAGTGCCCGGCACCCGGTCGCTCGTAGTACGTGAAGTTCGGATGGAACTCCGCCAGGCGTTGGCGCATGAAGCGCGCCTGGCTCACCGGCACGTTGTCGTCGCGGTCCCCGTGCAGGATGTAGACACCACGCTTCTCCAGGTTGCGCTCGAGCAGGGTCGTTCGCGAGCCGTTGACGGCGCGGTCCATCAAGCGCTCGACCGGGCCCGCCTCCTCACCCCACTCCGCCGCACCCGCGTACGACCAGAAGTCGCGCCAGCCCGCGCTCGGACCGATGGCCGCGAAGAGGTCGGGGAAGTGGACACCGAGCTGCCAGGTCCCATGGCCACCCATCGAGTGACCCGTCAGCACCGTCAGCCGCGGATCAGTGTCGAAACGCTTCTGAGCATCGGCGAGCGCCTCGAGCGCGTCCCAGCGTCCCCAGTCCTCCCAGTCGAATCCGAACGGACGGCGGTTGGTCGGCGAGACGATCGTGGCCCAGTCGGTGGGGCGGTAGTGGTGAGCTTGGTTGCGTCCGTCGACGCCGGCACCGTGAAGCGAGAGCACCAGGCCGCGTGGCTTGGCACCGTCGGGGGCGGGCCGCGGCGGCGTGACGGCGTAGGCCTGGACGCTGCCGTCGATGCGGCTCAGGAACGTTCGGATGTGCTTGTCGGTCGGCTCCTTGATCGCGAGCTCGATCGGGTCGAGTGAGAAGAGCTCGGACGATTGGCCACCCGGTATCCGCTCGAGGCGCAGCTCGAGGGGGTTCTCGAAGCACGGCGGGAGAACGAATCCCACCTTGAGGGCCGAGCTCGGGCCGATCGGCGGAATCCGGAGGGAGAGACTGTGCGGTCCCTTCTGGCCGATCCACAGGCTGAGTTCCCTCTGCCATTCCGTGGTCGCGTTGGTCACTTGGATCGAGCCCCAGGGCAGGTCGTTCTCGTCGCCGCGAATGAGCTGCGGGTAGAGCGCGTCGCGTGTCTCGAGGAACACCGGCGCCGGCGGTGGCACGAGGCGAATCTGGAGGTTGCCGCGTCCGCCTCGGAACAGCAGCTCGTTGGTTCCCGCGCGCAAGGCGATCGGCCAGCGGGTGAGGCCGAGGTTGTAGACGTCGCCGCCCCGGGGCTCTCCATTGACATACACGCAACGATGGCCGCGAGCCTCGAGCAGCAGCACCTGGTCGCGAGGGCTCTCGACGGTCGCGAACGCGTAGCCCGCGGCGATCGCCCGATCCCCGAAGCTGCCGTTCTCGTCGGTGACCTTCCGCCACGTTCGCTCCCCTCGGTCGCTCGGGAACGCGTCTCCCTCTTTGGGAGCCGTGAACGTGCCAGCGGCGAGGGCGGCCTCGACCGGGTCGACGAACACGGGCGATCGACGGCTGCGCGGGACCCCGTCGATGACGAGCACCTCACGAACCACGATCGGTTCGGCGTCCTGCACGGTAAAGGCGAGGGTCGACAGAAGGAGAAGCGGGGCGAAGATCGTCATGGAGCGGCTCCGGAGTTTCGGGGGCAGTGTGCGCTCAACTTCTCACAAGGCGTCGGTCGCGGAAAGCCCTCGCCCGATCGGCCGGGTCGCCATTTCGGCTCGGCTCCGGCTCGGGCCGAAAACGGATTGGCACGGCGAGAGCCGTGCGTTACCTTTCGAGCTGATGAGGACCTGGCGGGCCGTATCCGTCAGGCATTCCCCGCGAGATGGGACGTGTCCATCCGCACCGAAAAGATCCGCGTTCGACGACGAGCCTTCCCGGGCACCGCCCCGAAGGTCCGTGGAGCGTGTGATCGCTTTGGAGATTCCCGAGATGATTCAGGTCAAGCTACCCGACGGGAGCGAGCGCTCCCTCGAAGACGGGGCGAGCGCCGCCGACCTGGCGTCCGACATCGGCCCCGGTCTCGCCAAGGCCGCCGTCGCGGCCATGATCGATGGCCAGATCGTCGACCTCGGCAAGCCGTTGCCCGACGGCGCCGAGGTGGCGATCCTCACCAAGCGCGACGAAGAGGCGCTCGAGGTCTTGCGGCACTCGGCCGCCCACCTGATGGCCGACGCGATCCTGCGCGTCTTTCCCAAGGCGCAGCTCACCATCGGTCCGGTGGTCGAAGACGGCTTCTACTACGACATCTTTCTCCCCGAGGGGAAGATCGTCCCCGAGGACTTCCCGAAGATCGAGGAGGAGATGGGCAAGGTCGCCAAGGAGGCGCTGCCCTTCCAGCGCTGCGTGGCGAGCTACGACGACGCCAACGAGCATTATGCGCGCTACAAGGCGATCGACGGCGGCGACAACAAGTTCAAGCAAGAGATCGTCGAGGACATCAAGGGTCGCGGCGAGGAGCTGACCTTTTACAAGCACGGCGAGTTCATCGACCTGTGCCGGGGCCCGCACGTGCCGCACACCGGCTGGCTGAAGTTCGTCAAGCTGACCAAGGTCTCGGGCTCGTACTGGCGAGCGGACGCCGAGCGCGAATCCCTGGTGCGCGTCTATGGGACCGCCTTCTTCGACAAGAAGGACTTGAAGGAGTACTTCCAGTTCCTCGAGGAAGCGAAGAAGCGCGATCACCGACTGCTGGGCGAGCAGCTCGACCTGTTCTTCTTCAACGACGATGCTCCCGGCTTCCCGTTCTTCCTCCCCAAGGGCACCGTGCTCTTCAATCTCCTCGCCGACTACATGCGCTCGCAGCTCAAACGGCGCAGCTACGTCGAGGTGAAGGCGCCCATCATCCTCTCCGAAGAGCTCTGGCATACCTCCGGGCACTACGCCAATTACATGGAGAACATGTTCTTCACCAAGCTGAAGCTCCGCGACGAGAAGGATGTCGAGCACGTCCACGACAACGTCGAAGAAGAGCGCCCGATGGCGGTGAAGCCCATGAACTGCCCGGGGCACTTGCTCATCTACCGGCATCGCATGCACAGCCACAACGAGTTCCCGCTGCGGATCGCCGAGATGGGCCTCGTGCATCGGCGCGAGCTTTCGGGCGTGCGACATGGCTTGTTCCGCGTCCAGGCGTTCACTCAGGACGATGCCCACCACTTCTGCACCCCCGAGCAGATCTCGGGCGAGATCCAGCTCCTGATCAGCTTCTTCCACGAGGTGTACAGCGCGTTCGATCTGAATGACGTGCGCATCGAGCTCTCCACTCGCCCTGCCAAGAGCATCGGCAGCGACGAGATGTGGGAGCGTGCCGAGGGGGCCCTCAAAGAAGCGATGGACGAGAGTGGCATCGAGTACGTCGTCAATCCGGGCGATGGCGCCTTCTACGGGCCGAAGATCGACTTCCACATTCGCGACACCCTGAAGCGCTCGTGGCAGTGCGGCACCATCCAGCTCGACTTCTCGATGCCGACTCGCTTCGGCCTCAGCTACATCGGGGCCGACAACGAGAAGCACACCCCAGTGATGATCCACCGCGCCTGCTACGGCAGCCTCGAGCGCTTCTTGGGCATCATCATCGAGAATTACGCCGGCAACTTTCCGCTCTGGCTGGCGCCGGTGCAAGTCGTCGTGCTGCCGGTCAGTGAGAAGTTCACCGACTACGCCAAGTCGGTGCACGAGAAGCTGCTCGACTTCGGCCTACGCTCCCAGGTGAATCTCAAGGACGACCGCGTCGGTTACAAGATCCGCGAGGCGAGCTTGCAGAAGATCCCCTACGCGCTGGTCGTCGGTGAGAAGGAGCAGGAGAACGGCTCAGTGAACGTGCGCGCCCGCGAAGAAGGTGAGCTCGGTGAGCTACCGCTGGCGGAGTTCCTCGAGTCGCTGCAAGACTGGCGGAAGTCGTAGGCCGTCCTCGAGAGACGATCGAGAGGAGCGGTGGAGTCGAACCACCGCTCCTTCTCCACCGGGAAACAGTCGAAGTTGCTACGCATCAGGGAATCGAGCCTCGATCTACTCATCAGGAGACGACATGCTCCACGTCAGAGCTTTGCTCATGGCGGCGCTTACGTGAGCAGTGATGCATCCCGCCAGCGCGCGTCTGTCGGAGCCGCGACCGACCTTCGTCACGATGAGTGTACTGAGGTCGACGGCGAAGTCGGGCTGTGCAGCGTTCGAATCCGGTAGAAGAGCGAGCGGTGATTCCCTCGCTGACCGCTCACTCAACCGATGGCGGGTCGCGGTGGCTCGGCATCGCTCCGGCTCACTTCCCCTTCCTCTTCTTGCGCGTCGGCTTCTTCTTGCCGAAGTAACCGAGCTGCTGCAGCTGCGCGAACGTCTCATCGTCGAGCTCGCTCTCTGCGGCGGCACCGAGAGACTCACCGATCGAGATCCAGCGTTCCTGGAGCTTGAGGAGCTGCTCGCTGAGCTGCTTGCGCCGGGCAGCCTCTTCTTCGGAACGATCCTGCTCCTCGCCGGCGTCGACACCGAGCTCATACAGCTCCCAGCGCTTCGGGTTCTCGAAGCGCATGCCGCCGCCTTCGGGACCATGAATCAGCTTCCACCCGCCTTGTGTCTTGAGCGCGAGCTTGTGCGCGAACTCGTCGACCTCCGACCAGATCGGTCGGGCTTGCCGAAGAGCTTCCCCCGTCACATCGATGCCCTGCATCTTCTCGGCGTCCACCTCCAGGTCCGCCGCCGCCAACAGCGTCGGTGCGATGTCGGCCAACATCACCGAGCGGTCGACCACGCGCGGCGACTCGCCTGGGATCTTCAAGATGAACGGCACGTGCACCATCTCTTGATACAGCGTGTGACCGTGTCCGAAGATTCCGTGCTCGAGAAACTCCTCGCCATGATCCGAGGTTACGGCCACGATCGTTCGGTCAGCCAGACCCAGGGCCTCGAGCTCGTCCAGGAGGCGGCCGATCTCACTGTCGACGTATCGCAACGCCGCGTCGTAGAGGTGCACGATGTGGGCCAGGTCGGCCTCACCCAGCTTCGCGCTCCCAGCCGGGCCGACGAAGGGACGATGGTCCGTGAGCTCGGACTCGCAGCCGTCGTCGAACATCGCCAGAAACTCAGACGGCGAGTCGTAGTCGTGCACGGTGTAGGTGTGAATGAACAGAAAGAACGGCTCGTCGCGATGCTCACCGAGCCACTCGCGAATGCGAGGGGGTGCATGCTCTCGGAAGAGATCCGGCGTCACCAGGTCCGGGTGCTTGTGAATGTAGGCGCGGTACTTCTCCGAGTCGGGGGCGCGGATCGGATCGATCGCTGAGAAGGCGTCGAAGCCGCGATCGAAGCCGTAGTGCGGGCTCACGTAGCCGCCGGCCGCGAACGCGCGGGTCCGGTAACCGGCTCGGCTGAAGATCTCGGCCAGCAGCGTCGTGCGCGCTGCCGAGAGCACCGAGTCCGAGCGTTGGACGCCATGGACCGATGGCTGCTGACCCGAGAGCATCGTGGCATGCGATGGGAGCGTGTAGGCCGACGCCGACGTCATGTCGGTGAACAGCCATCCGTCGCGCGCGAGCGCGTCGAGCCGCGGCGTGGTCGGGAGCGGATAACCGAGGGCGCCGACGTGATCGGCCCGCAGCGTGTCGATGGAGATGAGGACGACATTCGGGCGCGCCGGCGGAATCGAGCCAGGGCGTACGATCGGCGCGCCGATCGCCGTTGGCAGGTCGCCTTCAGCGCGGAACCGCAGCGTCGCCCGGCGCCCGGCGAAGGCGCTCAGATCGAGCGAGTGTGAGTTCCAGCGCCAGGCGAGGGGCGGGCCCGATCCCGAGAGGCTCTCTTGGACGAGGCGCTTTCCATCGAGGTCGATCGCGAGGTCGAATCGAGCCGCTCGGCCCTCGACCAGACACTCGGACCACGGCCCGAGACCGACCTCGAGTCGCGGGCGATCCGAGGGCACCTCGATGGTGAGAGTCACTGACTCGCCCGGCAACATCACGATCGAAGGGCGAGACTCGGCGCCGACGCGAGCCCGCGTTACGCACTCGTCCCGCCAGTCGCCTCGACGCGCGCTCCCGGGTCGCCAGGCGACAACGCTCTGGCGGCGTCTTGCTCGCCACACTTCTCGCTCGGGAATCCGCCTCACCTCGAGATCGGCGAACTCGGCGGTACCGCTCTCGACCGGGCCGGGGAACGACAAGACGCATGCGATCAACAAGCATCGCGTGTCACGCGTCGTTTCGAGGACGACGGCCTCGTCCTGCCAATCGCTCGTGCCCGAGCGGGCTTCGAAAGCATGGGCGCCGCGAAAAGGGGTTCCCTTGCCGGAAGCAAAGAGCTCGGCCGGCTCGGCAAAGCGATTCAGCTCCGCGACGTAAAAGTTGCCGCCCGAGTGCTCATCACCGACCTCGAGCCCCGTCGTGCGACTGCGGCCCGAGATGGCGTAGGACTGGCCTGGCTCGACTTCGATCAAACGATAGATCGCACCGCCGACACCGTTGAGTCGGGCATGGTCCTCTTCGTCGACGTCGAAGCGTGCTGTGAGCTCGGCGTCGCTCGCCGGCAAGTCGGGACGCTCGAGCGAAAGCAAGGAGTGCCAGCCGCGCGATTCACTCAAGACGCTGGAGAGAATCGGCTCGAGTGGAGGAGCGCTCGAGGGGCTGTCGATAACGCCGGCCGCCACATCGACGAGCTTGAGGATTCCGTGCCGCGCGGCCTCGTTCGAAGCCCCGGGTGAGTCTTCTCGGCATTGTGGCAGCAGGCAGAGGAGAATGACCCCGGCCAGGCACGTGCCAGGCGACCCGAGGCGGCTCATCGTGGCTCGGCCCGGTTGGAGCCAGGGAGCTGGGGGCGATCCGGGGCGAGGTCGATGCTCTCGGCGGCACGTCGACCGGCGTTTCGGCCGTCTCCCGAACGGTATCGTACGGGGCCCGAGCGAGCGCAGTGGAGCTGCTCGAGGTACGCTTTCGCCTCGCGTTCGCGTCGATCGAGGCGATCGAGAGCGTGCTTCGCCTCCGTCCGACGGTCGAGGATTGCCTGGCGAGTGCGCTCGGTCGCTTCTCGCAAGCGTCGACGGAGCGTGTGGGCGGCACTGAGGAGGAAGTCGCGTCGCCACGCCTCGTCGCGAGCCGTCGACGCGTTCGCTGATTCGATGCGGTCGGCCAGCGTGAGCGTCTCTCGCGCGAGCAGCTCGTAGAGGTACTGGGTGCCGGCGAGGTCGGTGGCGGTACCGATGCCATGGAGGCGAACGCCGGCCGGGGCGTGTCGCCAGTAGACGCGACAGCCGAGGGTGCGAGCGACGCCGTCGGCGAGGATTCCCCGCCAGGTGACCTTCTCGGCCGTCTGCTCGAGGAGGACCTCCTCGAGTCCCTGACGTTCGGTCTCGAGCAAGGCGGCGTCGATGCGGTGGCGCGCCATGAGCTCGGCTGCCCGCGCGGCGGCGGCGGCGGCCTCGTTGGGGTTCTGCGAGTCCGCGAGCGCGAGGAGCTTGCGGATGCGGGCGAAGAGTCGATCGTCGAGGTTCATTCCGTCCGGCTGGCTGAGATCGGCGATGCGTTGCGAAGGCGAGCGCCGCAGGGCGCTCGGAATGATCGGCGTTCGGGGGTCTCTTTCGTGAGCCCGAGGGGCCCGGCTGCGGCGCCTTGCTCCGATCGATCGCCCAGAGTACAAAGTCCGGTCCCACGAGACGAGAGAACCCGAGGAAACCAGATGAGCTCGAGCCCGGCGAAGCGCCCGCAGAATCTGCGTCGCCATCAATACTGGCGACGCAACCTGCAGATCCTCGGCATCCTGCTGTCGATCTGGTTCCTGGTCTCTTTCGGTTGCGGAATCCTGTTCTCGGAGTCGCTGGACGAGATCCCACTGGGTGGCTTTCCGCTCGGATTCTGGTTTGCGCAGCAAGGAGCGATCTACGTCTTCGTGCTTCTGATCGTCGTCTACGTGATCTTGATGAACGCCCTCGATCGCGCTTTCGATGTCGACGAGAAGGAGCAGCGATGACGGTTCAGGCCTGGACCTTCGTGCTCGTCGGCCTCTCGTTCGCCCTGTACATCGGTGTCGCGATCTTGGCGAGGGCCCGCTCGACCGGCGAGTTCTACGTGGCGTCCAGTCAGGTGCCGGCGGTCCTGAATGGCATGGCGACCGCGGCCGACTGGATGAGCGCGGCGTCGTTCATCTCGATGGCCGGGCTGATCTCGTTCATGGGCCGCGACGGTGCCGTCTACCTGATGGGGTGGACGGGGGGGTACGTGCTGCTGGCGCTTCTGCTGGCTCCTTACTTGCGGAAGTTCGGCAAGTTCACGGTGCCCGACTTCGTGGGCGATCGCTATGCCTCCCAGACGGCGCGCATGGTCGCCATCGTGTGCGCGATCTTCGTGTCGTTCACATACGTTGTGGGTCAGATGCGCGGCGTTGGCATCGTGTTCTCGCAGTTCTTGGGCGTCGGCATCGTCCAGGGCGTGCTGATCGGGATGGGCATCGTCTTCTTCTACGCCGTGCTCGGCGGCATGAAGGGCATCACGTACACGCAGGTCGCCCAGTACTGCGTGTTGATCTTCGCGTACATGGTGCCCGCCATCTACATCTCGATCATGATCACGGGCCACGCGATCCCGCAGCTCGGATTCGGCGGCAACGTCGATGGCGGAAACGGGGCCGCACTCCTCCAAACGCTCGATGAGCTGAGCGAGAAGCTGGGCTTCGGCGCCTATACCGAGCGGCGTCTCGGCAAGCTCGACATGTTTGCGATCACCTTGGCGCTCATGGTCGGCACGGCCGGCTTGCCGCACGTGATCGTCCGCTTCTACACGGTCAAGAAGGTCGCCGCTGCTCGCAGCTCGGCCGGCTGGGCGCTGCTCTTCATCGCGCTCTTGTACACGACGGCGCCGGCGGTAGCGGTCTTCGCGCGCACGAACCTGCTCCAGGCTGTCGACGATCAGCCCTATGCCAGTGTCCCTTCCTGGTTCAAGAGCTGGGAGTCGACCGGGCTCATCCAGTTCGACGACAAGAACGGCGACGGCAAGATCCGGTACGTCGGCGATGCGACCGAGAACGAGCTCACGATCGACCGCGACATCATGGTCCTCGCCAACCCCGAGATCGCCAACTTGCCTAACTGGGTGGTCGGGCTGGTCGCTGCCGGAGGTCTGGCGGCAGCCTTGTCGACGGCGGCCGGACTGCTGCTCGTGATCTCGACCTCGATCGCGCACGATCTCTTCAAGCGCGGACTGAAGCCGAACATCAGCGAGCGCGGTGAGCTGATCACGGCCCGCTGCGCGGCGGCGGTGGCCGTGATCGTGGCCGGATACTTCGGGATCAATCCACCCGGCTACGTCGCCGAGGTGGTCGCGTTTGCCTTCGGCCTCGCCGCGGCTTCATTCTTCCCCGCCATCCTGCTGGGCATCTTCTCGAAGCGCGTCAACAAGTACGGCGCCGTCACGGGCATGGTCGTCGGCATCCTCTTCACGGCCATCTACATCGTCTACTTCCGATTCATCGAGCCTGGCAAGAACTCCCGCGAGCATTGGCTCTTCGGCATCTCGCCCAAGGGCATCGGCACCGTCGGCATGGTGCTGAACTTCGTGATCGCGCTCACGATCTCGCGCTTCACGCCGCCGCCCCCCGAGCCGATCCAGCGCCTGATCGAAGAGATCCGCATCCCTCGCGGCGCCGGCGAAGGTCACGAAGTCGACGCGTAGGTTTACGGCCTAGGATTGACCGGCGTTTCACGCCTGTCATTCCTAGGGTATCGGGCGTTTCTCGGTCCGTTCGGAAACGGGTCCGTCGTCCGCGCTCTGAAGGGGCGCCATCGGCTTCGGTGTCGCCTATTGCGTGAGCTTGCGCGGGATCTTGCCGTCGCGGACCCAAGCGATCGAGGTGTCGACGACGCCGCGTGTGCGCCGCTCGCGCAGCGGCGAGGCGAGGAAGCGGAGCGCTGCGAGGAGCGGAGCGGGACGTGCCGAGGGTGGCCCGAGGCGGTGGGACTCGGCCCAGCCGACGTTCCAGGTCTTGATCGCGTGGGCGAGGAAGATAGGGCGGATGTACTGCTCGGAGAGGCAATGATCTTGGGCGTGGTGGTGGAGCTCGTGGGCGTTCCCGCCACGCTCCAGCAGTCGACGCGCGGCCGGCAGACTGCGATCCGTCAACTCCTTGATTCGCGAGCTCAGGCTGGACCGCAGTATCACGGTCAGGAGCTTCTCGGGTGCGGAGTGGAGCTGTTCATAGGCCTTCACCTGTAAAGCTCGCTCCTCGTCCCCCGGGGCCACATCCATCCCGCGCCCCGAGTGCGTGAACGCCGCGCTCTGGAACAAGAAGCGCAGCGCCTGCGGCGAGTCGTAGCGATCCATCGCTTCCCGCACGGCGCTCGCGAAGGTCAGGCGATGGGTGGCGAAGAGCCAGTTCTCGGCGACGTCGTCACGAAACTCGAGCCCGGCGTCGAAGCGTAGCGTCCGCTCGGCGGCCGCGTCGACGAGGGCATCTGCGATGCGTTGCCGTGGCACGCCCGCCGCCAATGCCTCGAGCAGCGCCGGACTGACGTCCGCCGTCTCGCCGTCCAGCACCACCTCGGTGATCTGCGCTAGGCGCTCGTGCGTCGCCGCCTCGGGCCTCTCGGTGAGGCTAGCCCAGTCGACGTCCGCAACGGGCTCGAAGTAGCGTCGCAGGTAGGGGAGCGTGTCTTCGCGGGTTCCGAGCACGATGCGGTAGAGCAGCGCCGGGTAGAGCTCCCGCGCGTAGCGGTCGTCGACCTCCGCCAGGAGCTCCTGGGTCTTGATGAGGTAGATCAGCTCGTGCCCGAAGTTGGTGAAGTGCTCGGCGATGAGTCGGAACAGCCAGTGCTCGATCTCGCCTCGCGGCACGCCCTCGTCGAAGGCGCCGAGCAAGAGCGCTTCGGCGGTCTCGGCATCCTGCGCTTCGACGGCCGTCAACAGCTGACCGAGGTCACCCCCCGCACGCGGTGTCGGCTGAGCCCTGCGCGGCAGCCGCTGGTTGTTCTCGATGCACATCTCGAGCGCGGGTGCGATGGCATGCAGTCGCTCGCTGCCCTCGTATCGTGTCATCCAGTGGCCGACGTCGGCCGCCACCGGCAAGGTGTGCGAGGTGCCGTACTCGGCGTGGTGCGCGTCGTAGGCCGCGATGTCGGCGAGGAGCTGCCAGGCCGGGTACCCCGACTCCAACAGGCGAACGGCGTCCCGGACGGCGCGGCCGAGGTCTGGCTCGTGGAGGCCAGCTTGGAGGCTGGCGAGCCACTTGCCCCAGCTCTCCTTGGGATCCGGCTCGGCCAGGTCGACCTCCAGGGCCTCGCCTTCGACGCGCACGGGGAATCGCCGGATGTCCTCACCCCCGAGGCGGCACTCGCCGGTCCGGATGTCGAACTTCCAGTTGTGCCACGCGCACGTGAGCAAACAGCCCTCGAGCTCGCCCTGCGCCATCGAGTAGCCCTCGTGGGGGCAGTGTTGGTCGAGAGCGTGGAGGGTCCCGTCCTCGGCATGAATCAGGACCAGCGCCTTTCCCGCGAGCTTGAGAGGCTTCATCGTTCGAGGCGGGAGATCGGCGACGGCGAGGGCGCGATGCCATTCCGGGCTCGGTTGATTCATGACGGACCTCCGGCGGATTCGGGTGGGCGGTGGTGACGAGTACTGTTAACAAAGTAAACACTGGGTTTAATAAGACAACCCAGCGCTTGACAAAATATCCGAGCCCGCCGATCCTGCTCTCATGAGTGACCCTCTCCCCGAGCCAGGCACCCGCGGCCGCATCCTCCACCTGCTCAAGACGCGTGGATCCCAGACCGCGAGTGAGCTGGCGAAGCGACTCGCCCTGACGCCGATGGGCGTTCGGCAGCACTTGCAGATCCTCCAAGGTGAGGAGTGGGTGACGTTCGAGAACGAGCACCGCCCGGTGGGGCGCCCCGCTCAGCGCTGGTCGCTGACCGAGGCCGGGCATGGCCGCTTCCCCGAGACCTATGCCGAGCTGGCGGTCGACCTGATCGCATCGCTCCGCGAGAGCTTTGGCGAGGAGGGGCTCGAAGCGCTGTTGAAGACTCGCCTCGAAGACCAGGTGAAACGCTATCGCAAGCGTTTGGGAGGGGCGAGCTCCTTACCCGAACGCGTGAAGGAGCTGGCCAAGCTCCGCTCGGAAGAGGGCTACCTCGCCGAGAGCCGCCGTCAGCGCGACGGGAGCTGGATCCTGATCGAGAATCACTGCCCGATCTGCGCGGCCGCTCGGGCCTGCCAGGGCCTGTGCCGCAACGAGCTGCTGCTGTTCCAGCGTGTGCTCGGCCGAGGGACTCGGGTCGAGCGTACCGAGTACCTGCTCGAGGACGCGCGCCGCTGCGTCTATCGCATCCAGGCTGCTGCCGGGAGCTGACGGCCGCCAGTCCCCGGAGCTGCGTTTGCGCGCCGGTCGTCGATCAGTCGGTGAGCTCTTCGAGCTTCTCCCTGACCTTGGCGGCGTGACCGGCAGCTTTCACGCGCTTCCAGAGGTACGCGATCTTGCCTTCGGGATCCAGGAGCACCGTGGAGCGAATCACGCCTTCGGTGATCTTGCCGTAGAGGTTCTTCTCGCCCCACGCTCCATACTGCTCCATCATCTCGTGGTCGGGATCGGAGAGCAGAGTGAGCTTCAGACCGTGCTTCTTGATGAAGCTCTGATGGCTCTCGACCGAATCGGGGCTGATGCCGATCACGCGCGCACCGAGCTTCTCGAAAGTCTTGATTCCGACCGTGAACTCACAGGCCTGGGTCGTGCATCCCGGCGTGTCGTCCCTCGGGTAGAAGTACAGGACAGTCCAGTCACCCGTGAGCGCGTCCTGGCCGACGGCCTCGTTCTTGTGGTTCTTCAAGGAGAAGGCGGGCGCCTTTTGGCCGATCTCGAGGGTCGTCATGGGCATGATGGCGGAGCTCCTCCACTCGGGTCGGTGAATCGAATCTGGCCTCATAAGTCGCGCTGCATAACTCAATCGAGGCTTCGTGCCAAGCAGTTTTGCTCGGGGCGACTCCTCGGCGGCGCGGTCTCACGTCTCAGCGCGTGATGACGATCTTGCCGAAGTGCCTGCCGTCCGCCATGTGCCGCAAGGCCGCTGGCAGCTCCTCGAATGGGAAGCGCGCGTCGATGACGGGCTCGATCGTGTGCGATTCCAAAAAGTTGACCAGCCGCTCGAAAGCGGCTCGGGAATCGACGAGGATTCCGGCGACTCGAATGCGCTTCATCGGGATCGGCGCGATGTTGATGTCGCCTTGAAGACCTCCCAAGGCGCCGAGCAAGCTCACGGTGCCGCCAGCGCTGACGGCTCGCAAGGATTGCGTCAGCGTCGAAGCGCCTCCGTTCTCGACCACGACGTCGACACCGCGGCCGTCGGTGAGCTCGAGCACCCGCTTCTCCCAGCGCGGCTCACTCCGATAGTTGATGGTTTCGTCGGCTCCCAGAGCGCGCGCGCGCTCGAGCTTCTCATCCGAGCTGCTGGTGATCAGAACGCGGGCTCCCTTGGCTTTGGCGATCTGCAGGGCGAAGATCGAGACGCCGCCCGTACCCAGCGTGAGCACGGACTGACCGGCCTCGAGGCCTCCTTCGGTCACGAGGGCGCTCCACGCCGTCAGCGCCGCGATCGGCAGCGTGGACGCCTGCGCCGAGTCGAGGCCGCGAGGTCTTCGCAGGACGGCCGTCTCGGGAAGCACGACTTGCTCGGCCGCCAGTCCCGGCCCGGGCGTCCCCAGGGTCGTTCCCAGATACTCGCCGCGATAGGGACCTTCCTGCCAACCGGACACGAAGTGCGTCATCACGGCATCGCCGACGGACACCGAGGTCACGCCCTCCCCGACCGCGTCCACGACGCCCGCGGCATCGCTGATCGGAATCGCCGGGAGCGGCAGCTTGGGGTTGTAGTGACCCCGAATGATGAGGAGGTCTCGGTAATTGAGGCTGAGAGCCTCGGTGCTCAATCGGATCTCGCCCGGCCCCGGGTCGCGGACCTCGCCTTGGCGGAGCTGGAGATTCTCGAGGCCGAACGCGCTGAGATCGAAGAAGCGCATGATTCTCCCTGATTTTCGGGGACCGCTGGTCGATGAACGAGATACCCGGAGCTCGAACGAAGCGTTGCAGCTCCGGGCCTTGCCCCCCTCTAGGGGCGGAAACGAATGGGGCACCATTATCGATCCTGCGGGCCGAGGTGCAATCGGCGGAGAGGCGGAGCATGACGATTGCGAACCACGGGTTGAAGCTCAAGCCGTTGAATCAGGCGGATCGGACGCAGGCGATCGACATCCCTGAGGAAGGGCTGAGTATCGGCCGGGACCCGGCGAACGAGCTCGTACTCGACGGGGACGACTATCGATTCGTCTCCTCGTTCCACGCTCGTCTGATCGGCGAGGGCGATCAGCTGATCGTCGAGGATCTCGGCTCGAAGAACGGCACGTCTGTCAATGGTCGCCGCATCGAGCGGCGCGCCGTGAGACCCGGTGACTTGGTCCAGGTCGGTCATCTCGATGGCGTGCGGTTCCTGGTCGTGAACGCGCTTCCGGGAGCCACCGACACCGAGGTGCAGCCGCAACGAAGCCCGAGCCAATCCCTGAGCCCGTCGCGCGTTCGACGGCTGAAGACGGCCCTCGACTTGCCCGAGAACCCGCGGCGTGAGCTGCTTTCTCGGACTCAGCAGCGACGGAGCTTCGTGGCCGCGGGGCTGCTGCTGCTCACGGTGCTCTCGTTCGCCGGATTGTGGATCTTGTCCTTCCGCAATCAGCAGGAGACCTCGATCGGGCAGCTGCATGAGGACAACTTGGTCCTGCGGGACCTGCTGGCCGACACGACCGAGCGTCAGCAGACGCAGCAGCTGGACTGGGTCGGCGAGCGGACCACTCTCGAGACACGCCGAAACGAGCTCGAGGAGAGGCTGAGAGACCTTCAGCAGGTCGGGCAGATGTCCGCCGGTCAGATCGCTCGACTCCGCGGCGAGCTCGCGCAAACTCGGGATCGCCTGGAGAAGTTCGAGCCCATCGACCTCGCCCAGCTCGAGCGCAACCGACGCGAAGCGCTCGAGAAGGCCCTCGAGGCAGTCGTGTACATCGAGACCCAGATGATGTTCCGGGAGCGAGGCAGCGGCCGCTACATGCACGAGGACGTGCCCCGATTGCGCGAGCGAACGACACCCGCGCAGCTCATCCGGCGCAACGCCGGGAGCGGGTCGGGTTTCTGCATCTCGAGCGAAGGCTGGATCCTCACCAACGCTCACGTCGTCGCGCCACCGGACCCCGACAAGGAGATTCGCTTCGAGCAATCGGTGCTCGAGATCGAGACGGAGGTCGACATCGTGTTCTCGGGTACCGGTGTACGACACCGCGCTCGGGTTGTCGCCACGGATGCGATCGATCCCCACGACCTCGCCTTGCTCAAGATCGAGCCCTTCGAAGGAATGCCACACCTGCGCCAGCTCCGCATCGACGAGCCTTCGCCATCGCCCGGCACCAACGTGCGGCTGTTCGGCTTCCCGCTCGGCGATGTGCTCCTGCAGGAGAAGGGGGTCTTCACGGCTTCTGTCTTCAGCGGCATCGTGAGTCGTCGCGTCGATCCCTACTTCCAGGTACAGGCTGCCGTCTACCCCGGGAACTCGGGGGGACCGGTCCTGACCGAAGATGGTCGCATCTTGGGGATCGTCACCGCCGTGCAGACGGTTCCCGGTGGACAGATCGCATCGGACATCGGCTATGTGCTGCCGATCTCACTGATCGAGTCGCTCTGGCCACCGCAAGCCCCGGATGAGAGAGTCACCCCCATCGAATCGACTCCTCCCGTCTCGGCAGCGCCCGCCGACCACTGAGCCGAATCGGTACGCACGAAGAAGATCTGAGCCGCTGACGCCTCGTCGTCACGAAGCCGTTCACCCCCAGATCTCCATGCGCAAGCCCTGGCTGTCTCGCTCCGGCTCGGCCGGCAGACGTTCGGCTTCTCCGCTCACGATGCGGCGAGCGGTCCAGGTCAGCGCGAGGGCGTCCAGGACATCGTCGGCGGCGACCTGTGATCGGGTCCACCGGGCGAGAGCCTCACGGAGCACGGCTTCGGCTTGCCGGAAGAACTCGGGAGCGCCCTGCTTCAAGATCTCCAGCGACTCGATGCGGCCGCCGAGGGTCTTCTTGCGTTCGCGGCGGGGGCGTCCTCCTAGCGGCTACTTCTCACCACCATCAGCATCGGCTCGGAGCCGGCTCCGCCCAGGTTTCCACCCATCGGGGGGCGGCCACCAACGAGTCTGTTCCATTGCTCGCCGAACCTGCGGTAAGGAGTGCTCCTCTGCGGCCTGGAGCGTTTCGATGGCGAGAATACGGTGGTTGCTGGTGAAGATGCATAGAGCGTCGTGACCGTCGACTTCACGGTCGCAGATGCTCCGCAGTGCGAAAATCGCATGGTCTCGCTCTTGCTCAGACGAGCGTTCGTCAAAAAGCATGTCGCGCCAGTAAGATGCAGGTTGCCCTTGCTCATCGGGAGGCCAGCGCGCATCACAGCCGCCATCTTGCAAGCGGTCTCGTAGGGTTGAGTAGGAGGCAATGCAGATCGCTGCGACACCGAGCGTTGCTGAGATTACTAGGTATTTGACCATATCTCGGCCTCCTATTCGTCTGAACAGCCGTCAGCGGAATTGCCGCAACGATCGCACGAGCTGGGCGCGTGTACGATACTGTCTTTCGCTACCGAGTTGACGCCCCAGTTTCTGGGATCAAAGCCACTTGCTACAGTCGTGTCAATAAACGGACTTCCGCTAACGCCGTCGAGTGTGATACTCGGACCCCAATTGTTGATCTCGAGGCCCCAGAAGTTTCGGTTCTCCTAATTGCTGAGTGGGTACCGGGAGACGATCTGAGCCCCTCTGGAAGGGGCTCTCGGCATTCCCGGGGGTGATCGCGCCCTGTAACGCTCCCTCGGCCTCGGGTTCAGGAGCTGCCGGGGCGAGCCCTGCGCACCCTCTCGCCGTCGTCGGCCCCAGTCGCAGGCTCCTTGCGGGCGCGACCGACGCCGACGGCGAGGGAGCTCCGGGCAGGTGGCTCGAAGGCTGGTGCGTTGTTCGGAGAAGAGACGGAGAGAGGGTGGAACGCGCACGAGTCCTGCGCTCTTCTGTGTGTTCACAACAACATACAGGAGACAAGACTCATGCGCGCGACCACCATGATTCGCCGGATGCTCGGGCTGAGCAAGACCGTTGTCGAGGGAATCGATCTCGAGG
>JAJDCO010000024.1 GCA_029260795.1 Planctomycetota bacterium | reverse complement strand
CTCCTACATCAATGAGATGAGGGGCAAGTCCATCGGCAAGTTGTTCGACACGATGATGGATGGGCTTCCCGAATCAGTTCACTCCCCGCGGCAGAGACCACTCCAAAGCTAACGGGCAGAGTCCGACTCGGTCAATGGCCCTGTGTGTCAACGTTGGGCGAGCGACCTGCCACCCGATTGGATTCGGGCCTCCGAGGGGATGATCGCATCGGAGGCCCGGCGTCAGTCCACCAGTCCGACGTCGCTCCGCTCGACCCAGCCTTCGAGCTTCGCGCGCTCCACGCGCATCCAGCGGTCCGACTGCTCGAGAATGCGAATGCACTCGCCCGCTGGCAGCTCCGCAATGATGGGAAGATCGAGGTGCGGCTCCGATCGCACCGGTGCGCGCGTCACCAACACGACGCCGGCAGGCGTAGCAGCGAACCAGCTTCGCTGAAGGTACCGAGCTCCCGCGGCGACACCCAAGAGCAGCGACATGAAGAAGATCACGCGCCAGAGGCTCCGACGTCGGGCCCAGGCGAGGCCGAGGATGCCGAGCGATTGGAGGACACCCGCGGCCACCAGAAGCTGGCCCAAGCTCAGCCGATCGCCCCAGTCACGCAACCGCTCGAGAGTCGAGTCCGCTCGGGTGAGCTCGAGACCGAGGCGCCGCTCCGTCAGTCCCAGGTTGAATTCGATCTGCTCGTCAGCCGGCATCCGAAGGCTGGCCCGGCGATAGTACAGTGCGGCCTCCGCGAGGCGATCGAGGCGGTAGGCGCAGTTGCCGAGGTTATACAGCAACGGCCCCAGCGCCCCAGTGTCCTGCACCAGGCTCGCCTCGAACTGCTCGAGCGCCACGTCGAACTCACCGGCCGCATAGTGGTCGAAGGCGGGATGCATCGATCCCAGCACCAGCGCCATCAGCATCCCGATCATGCGACGCTCCCTCGCAGCCGAGGCTCCAGCTCATCGACCAAGCGGCGCGCCTGCTCGGCGGCGTCCTCGACCGGCGAGCCGCCGTAGCCTGCGGCCACCAAGGCTTCGACCAGCCGCGCTCCACGGCTCGCGGCCCCGGCCGGCGCGCCCCGGCTAGCCAGCCGTTGCTCGAGCGACACGTCGACGACTGCGGCCGGGCGACATCGCAGGTGCGCCGCAAGATACTCGAGGAGCTCGCCAGCGACATCGACGTCCGGCTTCGTGAGTGACCGGCGAAAGCGACGTGCGGCTCGGCGCGCGCGAGCACCGCCCGGATCGAGTCTCTCTCGCTCACGGCGCCAGCGCCAAGTCACGAGCCCGCTCGCCATCAGCCAAGGCCCCAACAACGCCAACCACACGATGAAGGTCGAGCTCGGGCTCCGCCTGGGTGCTGAGTTCGTGAGCGGCATCAGTCCGTGGATGTCGTCGAGACCCGGAACCGCGCGCAGCGCGTCTCCGATGACATCGGGCTCCTGCAACACCGTCGTCCCCCCAACGTCCAAGGCGATTGGCTGCGTCGCCACGACTCGATAGCCGGCCGGTGGCTCGGGATCGAAGAAGGGGAACGGGAGAGCGGGAATCTCCGTCACGTCCGCGTCGAGTGCCGCCAGATCCACGATCACTCGCCGCACCGACTCACCGCGGTCCTCGATCATGCCGAGGATGTGAAACCCCTCGAGACCGTCGAGCCGAGGTGGATCGAACGTCGTAAGGTTGCCGTTTCCGGTGATGCGGATCTCCAGCTTGAAGCTCTCGCCCACCTCGAGAGACCGGGCGGGAGTCGTTGCCTCGATGGCGAAGCGACCGACGGCGCCCGTGAAGGACGGCGGACGATCCTCCTCGGGGAGAGGCCGGACCGTGATCCTCAAGGGTGAGCTCGTCACCTCTGCATCGTGGCGATCGACGGGCGTGCGTCCCTCGAAGAAGTCGTCGCGAAACTCGGTGGCGTATGCGAAGCGCAAGGTCGAGGGCGGGATGACGAGCTCGCCCGACCCTGTGGCGACCCACGCGCGCTCGATCTCAAAGATCGCGAAGGCTCGCCCATCGATCGTGCGATCCGGTTGCGTTCGGGCGCTCACGAGCTGCTCGCCGAAGGCGAAGCGCGGTCCACTCTCCTCGATGGCCGGCAACGTGCTCACGCCATGGGCCTCCCCCAATGAGAGCGCGTCGAGCTGGACCGGGAGGTCGAGCTCGCGACGGAAGAGCTGGATCAGCTCCCGATCCAAGAGCTGCCGCTCGATGCTCATGCGAATCGTCAATCGAATCGCCTGGTGAACGAAGACCGTCTCGTGGTCCGGAATGACCTCGAGCACGACGCGGTCTTCCGATGAGCCCTCCTGAGCGATCGCGCGCTCCGGTCCCGTCGGCAGGAGGCTCCCGATGAGGACCACCCACGCTAGCCAGCCCCTCACCAATCCCGCGTCCCGGCGCTCGTGCGCTCGCGCCGCTCGGCCTGGCGCATCGCCCGCTTCTCGCGCTCCTTGAGGGCGAGCTTCTCGAGCAGTCGCTGCACCTGGTCGGGTGACAGCTCCTGGAGCGACGGCTCGAGGGCGGGCTGCTCGACCTCTTCCTCCTCGACTTCCGGCTCGGGAGGATCGTTCTTCGGGGGGTCCGGCTTCTCCTTCTTCTTCTGCTCGTCCACCTTCTCCTGCTTCTTGCGGCGCAGCTGCTCCAGCTTGAGGAGCGCACGCTCGACATTGCGACGCGCCGCCGGCCAATCGCCCCGTCGCACCGCAGCCGTCTGCCAGGCGATTCTGGCCTTCTCGGCTTGGAGGATGGCGACGTCGTAGGCGAAGGGCTCGGCCTCCGGCAGGTCGGCGCGCGCTTCGGATCTCTCACAGCGGGCGTAGGAGGAGTTGCCGAACAGGAACTCTGTCAGCTCACCGAATCGATCGCCGCCTCTCACGGTCGCCCGCTCGGCTGCGATCTCGGCCTCGCGCCCGGAGCCGACGTGCAAAGCCGCCAGCGCCCGATCGAACAGCAGCTCGGGGCTCGCCTTCGCCCCCGCCGCACCGACAGCCGACCGAAGTGCGGCATCGGCGTCCGACCATTGCTCCGCTTCGAGTGCTCGAACACCTGCCGTGAAGTCGTCGCCTCGCAGGCACCCGATCAGCGCAACGCCGAGAGCGGTCAGCAACAAGAGATTGAGGGGCCGAATCATCATGAGCGTCCTGCGAATCCGCGAACGGCGAGAGTGCCGAATCGTGATCGTGCAACGTCGGCGAGTATCGGCAGGTGCCGGACCGCTCGCAAGCCACTCGTCAATCCTCGCCAGGCCTTCATCGTCGTCTCCGCCTGCGGTCGGTGATCGACAGCTCACCGATCCAGATCAAGATCGCCGCCAACAACGGCAGCTGAAAGAGGCTTCGTCGCTCTCGCTGGCGCTCGGCGTCATAGGTCTTCTGCGCCATGGGGCGGAGCCGCTTCTCGTACAGTGCCGCGAGTGGCCGAGTGACTGCGGTCGCGTTCACGTACTCACCACCCGTCGACTCGGCGATGCGGCGCAGGCTCGCCGGATCGAGCGCCGTGACGACCTCGCGCCCCGAGGCATCGACCAGGAACCGCTCTCCGTCTTCGTCGGTGATCGTGATCTTGCTGCCGCGGGCCGAGCCGAATCCGACGCCGTGGACGACGACATTCCTATCACGCAGCGTCTCTGCGGCCCGCAGGCCACGCTCCTCGAGGTCCTCGCCGTCGGTCAACAAGAGCACGACCTCGTGCTGGCCGCTCGGGTCACCGAGTGCTGCCATCGCCGCTTCGAGCGCAGCGCCCAGGTCGGTTCCACCGCGCCGCACATCGAGCGGGTCGGCGAGGCGAACGAGATCCCGAAACGACTCGGTGTCCCGGGTCAAAGGCACCTTCAGCTGCGCTTCGCCGGCAAAGACGACGAGTGCGAGCCGATCGCCTTGAGTGGTCGCCGCCAGAGCGTCGATCTCGCGCTGAGCGGCGGCGAGACGATTCGGGAGCTGATCGCGCGCCCACATCGAGCGTGACACGTCGAGGCAAACGACGATATCGATGCCGCGTTGCTCGATCTCCTCCTCGCTCTCCTCGCCGAGCGGCTGCAGAATCGCCAGGCAAGCGCACAGGAGTCCCAGTGCCGCCAACAGTCGCCGCACCGCTCGACGACGCGGGCTCAGCTCGTTCGCGAGCACCGAGCTGCGCGGGCCGATCCAGGCTCTCAGCCGACGCGCTCGAGCGCGATCCCCGATCCAGAGGGCGGCGTACGTGAGGGGTGCGGCGAGAAGGATCGGCCACAGCTCCGGGGCCGCGACGTGGTCGAGCCATTCCATCATGGCAACCTCCGCCAGCCGACGCTGCTCAGCAAGCGTCCGATCCACCACACGACGAGGGCGGCGATGAGAAAGGGAAGAAAGCGATCCTCTCGTCGAAAGCGAGGCTGCGCGATCTCGACCGTCTCCAGGGTGTCGATGGTCGCATAGACGCGCTCGAGGGCCTGCGCGTCCTTCGCCTCGAAGAACTCCCCTCCCGTGCGCTCGGCCACACCCCGCACCTGGCTCGTATCGACCGGGATCCACTCCCCACTCGCTCCCTGACGACCCATGCCGGCGGCGATGGTGTAAACGCGCACACCGATCTCTTCACAGAGCTGCGCGGCATGCAGAGGAGCGATCTCGGCCGGGTTGTCGGCGGATGACACGTTCTCCTCTCCATCGGTCAAGAGCACGACGACCTTCGACTTCGAGGCGCCGCCGGCGAGCACCTGAGCCGCACGCGCGACGGCTGTCCCGATGCCGGTGGCATCCTCGGCGCCATCACTCTCGACGAGCTGCATCTCGAGCAGCAGCTCGTCGAGGGCGCGATGATCGAGCGTCGGCGGACAGCGCAGATCCGGAAACCGCGCGAAGCCGACCAGCCCGATGCGGTCGTCGGGACGCGCCGCGATGAAGCGCTCAGCCGCCTCCTGGACGACGGCCAGACGCGTTCGCTTCGGATCGAGATCGGTCGCCGCCATGGACGACGAGAGATCGAGGCACAGCACGATGTCGATGCCGTCCTTGCGCACGGGCAACGGCGAGAGCTCGACCGGCCGCGCCAGTGCAACGACGGCCAGGATCAAGCCGAGCACTTGGAGCATCGTGGGAAGCGTCTGCCAACGCGTGCGCCCGGATCTCGGCCAGGCCGGCGCCTCGGCACCGACCAAGCGAGCATCCTCGAGCAAGACCGCCGGTGCGAAGCGAATGGCCGGGTGTCCTTGACGCCACCGAAGCCAAAGGGCGATCGGAAGAGCTGCCGCCGCCCAGGCCAAGATGGGTGAGGTGAAGGTCAGACGCGTGAGGGATTCGAGCCAAGCAGTCATGAGGCCAACCGCTCGGCGGCGGCCGGCGCCTTCGTGTCTTGGATCAGGCCTTCGATTCTCTCGAGGAAGCTCTGGAGCTCGAGCTCACCGAGCTGGCTTCCCCCGAACCGCACCTCCTCCAGGTCACGGAAGAACTCGGCCAACCTCGTCCGGACCTCGTCGCTCAGTCCTGCGATGAGCGCGGGTGAGCGGAGCAGCTGCTCCGCGGTCCACTCCAGGGCCGGCACCTCGAATCGCGCCTCGAGCAGTGACCGGATCAGATCGTTGGCTTCGAGCGTCCAGGCCTCCGCCTCGTCAGCACTCTTCGGCGTCCACTGCTGAAGGACCCCCCAACGCTCCACGGCCCGCACCTGTGGCTCGACCAGAGGCGCGCCGTCCGCCCCCCGTCTCGTCGCCCGCCACCGGAAGATCAGCCCCAAGGCCAAGGCTCCCGCCAGGACGGCCCCGGCCCGCGATATCCAGGCGAGCCAAGGAATGGGCGCCGGAAACGGGGCGCGGGGTAGCTCGACCTCTCCCGCGTCCGGCGTTGCGAGCGCCGACCGAGTGCGGAGCCGAAACGGGGGCGCCACCGCCGTCTGCGCCTCCCCCCCAGCGCGCGGGAAGGCACGAAAGCTCGCCGCGATCTCCAGGGACTGCCGCTCGAAGGCATGAGCTCGGAACCGGAGACGCTCCTCGAAGCGTCCGTCGCGCTCGGTCCGTGACGAGTCGAGGGTCACCAGGACCAAGGGAGCGAGCTGCGAGTCGCTCCAAGACTCGGGCTCGAGGTCGTCGGACCAGCTGCGCACGACGGTGAGATCGAACGGCGCTCCGAGCTCGACCTCGTCCACGTCACACTCGATGAGCAGTCGGGGACCTCGCTGCTGAGCTTCGAAGGATTCGGGGCGCCCTGCCCATGGTTTCGCCGCAGCGAGCCCGAGCAGGAGGACGATCGCGGCGACGGCGCCGATCGAAGAGTGGCATCGCAAGCTCCCGAGGCCTTCGAACCGGTGTCGCGCCCTCATCGCTTGGCCCCGCGGACCTCGCGCATTCGGAAGAACTTGAGAATCGGTCGCGCGACCGCCTCTTTGTCGGGCTCTCGCGGAACGCGCACGTCCATGCGATCGACGCCCACCCGACGCAGAGTCGCCTCGGTGCGCCGTTGCCAAGATTCGACGCGCTCTCGATACGCCTCACGCACTCGCCGGTCTCCCCAGTCGACGACGTGAACACGGCTGCTCTCGAGATCGCGAACTCGCACCAGCCCGGACGCCACCGACTCGAGCTCGGGTGAGATCAAGCGCACGGCGATCACGTCGTGGCGACGGGCGCACAGGGACAGCGCCCTCTCCCAGCCCGTGGTCAGGAAGTCGGACATCACGAACACGACCGAGTGCATGCGAGCGGCCCGCGAGGCGAGCTCGAGCGCCGGTGCGAGATCGGTGCCGTCGCTGGTGCGAGGCAGCGCCAGGCAGTCGCGAACGATGCGCAGGGCATGGCCGATGCCCTTGAGGGCCGGGACATTCTTCTCGACATGATCGCTGAAGGCGATGAGTCCGACGCGATCGTTGTTGCGCACGGCCGAGAGTCCGAGGCAGGCGCAGATGCGAGCCGCCGTTTGCCGCACGGACCAGTGTCCGAAGCCACCGAGCGTCGACGCCGACAGATCGAGCAAGAACAGCACGGTCAGGTCGCGCTCGTCCTTGTACTTCTTGATGTAGGGGCGGCCGATGCGCGCCGTGACGTTCCAGTCGACGGACCGCGGATCATCGCCTTCGACGTACTCGCGCACCTCGTCGAACTCGATGCCGGCACCGCGAAACACCGAGCTGTAGCCACCTGCCATGACGCCCGTCACCAGGCGCTTGCTGTGCACCTCGATGCGGCGGACCTCCTTCAAGAGCTCCGTGAGCGTGATCTCTCGATCTTCGATCATGTCGACCTGTCCGCCTCCGCTTCACTCACGGTCGAGATCTCGACCGCGCACCCTCAAGGAACGGGGACGGTATCGAAGACCCGTTGAATGACCTGCTCGGACGTCACGCCTTCGGCTTCGGCTTCGTAGGTCGTGATGACGCGATGACGCAGGACATCGAATCCGACCGACTTGACGTCATGGGGCGTGACGAACCCGCGGCCTTCGAGGAAGGCTCGAGCGCGCGCCGCTTGCGTCAACGCGATCGAAGCGCGAGGCGACGCTCCGTAGAGGATGAGCGGCTCGAGATCGTCGAGGCCTGCCGAGCCGGGCTCGCGGGTCGCGAAGACCAGGTCGATCACGTACGAGACGATCTTCTCGTCGACGCGGACGCTGTCGAGCAGCTCGCGAGCCGCCAGCACCTGCGCCGGTGACGTGACCG
The DNA here is from genome assembly GCA_029260795.1 of Planctomycetota bacterium. GTDB lineage: Bacteria > Planctomycetota > OFTM77 > OFTM77 > OFTM77 > OFTM77. The sequence continues at coordinate 65,172 of JAJDCO010000024.1, read as the reverse complement.
GGCTGACCTCGGAGCGCGGATGCGTGCGAGCCATCCTTTGCACGATGAGCTTCTCGTCTTCGCGGGACGGGTAGCCGACCACCAGCTTCAGCATGAAGCGGTCGACCTGAGCCTCCGGCAGCGGATACGTGCCCTCTTGCTCCACCGGGTTCTGCGTCGCCAGGACCAAGAACGGCGACGGCAGCGGATGGGTCTCACCGGCCAGAGTGACCTGGCGCTCCTGCATCGCTTCGAGCAGCGCGGATTGCACCTTGGCGGGAGCGCGATTGATCTCGTCGGCGAGCAGGAAGTTGCCGAAGACGGGTCCTTCGCGCACGGTCCAATCGCCGGTCTTGGGGTTGTAGACCTGCGTCCCGACGAGGTCGGACGGGAGCAGATCCGGCGTGAACTGGATGCGACGAAAGGTGCCGCCGAGTGCGATGGCGAGGCTGTGGACGGCCAGGGACTTGGCGAGGCCGGGCACGCCTTCGAGAAGCACGTGACCATCGGCGAGCAGGCCGATCAAGAGGCCATTCAGGAGCGCCTTCTGTCCCACGATGACACTCTCGACCTCGCGAACGACCTCGCGAAGAAAGACGCTCTCTTGCTGGATGCGCTCGGCGACGGCGGCGACGTCGGTCACGGGTGGGAAGACTCCTGGCGGTCGTGGAATACGAGTTCGGAAGGCCCAGGACGCGGGTGTGGCCGCAACTCTTGACAGGGCAGGGGCTTTTCTCAGCCGCCGGGCACCTTGCCCGAGCTGCCGACACACGATAGTCTGGGATCGGCACGCCCGACCAAAAGTACCTTTCGAGGCTTGATGTGTATACCTTTCGCGCCCCGCGGATCCATGCTTCGATCCGCCGTGTCGTCTCTCTGATTGCCATCGCATTCCTCGTTGCCTCGCTCGCTCCCACTGTGGAGGCTCAACCTCCCGGCGGCGTGAACCGCGAGCAGATGTGGTATGCGCCGACCGCCGAGGATTGGCAGAAGCCGGTCCTGATCACCTTCCAACGCACTTGGGAGGATGCCGTCGCCGTGTCACGGGAGACCAACCAGGCCATCCTGGTCTGCGTCAACATGGACGGAGAGATCGCGAGTGAGCACTACGCGGGCATTCGCTATCGGCAGCCCGACATCGCGAAGCTCTATGAACCGTACGTGTGCGTGATGGCGTCGGTCTATCGCCACAACCCTCGAGACTACGACGAGACGGGCGAGCGCATCCTCTGCCCGCGCTTCGGCAGCGTGACGTGCGGTGAGCACATCGCGATCGAGCCATTGATGTACGAGAAGTTCCTCGACGGTCAGAGGATCGCGCCTCGGCACATCATGGTCGAGCTCGACGGCTCCGAGGTCTACGACGTCTTCTATGCCTGGGACACCGACTCCGTCTTTCAAGCGATTCGCGACGGCATCACGAACCGCGAGATCGAGCCGCGCACCATCGTTCGCGGAGATCGCCCGATCCTCGAGCGCGTGGCGAGCCGGCACATCGAGGATCGATTGGCGGTCGAAGCCGCCTACCGCGATGGCGACAAGGAGATGCGCGCGAAGCTTCTGGAAGCGGCTCGTGAGCATCCGGAGGCCGCGCCCCTCGATCTCTTGCGCTTGGCGATCTTCGGCCTCGATACGGCGCTCAGCGAGCGCGCTCGCGTCGCCCTGGCACAAACGGACTCGACCGATGCCACCGGGCTGATCCTCGAAGCGCTCCGCACGCCGATGAACGAGGCCGCTCGCGAGAAGCTGGTCGCGGCGCTCGAGCGCCTCGGTGAAAGGTCACCGCATGCCAAGACCCTCGCCGTCGTGCAGAAGGGTCTCGATGGACAATCGCAGGCGGTCGATGTCCAGTCCTGGTCGAGCAAGCTCGCCACCGGGGCCGCCAGCTACCGTCCCGCCATGAACTGGGTCGAACTCGGATCGACGCTCGACGACAAGGCGAGCGCGACACGTGACCGCCCGGAGGACGCCATAGCGCACCTCGAGGCCGCCGAGGCTTCCTTGGCCTACGCCGTCAATCCCGAGACGGCAAGCAACCTCGCCGCCGATGCGAAGACCGCCGCCGATCTCACCCAGCTGATGTTCGAGGACGCTCTCACGAACGCACAAGCCGCCGAGCGTCTCGGCGCCAGCGGCTGGAACGTCGATGCCGTGATTGCACTCGCCTCGCACTATCTCGGGGATGCGGAGACCGCACAAGCGCGCGCCGAGAAGGCCGTCGCGGCCTTGCCGGCCGGCGAGCCGAGCTGGAACGCGATGGCGGTGCTCGGCCTGTACGCCGAAGGACGGCGCCAGTCGATCATGAAAGCGCTTCGAGCCAAAGAAGAGTGGCCTCAGCAATGGCTCACCGACGTGCACTCGGCCTACTCGGTCTTGGCGGGCCACCCCGAAGGCACGGACGGACAGATCGTCGCGCACTACGACTTCCTGAACATGCTCGCCGCCGTGGGCAAGGCGTCCCGAGTGCTCCAGGACGGGCTCGCCCGGTTCCCCGACTCCGCCGCGCTGCATGACCGCCTCCGCGGACGAGTCTTGGCCGATCGCGGCCTGCGAGGACTTGAAGCCGTCTACGAGAACATGCTCCGCCAAGAGAACGCCTCGCCCAGCCTGCACTGGTATGCCGGACTCGCGTCTCTCGTGACGGCAGAGTTCCATCGCCGCAAGGGTCGCGACGAGGCGGCGCTCGAGGCGTACGATCGTGCGATCGGTCACTATGAGAAATCCATCGAGGTCCTGCCGGATGACCGCGACTCGGCCGAACACTACATCGCGCTGTCGCTGGCCGGGCAGGCGCGGGTCGCATTCGAACGGAAGGACGACGAGGGAGCGCTCTCGAAGCTGCTGGCGTCCTTCGAGCGTCGGGCCGGCTCGGCCGCCACTCTGGATGGGCTGAACATCTCGCCCGCGGACACGGCGCGCACACTCCGAGCTCACTTCACGACCACCGAGCAGCCCGAGCGGCTGGCTCGCCTCGACGCGGCGCTGTCCAACCTCGACGCGGAGCTGCTGCAGCTTCCCGCCTACGAGCGAGACGGCCCCAGACCGGGAGCCAACCAGGGCAACCAGCGACGCCCACGTCGAAACCGTGATGGCGGCAATGGTGATGGTGGAGCGGACTCCGACGACGGGTCCGGCCGCGATCGCTGAAGACGATCTCCGGCGCGCTTCGCGACGGCCGACGCGCGCCGATCCCACTCCTGAATGCGGAGCCGGCACGATGCGAACCCTGGCGATGATCTTGTGGGTGTCGATCCTCGGACCGACGGCAGGGGCGAATGAGACGGAGCCGGTCTCGACGGTGCTCGCGTTTCGGCCGTCGTCACACGGACTCGCCTACGCGAATCGATTCCCGGTCGCCCTCGAGGTCCCGCTCGGCTTCACGAGCTGGGAGCTGAGCACCGACTTCGGCTTGTGCGGCGGCATGATCTATCGCGTCCTCGACGCCTGGGAGTCGAGCCAGTCGATCGACCGCTCGCCGGTGCGCCCGCGCCTCGGCTCGGAAGCCTACTGGCGGCTCGTCCGTCGGCAAGCCGAGACGTTGGTCCCAGGTGTGTGGGCGAAGGTCCTCGAGTGGCAACAGCGTCCGGACCGCGAGCGACGCTGGTGCCCCCTGACGAGCCTGCGTCGATCGGTGCCCCGCGAGCTGCGAACGCTCGAGGCCCGCATCGATCGCGGCTGGGTCGTGCCGATCTGCCTGATCCGCCGCTTCGGATTCGCCAACCCGTCCTACAACCACCAGGTCCTGGTGTACGGCTACGAGCGCTCCGGCACCACGATGACGCTCCGGATCTACGACCCCAATCACCCGAACGACGACACGGTGACCCTCGAGGTCACACTCGGCCGGCGACGCTTGTACATGCGCCAGAGCACGGGCGAATCCAACCGCGGTTTGTTCGTGATGAGCTACGACCGACAGCGAGCCGGACGTCCGGACTGATCGAGGCCGAGTCGATCCTTCTCACTCGTCGGCCGTCGGCGGGACGATCGTTACAGAGACGCGAACCGGCGGGAGGGCTTCTCGCGCACCGCTCTCTCTCCCACGCTCTTCGAAAGCAAACCGCCCCGCCGACAGGCCACGAGGATCAAGTTGCGCGACGTGTCGAACTCCGTTCGGGTCTCTGTACCCTATGCACGTGCAACCGGAGGGCGGACTTTAGTCCGCTGGATTCGCCCTCGACCATCACGACGGTTTCGCAAGGGCGAACGACCTCCCACCCGAATGAATTCGGGCCTCCGAGGGGATGGTCGGGAGCATTTCGTTTTGCAACACCAGGGTGAAGCTTGGCCTCCAGGGAACAGAGACGCGAACGGAGCTCGTCACTCACGTCCAGCAACGGCGTCTCACGAATTCGGGCAGAGACTCGATCGAAGAACCTGCGTGAGAGAGTGGTCTTCAAACGTCACGAATCCATCGCAGGTCCAACCACCAGGCTGAACCCGAGCGTTGCAAAAAGCTCCAGCGCGCCGACTTGAAGATCTAAACGTTGAGCGTTGAGCGTTGAGCGTTGAACGTTGAATCCGCCTGATCGAGCGGATGCAAGATTGACGACCTCCCACCCGAATGAATTCGGGCCTCCGATGGGACGGGCCTCCGATGGGACGGTGCTCCGGGTTCTCCTCAGTTCACGACGACACGCACGCGGGTCTGATCCTCTTCGGTGACGGTCACCGCTTGCGACACGACTCCCGACGCACTGTGCACCCACAGTTGATAGCGACCTCGGGCGAGCGCGTCGAAGAACACCTGCCCCGCCTCGTCGGTGAGACCACCGCCGCCGCGCCAGGCGACCTCTTCGGCGCTCGCCATGTGATAGGGCTGTGCGAGCGGCGCCCCGAACGCATCGAGCAGATCGACGAGCACTCCGGCTCGCGGCCGATCGTCGGCATCGACCACCACGACCTCGAGACGATGGCTCGCCTGAAGAACGACCCGCCGCTCGACGCTCGCACCCGCCGCCAAGCGGACCTCGAAACGTCCCACCGCTCGGTCGGGGGCCGAGACGACGACCGTCAACGTGTCGGCCGGAAGGCCTGGGATCTCGAGCTGACCGCTCGGATCGCTGCTGCGCGCGGTCTCGCGCGGGAAATGCTCTCCGCGTCCCGAGACGATCGACACGATGGCGTTGCCGACCGGGCGACTGCTCTCATCTTCGATCTGCAGGTGCAGCGTACCGATGTCGTCGCCGAGCGCGATGTCTCCGAGTCGACTCGGTGCTCGCACATTCGGGGCGGTCCAGAAACGGGTCGACCCGTCTTCCAACACCACGTGCGCGAACAGGGTGTACTCGCCTGCGGGCACCGGACCGAGTGAGAAGCTCCCGCTCGCATCGAGCTCGTGTTGAGCCCGCGGAGAGAGCAAGGCATCCAGCGGGCCCTCGGTCTTCATTGCAGCCAGGCCCAACTCGATCGTGCCGCCCCGGATCGGCGCTCCGACCAGCCGGCCGGTCACGAGCGCCGACGGGAGCGTCACGTCGTAGCGCAGCTCACCGCGTTCGGGCAGCACGAGCTGGTACGACAGCGGCGCTCCCGAGCTGAAGTCGGCGAGGCCTTGGACCATCAGCACCGCCGATCCTCCCGCCAGTCCTTCGAGGCGATAGCCGCCCCGAGCATCGATCTCAGCGTTCTTCGCGCCCACGAGAGGGCTCGTGCCGCGGATGTTCGGGAGCACTTGAACCGAGCCGGAGCTCAAGAGGCCGCCCGGCCCGCGGACGGTTCCCCAAAGCGTTACCGAGCCGGCCGACACTCGCCGAAGATCAACGGCTTGCCGGGTCGGTTCAGCGGTGATCGTGACCGGGAACGGATCGGTGAAGAACCGACTCGGATCGCCTTCCCGCTCGCCCCAGAAGAAGACGTACTCGCCGGGAAGAAGGCCTCCGATCTCGTAGTGACCGTCCACTTCGGCAAAGGTCGTCACCGGCTGCTGCTCGTCGATCTGCATGCCGAGGATCGAGGCATCGGGAAAGGGCTGCTCGGCGCCGTCGTAGACCGTGCCGAAGACTGTGATGCCTCGCTGCAGGCGGATCTCGACCTCGAGGTCCTGCTCCTCGAAAAGATGCGGTCCATCGATCTTTGGGAGGAAGCCATCGGCAGTCACGGAAAGCCGAATCTCACCTTGTGCGAGCCGACCAATCTCGAATCGCCCGCTCTCGCTCGTGCGGGCGCTCATGAGTCCACCGACCTGCACCAAGCTCATCAGGCCGCGAGCGACCTCCCCGGAATGTACTGTCACCAAGGCGCTCTCGACTCCGCCGCCTTGATCGTCGAGCACGATCCCGCGCAACGTCAGGCCGCGATCCAGCTTCACCATGATGAAACTGCTCTGGCCCGGCGAGATCGCGACGGCCTGCTCGTAGGAGCGATAACCCGGGTGTCGAAACTGCAGGACGTACTCGCCGGGGGCGATCTCTTCGATCGCGAAGGTCCCGTCGTCCTTCGTTCTGGTTTGATCCTTCGGCCAGGTGGCGGGTCGAACCTCGAGCGTGAGGCGCTCGCTCTCGACCTCGGCCCGGGATCGCAAACCGACGAGCACCTCCGGGATCGGCTCCTTCGTCACTGCGTCGACCACCACGCCTCTCTGCAACGCCCAGGCGCGGAGTCGAAAGATCACGCCGTCCCGCGGCGCCTCGACTGAAGGAAGGCGGTCGGGCACGAAGCCAGGCTGACGAGCCACGACGTCATAGCGTCCCGGAGCCACGTGGATCGAGAAGCGGCCACTGTCATCGCTCGTTGTGGAGCCGATCTCGTCGTTCGTCCCCTCAAGAAGAGCGACGACGGTCACGCCCGAGAGCGGCTGTCCTGGGTCGTCCTGCGTCCAACCGGACAGGGTGACGGTCGCCCGGCCGTCAGTGCTCGCCGTTCGGGCCTCCGTCACCTGAGAACCCTGAGAGGGGCGATCGTCCTCGATGACGGTCTCGGCTTCCGGTTCGGTCGACACCGGAGTCGCCCTCATGCCGCGTACTTCGGACGCAGGGGCTGGGGTCGAGCTGCCGGCTTCGCCTTCGACCTGAGGGTCCTCCTGCGTCGTCAAGACGACGATCCCGAGTCCGGCGACGAGCAGAATGACGAGGATGAGCCAGGCGCTTCGCAATGATCCCTCACGGACACGGCTTCGTTGGCGAGGCTGAACGCCGGAGAAGGCTCAGGGTTCGATGGGAAACTCGGCGGGAGCTCGAGTCGATGCGCTCTCGAGGCTTCGCTTCGCGGACGTACTCCACGTCTTCGCGTTCGTCGGCGTCAGCTTCGCTTCGCGCGACGACGCTCGCCGTTCGAGTATCCATCGCGGCTTTGCTTTCGCGGACGCACTCCAGCTCGTGATCGAGGTCAGGTGAAGGTGAGCTCGCCGTTCTCCAGTCGAACGTGAATCGTGCCGCCGGTGGTTCCGCGGTCGAGGATCTCGTCGGCGAGCGGTTGACGGAGCGAGCGATCGACGACGCGTCGCAGCTCGCGGGCACCAAACTCCTGGCTCGTTCCCAGGCTCACGAGATGCTCCTGGGCGTCCTCATCGACGAGGACGTCGAAGCCTCTCGGCTGCAGCAGCTCTTGCAGGTTTTCGAGGTAGCGGCCGAGGATCGACCGCAACGCTTCTCCGTCGAGACGGCGGAAGTGCACGACCTCGTCGATGCGATTGACCAGCTCCGGCCGGAAGAACGGGAAGAGCGCCTCGCGGGGCGGCGGCGGCAGCTCCTCGAGCTCGGGCTCGGTCTGGAGGCCTTGCTCATGGAAGCCGAGGCGCTCGGCTGGCTTGAGCGGTGGCGCGGCCTGGAGGTTCGAGGTCAGGATGACGACGGCATGCCGAAAGTCGACCTGTCGTCCCTGGGCACTGGTCAAGCGACCCTCGTCGAACATCTGAAGGAAGAGATCATAGATCTGCGGATGCGCCTTCTCGATCTCGTCGAAGAGCACGATCGAGTGGGGGCGGGTCCGCATCGCCTTGATGAGCTGCCCTTCCTGCTCGTGGCCGATGTAGCCGGGCGGTGATCCGATGAGCTTGGCGATCGAGTGCGCTTCGGTGTACTCGGACATGTCGAAGCGCGTGAGCCTCTTCTCGTCGCCGAACAGCAAGTGCGCGAGGCTCTTGGCCAGCTCGGTCTTTCCGACGCCGGTGGGGCCGAGAAACAGGAAGCTCGCCGTGGGTCGATTCGGATCGGCCAAACCGGCGCGGGCCGTCCGGATTGCGCGGGACACCGCGTCGACCGCCGCATCCTGTCCGATGACGCGCTCGCCGAGGCGCTCCTGCAGATGCTTGATGTTCTCGGCTTCGCGCTCGGTGAGCTTCTCGATCGGGATGCCCGTCCACTGGGCCACCGTGCGTCGAATGTCTTCTGCATCGACTCGATTGACGGCAGGAATCTCGTCGCCTTCCTGCTGGACCCAGCCGGCGAGCCGCTTCCGCGCACACGACTGATCGAGCGCGTCGAGCGCCTTGTCGGGGAGGCGACGCTGAGGCAAGTACCGGATGGTGAGCTCGACCGCGGCATCGATGGCATCCGACGACACCTGAATGTCGTGATGGCGCTGGAGACCTTCCGAGACGCCCTTGAGGATCTGCCTCGCCTCTTCGGGAGTCGGCTCTTCGACCAGGACGGGCTCGAAGCGACGCTCGAGCGCCGGGTCCTTCTCGATGTGTCGCCGGAACTCGTCGATGGTCGTGGCACCGATGCAGCGGATCTCACCGCGGGCGAGGGCCGGCTTGAAGATGTTGGCGGCGTCGAGCGTGTCGCCCGATCCCGAGGCTCCCGCGCCAACCAGCGTGTGCACCTCGTCGAAGAACAGCACGATCTCGGGATGTGCCTTGGCCTCGTCGAGGAGTGCCAAGAGCCGCTCCTCGAACTCGCCGCGGAACTTGGTCCCGGCGACGAGGCTTCCGATCGAGAGCTCGATGACCCGTCGCCCCTTGAGCGGCTCGGGGCAGTCCGGCGAGGCGAGCTGCTGTGCGAAGCCCTCGACGACGGCCGTCTTGCCAACGCCGGCTTCACCGACCAGCATCGGGTTGTTCTTGTTCTTGCGCAGGAGCACTTGTGAGAGGAGCTGCATCTCGGCATTGCGCCCGATGACCGGAGACAGCTTTCCGAGGCGAGCCTGCGCGGAGAGGTCGCGGCCGAAGCGATCGAGGATCGGCGTTGGCGTCGCCTCCTCCACCACGGCTGCCTCGTGAGGTCGACAGCTCTCCTGGATCTCGACCAGGTCCCCACCGAATGCGCGGAGCAGACGCAGTGGGATGCTGCGCCCTTCGCGAAAGATACCTTCCAAGAGGTGGCCAGGCTCGACCGGGCTGGTGCCCGTCGGACACGAGATCCGCACCGCGATGTCGACCACCCGCTTGCAGCGGGGCGTGAAGAGGATCTCTTCACCCCAGGTGCGCTCGACGGGTACCACGCGCTCACTGAGCACTTTCGCGAAACGCTCGGCGTCCATGCCCTGCTTCTCAAAGGCGGCGGCCAGGCCAGAGGTCGGCTCCTGGATCAAGGAGAGGAACAGGTGCTCGACCCCGAGGAACTGATGCTCGAGGTCGGTGCTGACGTTGGCAGCCTGAGCCATCACCTTGCGCGCCGTCGGAGACAGACGAGTCAAATCCATCGTTCAGCTCCTCTCAGGCACCGCGGTACGGCATGAACTCGAGGCAGGTGCGCCCAACGACGAAGATCGTGCCCGGACCGATCAACGAGCGTTGGTCGATGCGCTCGTCGCCGATGTAGGTCCCGTTCCGGCTGTCCAGATCCTCGAGATGGAAATGGTCTCCCTCTCGCACGATGCAGGCATGGTTCGTCGACACCATGCGATCCAGACCCAGCGACAGATCGTGAATCTCCCCTCGACCGATCGTCAGCAGAGGCTTCGAGACCCGCTGCCGAAGTCCGTCCATCGGACCACCGATCACCTCGACCTGAATCTCGGCACCCACATCCTCGGGAACCAGCTGTCGATCAGGGCGGGGTAGGACGACGTCGACGACGGTCGCGGTCATGTCGGGCGCCAGCTCTTCGCGCCGTTCGTTGGGATCGGGCATCGGTCACTCTCCGCTGGGATGTCTGAATATGTGAGGTGGGTCTTCGCCAAAGGGAACCGAGCAATGAGCTTATCACGATTCGGGCCTTCCGGGCAGACCCCGTTCCAGACGGAGCGCCGGCCACTTCGAGGATGCCCCACGAAGCCAGGACGATCCTTCTTCATCGGAGGCCCGACTCCAGCCTGGTGGGCGGTCGGGCGCCACCTGTCGATTCGCCGGCTTCTCGCGCCCGCTCTCTCTTCCACGTCCTTCGAACCCGCACCGTCCCGCCGATGGACGACGATTGAGAACGACCGACTCGGCGGACTCCGTTCGCGTCTCTGTAACGATCGCTCGCCGCCTTACAGCGTGGCGAGGAGCAGACGGCAGTCGAGCGCGCCGTTCTTGAGCGGCACCACTTTCGTCGTTTTCACACCGAGAGCCTCTTCGAGGAGCTCGTTCCCGCTCAGGAGCGCCAGGTGGTAGCCGCGGCAGCGCTCGGCGAGGATCTGACCGAAGGCTCGATAGAGGGGCGTGAGGCGGCGCGCGTCTCCCACGCGCTCGCCGTAAGGCGGGTTTGTGACGACCCAAGCGTTCCAGCCAGGTCGTGGTGCAAAGTCCTGCACGTCGCCGACCTCGAGCTCCAGGTGCCCGTCCAAGCCAGCGGCCGCCACATTTTCCCTCGCCGACTCGACGACGTCGGCGCTCGCGTCCCAGCCGCGGACGATCAGCTTGGACGGAAAGGCGCCGGCCGAGCGAGCGACATCCCGTTGGGCCTGCCACTCCTGGGCGTCGTGGCTCGGCCAGTGCTCGAACCCGAAGCGCTCACGAAATCCGCCGGGAGCGATGCCGGCCGCCGCAAGCGCTCCTTCGATCAGCAGCGTGCCCGATCCGCAGAAGGGATCGAGCAGGGGCGCGCGTCGGTCCCACTGCGACATCGAGACGATCGCGGCCGCCAATGTCTCGGCCAGGGGTGCACGGCCCTGGAATCGACGCCAGCCGCGCTTGTGGAGGGAGTCCCCCGTGGTATCGACCAGCAGCGTGCAACGATCGCGGTAGAGGTGGACGAAGACGCCGAGCTCGGGCGAGTCCTTGTCCACCGACGGTCGCTCACCGGTGCGGGCGCGGAACTGATCGACGATCGCGTCCTTGACGCGTTGCTCGATGAAGAGCGTGTGATCCAGCGCCGAGTCGCGCGACCGTGCGTCGACGACGAGCGTGCCTTCGGGCCGCAGAAACCGGCTCCAATCGACCGCGCTGACTCCGTTGTAAAGCGCGTCGGCATCGCGGGCCTCGAAGCGATCGACTCGTTGCAGGACCCGCACCGCCGAGCGCAGCCAGAGGTTGGCCTGCCGAGCGTCCCGCAGCTGACCTTCGAAGTGAACGCCACCCACCTGCCGCTCGACCTTGCCGAAGCGCAGGGCTCGGATCTCATCGTGCAGCACCGGCTCGAGCCCGGGAGCGCACATGGCGAAGAAGACCTCGTTGGGTCCGGTCATCGATTCGATCCCTCCCCCTGAGTCGCCGGAGCCTCAGCAGCGGCAACCGAGGAAGGCGGTCACGCCTCCTCCATCGGCACCATGGCCTCGTTGACGAAGTGGGTCTTGCCGGTCTTCTCGCTCAGCCTCTTGGCCTCGGCTTCGGCCTCGGCCTTCTGCGGAAATCGGAAGACGGAGACCTCTTTGAAGCTGTTGTCGAACACTTTCCAGGCCTTCATTTGGCGCGTCTTGACCGTCGGAGTCTTGGTCGCGCGCTTTCGGGTCGTCGTCGTCTTCGGAGCGGCGGTCTTCTTCTCCGCCTTCTCTTTCGCCTTGGCTGCTGCTTCGGCCGCGGCTTTCTGCACACGCTCGCGATTCGACATTCTTCCGGCCATCTCGATCTCCTTTCCTCATCGTTTGCGTGGCGACGCGAAGCTGTGCGCGACAGCTTTCCCCGGTGAGGGTCCCCGCTCGCTCTGTTCGAGGACCGGCGCCGTCATGACTCGCGTTCGAGTGATCGGCGCGGCAGTGCGTCTGCTCTCGTTGTACCGGAATCCGGGCGACGGGCCCAGCCCGAGTCGGAAGCGAGCCCGGTCGGCCGCGGAATCCGAGCGTCCGGCCCGGCAGTCCGGCTGCGGTCGCGGCTCGAAAAAAAAACCGCCCCCAAGTGGCGGATCACCCGTTGCCCAGGGGCGCTGCGAGGATCGACCCGGGCAGCTCTTGCCGGAATCGGAGTCGATGGGATAGCCTGCCTCCCCCGAGTCGGGAAAATGGGATGTCACCTCGATCGCTCGTCGTCGCGCTGCGCGTCGTCCGTGTGAGGGGGTGAACCGGCTCCGTTTCGCGTCGATCGTACGGAGAGCGAATCGTGCTCCGTCGCTGGTCCACCGCTCATACGACGACTACGCTGTTGGCTTTAGCCTTCGTGGTTCGTCTCGGGTGCATCACCTGGTTCGAGCCTCACCGGCAGGCGGACGAGATCGAGACCGGCCAGATCGCTCGCCACATCCTCGAGGGCAACGGATACAGCCTCGAGTACTTCGGCCCGCTCCGCCCGACCGCCGCCTTCCCGCCCTTCGAGACCTTCATCTACGTCGCCATCCACGGACTGCTCGGGTACAGCGAGAGCTCGTTCTGGGTGGTCGTCGTGCTGCGCTCGCTGCTCTCGGTCCTGACGGCCTGGATCGTCTTTCGGACGATACGGCTCGCCTTCGATCCCGTCTTGGCACGCATCGCCTTGGTCATCACAGCCTTCCATCCCGCTTTCATCTTCTACTCGGCCGTGACGCCGATGCTCACCCGACCGCCGTACTCGATGTTGGCGATCGCGGTCCTCCTCAACCGCATCGTGCACGTGGCGCAAAAGCCGACCTGGCGCAATGCGGTCCTGCTCGGAGTCGCGGTCGGCATCGGCGCCCTCGTCCAACCGCGATCGCTCGTGTTCACGGCGGCCGGCCTCGTCTGGCTGGCCGTCCTCCGAATTCGCGCCCGGGACCGCCTGGCCCCGCGCACCCTGACCTGGCTCGCCACCCCGCTGGCCGTCGCCTTCGTGATCGTCTCGCCGTGGACGATTCGCAACTCGCTCGTGTTCGATGAGCTCGTCCTGCTGCGCTCGGACTTCGGAACGCTCTTCTGGTTCGGCAACAACCCGGCCGCGCGCGGCGACTTCTCGAACATCCCGGGACCGGTGTGGCCCGACTTCGAGATCCCCCCCGCGGCGACTCTCCCGAGCGACGTCCGCGCCGCCATTCGGCAGGCCGACGAGGTCCAGCGCGATCATCTCTTGATGTCCGAGGCGATGCGATTCGTCCGCGAGCACCCCGGTCGTTTCGCGAGCTTGACGGTCGCCCGGCTCGGGTTCTTTTGGCTCGGACCCTCTCGCCCGCGCGATTCCGATCTGCGCCGCTTCCTGGATCGGGTGTTCTCCCTCTACAGCATCGTCCTGATCGGCGGCGTCCTGATCGGCCTCGCCTTCGTGCGAGATCGCTACGGCCGCCTGCTCGCACTCCTGGTCCTGTCGTACACGCTGGTCCATGCCATCGCGCATGCCGGCATGCATTACTATCGAATGTCGATCGAGCCTTATGCCCTCCTGCTCGGTGTCGAAGGAGTGCGCCGCCTCTGGATCGGGAGACGCCGAGCTTCGAAGCCCGAGGTCGAAGACGAAGACGCGGCGGTCGAGTGGGAGGAGGTGGACGACACCTGGAGCGAGCCCGTTCCCGACGAGGCGATCTGACCCGGGAGCGGTGCTTCCGAGCTCCCACTCCCCTCCCCGATTCGCTGAATCCTTGTAACAGGATCGGGGGGTCGTGCGATCCCTCCCTGGGCGCCGTTCAGGCGCACCTTCCGAGAAGCTCGGGCCGAGCCTTCTGGCCCGGCGCTCGATCTGCAGCTTGCTGACCGACGACTCGTTCGCTCCATCGCGAACGAGCCGATTTCATCCTCGAGAGCGCCGGCATGGCGACTACTCGAAGAGCGACGGCAGGCTGGAGACGATCCAGACCCGTTCGACGAAGCCGAAACTCCATCGACAACTCGATTCCACTCGCCGGCGCGCCCGTGCCGCCGAAGCGCCCTCCCCCTGAGCTCTCCTCACGACAGCTCATCGAGGCCCGTTGCCGCCAGCGAGATCCCGATACGACGAGATCCGAACCGTCGATGCGCTGGCTCGATACGCCGCTCGCGGTCCTCGGAAAGCGTCGCCGCGATTCCACGGGCGCCGGGGAGGCGTCTTCGAGGTCGCCAGCGATCGGCCGATCCGATCGCGACGGGTCGATCCTCGCTCCCGCAGCAAAGGAGCATTCGTGATGGCACTTTTCCACTTGTCTCCCTGCCGAGTCCTCGGCGCGACCGTGATCCTCTTCATCGCTGGGGGAGCACCTCGTGTCGATGGTCAGACTCAATGGGATATGAACAATCATGTTTATGAGTATGTGAGCACGCCGATGAGCTGGGAGGAGGCTCGCGCAACAGCCGCCGGCATGAGCTTCGGCGGCGTGCCCGGACACCTCGCGACCGTCACCTCGCTGGCCGAGAACGCATTCCTCGTAAGCCAGTTCCCCACCCAGAGCTCACCGTGGCTCGGGGGCGAGCAGCCACCGGGCAGCGTCGAGCCCGCGGGCGGCTTTCGCTGGATCACCGGGGAGCCCTTCGTGTTCACCGCCTGGCGGGCCGGGGAGCCCAACAATGGCGGCGCGGGAGAAGAGGTGATCGCCTACTCGGCACCGAACCCCGACCTTTGGAATGACTTCCCGAATCGATCCGACTTTCTTCGCCCCTTCCTCGTCGAGTACGACCTCCCCACGGTTCCCGAGCGGCGCGTGATCAACGGGCACCACTACCAGATCGTCTGGACGTTTCTCGATTGGACCGCGGCGCGGAACGCTGCGGCGACGCTCACGCTCGATGGCGAGCCGGGACACCTCGCGACCGTCACCTCGTTGGCGGAGAACGCATTCCTGTCCGGTCGCTTCCACACGTCGATGGCGGCCTGGCTCGGCGGCGAGCAGCCGCCCGGCAGCATCGAGCCCGACGGCGGCTGGCAGTGGGTCACCGGTGAGGCATTCGAGTTCGAAGCTTGGGGCCCGGGTGAGCCGAACGACAGCAACACGCTGGGCCCCTCCGAGGAAGCCATCGCCTACTTCGCAGCGTTCCCGACGACCTGGAACGATCTCCCGAGCTCCAGCTCGGTGGTGCGGCCCTTCCTGGTCGAGTTCGAGACGCCGCTCGGCGAGTGCTTCTCCGACCTGCCAGGCCTGGTGAGCTGGTGGCGAGGAGAAGCGAACATCGCG
The DNA here is from genome assembly GCA_029260795.1 of Planctomycetota bacterium. Taxonomy (GTDB): domain Bacteria; phylum Planctomycetota; class OFTM77; order OFTM77; family OFTM77; genus OFTM77. The sequence goes on along the minus strand of JAJDCO010000024.1, from coordinate 49,936 downwards.
GACAACGGAGGCGATGCCAACGGATCGACACTCGGCACGACCCAGTTCGAGCGCGGCGTCGTCGGCTCGGGCTTCACCTTCGACGACGACGCCGACGGGGTCGTCATCCCTGCCAATCCCCGCCTCGACATCGGTCCGTCCGGCTTCTCGGTGGCGCTCTGGATGCAAGGCCTCGGGACGCAGCCCGGCCCGATCTTCACCGTCCTCGACAAGTCGTTCGGCTTCGTCGACACCTCGGGCTGGGCCATCGAGGGGAACAGCAGCGACGGCTCAGTTCGATTCGTGATCGGCACCGGACTCGACACCGATCCTGCCATCCTGAGCTCACCTCTCGGCGTCCTCGACGGCGAGTACCACTTCGTCGTCGGGAGCTGGGACGGTCAGACCGTTCGCCTCCACGTCGATGGACTGCTGCAGGACTCGCAGGCCGCGTCGGTGGTCGCCGACAACTCGCGCGATCTGGTTTTCGGGTTCGCCGAGGGTGGAGGCGCCCCGCAAAGTTTCTTCCGCGGGTTGGTCGATGAAGTACAGATCTTCTCGAGGGCGCTGACCGACGGGGAGATCCAAGTCGTGCACACGACTGGCGGCGCTGGCCTGTGCACCAAGGAGCCGGTGGCGCGGGCCGGCGATGACCAGACCGTCTTCGAAGGCGACCTCGCCCAGCTCGATGGCACCGCGTCCTTCGACTCGGAGGAGCGCCCGCTCACCTTCCAGTGGACGCTCTTGGCCGGCCCGTCGGTGTCCTTCGACGCGACTTCTCCGCAGCCCACCTTCCTCGCGCCCGTCGTCGCTCTCGGGGGAGCGACGCTCACCTTCCAGCTGGTCGTGAACGACGGGCTGCTGTCCAGTACACCCGCGATCACCAACGTGATCGTCAAGAACGTCAACGGCATGCCGGTCGCCGATGCCGGGCCCGACCAAACCGTGGCTGAAGGAGCTATCGCAACCCTCGACGGATCGGGTAGCTTCGATCCCGATGACGAGCCGCTCTTCTTCGAATGGCAACAGACTGCCGGCCCGCTCGTGCTGCTGGACGACCCCTTCGTGCCACAGCCGACCTTCCTCGTGCCCTTCGTCGCACCCGGCGGTCAAACGGTCCGCTTCGAGCTGCAGGTCACCGATGGCATCGACACGGCCTCCGACTCGGTCGACGTCCTCATTCAGAGCGTCAATCAAGTCCCGATCGCCGACGCCGGCCCCGACCTCACGGTCGACGAGCTGACCTTCGTCCAGCTCGACGCGACGGCCAGCTCCGACCCGGACGGGGATGTCCTCTGCTTCGAGTGGACTCAGGTCAGTGGCCCCGGGGTCGAGCTGTGTGACCGCTTCACCGCAACGCCCAGCTTCTGCGCTCCCGCTGTCGCCCAAGGTGAGAAGACGCTCGAGTTCGAGGTCGTCGTGAACGACCTGTTCGGCGGCTTCGACAGCGACCGAGTGATCGTGACCGTGCGCGATGTCAACGCGCCGCCCGACTGCTCCCGAGCGCGAGCGAGCCGACGATTGCTCTGGCCCCCGAATCACAAGATGGTCCCGGTCCGAATCCTGGGCGTCACCGACCCCGACGATCGGCGCGTCAAGATCGAGATCACCTCGGTCACCCAAGACGAGCCCGTCACCGGACACGTCTCCGGAGACACCGGACCCGACGCGGTGATTCGCGGGCGCACCGTGCTCCTGAGGCGCGAAGTCGATCGCAGCGGCAACGGGCGCGTGTACCGTGTGCACTTCACGGCCACCGACCGCTCGGGTGCGAGCTGCTCGAGCTTCGTGGATGTCTGCGTCCCGACGAGCTGGAAGAAGTGGCGTCAGCCCTGCATCGATGACGGTCAGCTGTACGACTCGACCGGGAATTGATCCCGCGCCAGGAGCAGAGACGCGAACGGAGGCCGGCACAAGGAACGAACGCACGATAACGGTGTCGATAGGAGGCGACGTGGGAACAGAGACGCGAACGGAGGCCGACACAAGGAACGAACGCATCACGACGGTTCCGATGGGGTGCCACGCGCCGTCCGTCGTGTCGCGAGAGAGCGGGCGCGTCAAGCGTCCGCGCGATCCTCGCGCCCGCTCTCTCGATCAACGAAAGCCTGCCTCTTTCGCCTCGCCAACCCGCGACGCGTCCGAACGACCGACGTGCAAACTCCGTTCGCGTCTCGGTTCAACCCGCCCAACCCGCGACGCGTCCGAACGACCGACGAGGGAAGGCCGGGAAGCGGCCACGTATTTTTGTCAGAATGCCGGGCCAGAGGAGCCCGAGTGCAGACGATCAGTCGGAGGGGACGATGCAGTTCGATCGGTGTGAACGCTGCCCTGCAGGATCGAGGGTCCGCCCTGGCCTCTTCCTGATCGTCGGGCTGGCCTTCTCGATCGGACTCGGCATCTCCGCGGTAGCGGGCGTGAAGCTCCGGACGATCGACCTCGAAGCGTCCGCCTTCGTCCAGGTGATCGGACCGATCGCGTTCACGACCCTCTGACCGCATTGTGGAGCCCGATACCCTCTTCATGAGCTCGCCCGACCGACAGGCCAACTCGCGACGCCGCCTCCCGTCCGTCGCGGGAGGAGTGCTGCTCGTCGTGATGGCGGGAACCCTCGGCGGGCTCGGCCTCGGCTGGGGCTTGCCGTCGGATGCTCACGTGCACAGCTTCCATCCCGACGAGCAGGCCGTCGTGGCGGCCGCGCGAAGCCTCGACTGGAGCGATCTTCAGCTGGACCCCGGCTTCTACAATCACGGCACGCTGTCGATCACCGCCGTGTCTCTCGTCGACCGCGTCAGTGAGGCTCTGGGGCTCGCGCCGCCTCGAGACGAGCTCGTGGAATCATGGGCCGCGACGCATCGCGCTGCTCGCGGAGTGTCCTGGCTCGCGACGATGCTGACGGTCCTGCTGACGGTCCTGCTCGGGAAGCGCGCAGGCACGGCCGTCACGGGCTGGCTCGCCGGAGCCGTCGTCGCGCTCACACCGCTGCTCATTGACAGCGCTCACTACGGAGTGCCCGACGCGTCCATCACCTGCGTGGCGCTCGGAGCGCTGCTCCTCATCGACCGACTTGCTGCGGTGAGGCGAGGCAGGTGGCGAGGGGCGATGCTTTGGGCCGGGCTGGCGGGCGTGGCCGTGGGCGCCGCTGCCGCGACCAAGCTGGCGGGGATTCTGCTCCTCCCGACGCTGGTCGTCGGCGCGCTGCTCGCCGGCCGAACGCTCGCGCGGCGCGGTGCACTTGCCGCGACCGCGCTGTCCGCAGCCGGGGTCGCATTCGTCGTCGGCAGCCCACCCCTCTGGCTGGCGACGGACGCGTTCCTCGACACGCTGCACTATGAGCTGATCGTGCATCCGCGCACCGGACACGAGCTGCTCTTCGTGGACACCGGTCCGGGATGGCGGTACCTGCTCTTACGGAATCTCCCGATCGCGCTGGGTCCCGCGCTCGCCATTCTCGCGATCGTCGGCGCGATCTTCTTGACGACAATGCAGGTGATTTCGCTTCGTCGAAGCAAGAGCGTGGAGTGGCACTCCCACACCGATCTGCTGCTGCTCACCTGGATCGCCACCGGCTTCGCCGCGATGTCGATATCCGAGGTACGGTTCATTCGGTACCTGACTCCCTTCGCGCCCGCGCTGGCGATCGTCTCCGCGAGGGCGTTGCTCTCACCGTGGCCCAAGCTGCCGCGCTGGGGACGGGCTCTGCTGAGCCTCGTGATCGCGGGCGTCCTGGTGTGGACGGGAATCCGCGGCGGCGCCCGCGCTCGACTGTTCTTGGGCCCGGATCCGCGGGATGAGGCGGCAGCCTGGATTCAGGAGCATGTCCCCGCCGGCAGCACGATCGGCTTGATGCGATTGCCCTGGTACTACTCGCCCCCTCTGTCACCGTTCAACGGACGCAGCCACACGCGTGAGGCCTTCGAGAGCTGGTGCGCATCGGCACCTTGGAAGGTGACACTGCTCGAGCTCGACGTGCGGCGGCTCGAAGCGGAGGCGCCGGAGTGGATCGTCGTCAGTAGCTTCGAGATCGCTGAGGAGGTGCGACTCGGCAAGCCGGGCGCTCGCCATTTTCTGATGAGGCTGCAACGCGACTACCGACTCGCCGCGCCGCCGTTTCAACTCGAGGAGCGACTCGGGCCCTTCGGGGTCGACCCGACGGGCGATGGCTATCCGTTCCCGCCCCACGGCTGGCGTTATGTGAATCCGACGATCTGGGTCTATCGCCGAAAGGGCTGAGGGACGTCTGCACCGCTCTCTCACCCACGTTCCTCGAATGTCTGGCGGCCCGCCCAAGACATCGTCCATCGATCGCCGGTGTGGCGAACTCCGTTCGCAGGCGAACTCCGTTCGCGTCTCTGTTCATTGCGGCCCGGTGGTCTCGCGGGTCTATCCGCCGGGAGGCGACCCGCCACCTCCGGACGCCTCCGAGCGTCCCCGTGACGAATGCCGGTCGCGGCTCCGTTCCCTGCTCGCACCGCTCTCTCACCCACGTTCGAGACACAGAGCTGCGAACGGAATCCGTCACGACAGGCGACCGAGAGGCAATGACTTTGGCGGGCCCTCGAGCGTTCGAGGAACGTGGGTGAGAGAGCGGTTGAGGCGTCCCGCTCGGGGTGGTCTACTGCGGGCGTTCTCCGATCTCTACTCACCAGGAGTGATCACGATGCTTCGTCACTCGGCGCTTGGGATACTGCTGCTGTTCCCCTTCATCTCTTGCGAGGCGCCGACCGAGGCGGTCGAGACGACTTCGCCGGATGTCGCGGTGCCCACCCAGACCGTCCTGTCGACGGCACCCTTGGCACGCGTCCAGCCGACGGTTCTCGAGGAGCACGGGCATCGCCGCGTCGATGACTACTACTGGCTCAACCAGCGCGAAAACCCCGAAGTGATTGCGTACCTCGAGGCCGAGAACGCCCATCTCGAAGCGACGATGGCGCCTTGGAAGGGCTTGCGAGTGGAGCTCTACCAGGAGATCGTGGGCCGGATCGATCCCGACGACAGCTCGGTGCCGGCGCGACTCGACGACTGGTTCTACTCCACCCGCTATGAAGCAGGCCGCGAGTACCCGATTCACGTTCGGCAACCGGCCTCTGACGACCCGAACCCCCAGCCCACGGGCGACGAGCAGATCCTCCTCGACGTCAACATCCTCGCCGAAGGCCACGAGTACTTCTCCGTGCGCGGGGATGCGGTCAGCACCGACCACCACCTGTTGGCCTATGCCACTGACGATCGGGGTCGGCGCATCTACACGATCCACATCAAAGACCTGCGCACCGGCGAGCGGCTTCCGGATCGCATCGAAGCGGTGACCGGAAACCTCGCCTGGGCCAACGACAACCGCACGCTGTTCTACGCCAAGCAGGACCCGAAGACGCTCCGCTCCTACCAGATCTACAAGCACGCGCTGGGTACCGATCCGACCGAGGACGAGCTGGTGTTCGAGGAGACCGACGACACCTTCAGCTGCTTCGTCTTCAAGACCAAGTCGCAGCGCTTCCTGATGATCGCCTCGACCCAGACGTTGAGCAGTGAGTACCGATACCTCGACGCCGATCAGCCGGACGACGATTTCCAGGTCTTCCTGCCCCGAGAACGGGACCACGAGTACTCGCTCGACCATGCGGGCGATCATTTCTACGTGCTCACCAACGCGAACGCTCAAAACTTCCGCCTGATGAAGGCTCCCGTCACCGATCCGGCCCGCGAGAACTGGCTCGAGGTGGTGCCGCACCGTCCCGACGTGCGCCTCCACGGCGTCGAGCTCTTCGCGGACTACTTGGTTCTCTCCGAGCGCCGCAACGGGCTTCGCCAGCTCCGCGTGATGCCGATGAGCGGCGGCGAGTCACACACGATCGCCTTCGACGAGCCGGCCTACACGGCCCGCGTCGCCGAGAACCTCGAGTTCGACTCGACCGTGCTCCGCTTCTCTTACACCTCGCTCACGACGCCGGCCTCGGTCTACGACTACGACCTCCGCACGCACCAGCGCACGCTGATGAAGCAGACACGCGTGCTCGGCGGGTTCGATGCGAAGGACTACCGCACCGACCGGTTGTTCGCGACGGCGCGCGACGGCACGCGCATCCCGGTCTCGATCGTCTCGCGCACCGATGTGCCCTGGGACGGGAGCGCACCGCTCCTGCTCTATGGCTACGGCTCCTACGGGGCCAGCATGGACCCGAGCTTCAACGCACCGGTGCTGAGCCTGCTCGATCGTGGATTCTTGTACGCCATCGCGCACATCCGGGGCGGCGAGGAGATGGGCCGCGCCTGGTACGAGGACGGCAAGCTGCTGAAGAAGAAGAACACGTTCACGGACTTCATCGACTGTGCCGAGCACCTGGCCCGCGAGGAGATCGCCGACGGCGAGCGCCTCTTCGCCATGGGCGGCAGCGCGGGAGGCCTCCTGATGGGCGCCGTGATCAACCGACGCCCGGACCTGTTCCGAGGCGTCGTGGCCGCCGTGCCCTTCGTCGACGTCGTCACGACCATGCTCGACGACAGCATCCCACTCACGACCTTCGAGTACGACGAGTGGGGCAACCCCCACGTCGAGGATTACTACCGGTACATGCTCTCCTACTCGCCGTACGACAACGTCGAGAAGAAGGACTACCCGAATCTGCTCGTGACGACGGGTCTCCACGACTCACAGGTGCAGTACTGGGAGCCCGCCAAGTGGGTCGCGAAGTTGAGGGCCCGCAAGACCGACGACCACCTGCTCCTGCTGGACACGAACATGGACGCCGGTCACGGCGGCGCATCGGGACGATACAAGCGCCACCAGACGACCGCGTTGACGTACGCCTTCTTCCTCTCGCTGGTCGAAGAGATCGGTACCCGCTGAGCTCTTCCCCATTCGGAGCTGCCCCTGTGAAGCCCTATACCCTCGAGATCGAGATCGAGCTCCCTCGCGCCCGTGTGATCGAGCTGTTCGACGACCCGGACAACCTCTCCAAGTGGCAGCCCGGCCTCCAGAGCTTCGAGCGGCTGAGCGGCGAGCCGGGGCAGCCCGGTAGCCAATCGAAGCTCGTCTACTTGAACGGGAAGCACCGGATCGAGCTGATCGAGACGGTCACCGAGCGTCGCCTACCCGACGTCTTCGACGGCACCTACGAGTGGAAGGGCGGCAGTAACACGCTCACGAATCGCTTCATCGAGCTGGGCCCGAGCCGGACGAAGTGGGTCTCGACCTGCCAGTATCATTTCCAACGCCTCCCCATGAAGCTGATGGGCTTCTTCCTTCCGGGCATGTTCCGAAAGCAGAACATGACCTTCTTGAGGCACTTCAAAGCCTTCGCGGAAGAGGGACGCACGGTCGAGAGCTGAATCCCAGCCCCAGGCTTCGACGTGCGCTCCGCGCATGGCCTCACCTGGGGCTGCACGAAGTACGGCCTTCAGGCCTCGCAACCGTCGCGTCACAACCGAACCGTCCGTCGATCGCCTCGTACGCACGGACTCGCGCCTGGGAGACGGGATGGCTTAGCCGTCCGAGCCGCTCTTTTTTGCCGCGGTGAGAACTGGCACCTCGAGGTACGAGGCGCGCTCGCCGCCACGGTAGATCGTCACCTTCGGCGCCGGATCCAGCTCGGGTGTCTCCGCATTGTCCTGATCGGCTCCGGCGATGGTGAGTCGCATTCGATGACCGGCGTCGAAGAGGTTCGAGGTGGGCTGTAGATCCACGACCAGCTCGACGACTTCACCCGGGACGAGCGGCTGCAAGTCTTCCTGGCGAGAAGGATGCCAGGGCAAGAAGCGCATCGCCTCCAGTGGGGGCTCGGCGAGCTTTCGATAGGATGCGCGCAGCGTTCCCTCGCTGACGTAGTGAGACTGGCCACTCGCATCGACCTCTTCGAGATAGACGAAGTAATCTCCGTCGGTGGCCGTGGAGCTGACCCACAGATGGATGATCGGATGGCCCGTCACGTCCAGGTCCCGCTCGAGCACCGGAGTCGTGTAGCTGAGAGCCTTCGCGTCGTTCGGGGCCAGATCGGGATACCCGAAGCCACCGCCCACCGCGTTGTCCCAACGCGTGCTCGTCCCCGAGGTCGTCGAGTAGTCGACGGTGTGAACGTCCTGGCCTCTCGGGCCCGGCTGGCGACCGAGCGCGCCGCTCGGTGCATTGGAATCGGCCGCCTTGAAGAAGTACCGAGTCGACCGCGCGTCGGGCAACGGCCACTCCTGGGCCGTCCGCCACTCGTTGTTTCCCGGGCTCCGCATCGAGTGGTATCGGATCGGCGGCTCGCCCATGATCCCGTTGTCGATGCCCTTGAGCCAATGATCGAACCAGCGCCGCTGCTCGGTGACCGCCGTGAAGAAGGCGTCGCGTGCGACCCTCGGATCCGACGGTGAGTGCGACCAGGCGCCCATGACGATCTTCCGGGGAGCCGTGAATGCGCGATGCATCACGAAGCCGTCGCGGGTGAAGGAGTCGAACCAGCCGCACCACAGGTAGATGGGAATCTGCGATTCATTGATCTCCTCGACGAAACCGGCCGGCTGCCAATCGCGATACGGGAAAGCCTTCGTGACCGGGTCCTGAGCATCGCGAAACCGGAGCGGCTCGAGGATGTCGATTAAGGGACGATTGGCGTCGTGCTCCGCGATCGCGGCCTGCAGCAGCTTCTCCTCCGGATCGTCATCGATTGCCGCCGCGACGATCTGCGTGTCGAGCATGCGCGTGAGCCGGCTCCAGGTCCCGATGAAGTCGTCGAAGTAGACGCCGCCGTGGTAGGCCACGTCGTAGAGGTCGAAGTAGGCGACCATCGGAAAGATCGCCTTCAGATGCGGAGGCTTCTTGCTCGCCGCCATGAGCTGCGTGATGCCCAGGTACGAACCGCCCGACATGCCGACCTGTCCGTCGCACCAAGGCTGCTTCGCAATCCACTCGGTGATCTCGTAGGCGTCCTGAGTCTCCTCGGCCGTGAACAGCCCTTGCCAGGCACCGAACGAAGCACCCGATCCTCGCACGTCGACGACCACGACGTTGTAGCCGTGCTGAAGAAGCGGAGCCCAGAGTGGCGAGTCGCCTTCGCTCCGAACGCGCCCGTCCCGCCCTTTGGCTGCACGTCGGTAACGCGTGTGCGTCCAGATGCAGGGCAGCTTCTCGTCCGTGACGCGGCCGTCCTTCGTCGGGCGCAGGATGTCGACCGCCAGCCGCACGCCATCGCGCATCTCGAGGTAATGGGACGTCCGCTCGAACGAGTCGAACCGAGCCTCGGAGTAGCCCGCGTACTCCCCGAACCGCGAGACTCTCGTCCCGGTGACGGCAGTCTCTTGAGCAAGACCCTGTGGGAGCAGGCCGCCGAAGCAGATCAGAACGAGAGACAAGCCGAGACGAAGAGACCGGAACACGCGCGCTGCCATGGGAGTCTCCGAGGTCGAGGAAGGGCCGGCCGACGGCTCGGTCGATCATACTCGACTCGAGGTGGAGTCTTTCACGGCGCCTCTCGACCGCGCGAGTCCCCAACCACGTGCGGAGACTGTCCCCCGACACGACGAGCGCAAGCTCTGGCCAGAGACCCCGGGAAGCGTTGTGCGCACCAGCGGGCGAACGCCTACGGGCAAGTGCCCAGCTCTACGAGCTCCGCTGCTCCTTCAGGATCGCCGCGAGGAGCTGCTCCGCCGAGTCGCGGTTCAACACGATCGCCTCAGGATCCAGCTCGACGTTGTTCAGATACTGCATCCGAAGGACATCGGTGTCCCACCGCTCGGGCGAAGTCGGTGGAGTAGGGGTCGCCGTAGCAGCGGTACGCGCACCGCGCGAGCGAGGGTGCGTCGTCGGGCCGCAGCACGCGAATTGTGATCGGCGGGTCGGCATCGACGGGCTCGGTGCCGAGATCTTCTCGCTCGGCAAGAAACCTCCGAGACCTCAAGGCAGCCGGGCGAGGTGCTTGCGGCACTCGGCGACACCGGCATCGATGCCGACCGCCGCGGATACGACGGCGGTCGTGCCTGGTGTGTTGGGGTCACGCGATCAGCTCGCGTTCTACTTCCTCTCGAACAGCGCGAAGGTGCCCGGACCTTCGATCTCGGCCAGGACCTCTCCCTCGCGGTCGATGCCGGCCAAGCGGAGAGGGACGAAGGTGTCGGTCTTCTCGTCGTAGCGCCGGGGCTCGAGCTCGGGCGAGTGCTCCAGGTCGAGGTGGAATACCAAGACGACAGGACCCGCGAACTTCTCGAGGTCCGTCCCCGGCAAGACCGCGTGCACCCGTCCCACCGAGACGGAGTCCTCCAAGACGATGGCGGGTCCCGAGGTACTCGTGACCGCGAATGGAGTCGCCTCGGTCACGGCACCGGGCGAGAAGCGTGCGTGGAGTGATCCATCGAAGGACGCGATGTCGGCATCTTCGGCCGCTGGAATGACGTGCATCACGACGTCGCTGATGATCGTCGCGTCCCCTCGCACCGCGTCGGGGACGACGAGCTGCAGACGAACGCGGCCGGAGCTCACACGATTCTGCCCGATCGTGCCCACCCAGCGATCGCGCCCGTCGATCGCGAATCGATCGAGCCCGATCGGCACATGCGGCGGACCGTCCAGAACGAGAGAGAGATCCCCGTCGGGTCGTCCCAGTGGCAGGATCTCGACGGAGGCCCCGGCCGGTCGCCCCTGCGCTCGCTCGGGTCGCACCCGGACGAGCGGTGGAGGACCGAGCTTCGATCCAGGCTCGCTGCCGAACTCGAGGACGTAGGCGTCTCGCCGCTCATCCAGCACCAGCTCGGCTCGAGCACCTTGATAGAGGCCGGTGATGCGGTCCCCGCCGTGTACGCCCATGAGCTGCATCCGTCCGTTGCCCCACGTCGTGCCCTGGTAAGTCGTGCGCCCTTCCGCCCTCAGCTCCGCGTACACGAGCACTCCCGGCAAGGCGGTGCCGAAGGGGCCGGCGACCGAGAGCCCGGCATCGAACCCGCTCGTATCGGCATCACGGATCACGGCCTTCAGCTCTTCGCCGACTCGAAGCGAGTGGCGACCGAGGCTGCCCACGAAATCCGGAGGCACGACGCCGCCTCGCTCGATGGGCGTCGTGACGGGTATGAAGAGGCCACTGCGCATGCCTTGATGGTTCTGTTGAATCTGACGCCAGCAGGCCCGCCCGTTCCACATACCCTGGTTGGTGTAGGCCCGGTGGTTGTCGTCCCAGCAGATCTTGTGATCGGAGTACTGGTGCCCCATGATGCAGCGGCACATCTCCCAGTAAGCCAGACCGCGATAGGCGCCTTGGGGCGAGCCGAGATACTCGTCGTAGAGCCCGAGGCCGTAGTGGCCGAACTCGTGCACGACCGTGCTGTAGAGACCGTGCTGATCCCAAGCTCCGGCCCATTGGCGCCCGAAGTTCATCGAGGTGTTCCAGGGCGCCTGAACCGGGTGGTAGCGATGTCGGATGCCGGCGACGCTGGCATTCGGATGGACCGAGTTGTTCGCCCAATCCCAAAGGTCCGCCGAGTTCCAGTCGCGTCCGGCGTCGTGCACCGCGACCCGTCCGAAGGTGAGCTGCCCGTCACTCGCGACGTAAAGAAACTCCGCCGCTTTCCGCATGCCCCGCACGATCTGCTCGAGGTACTCGCGCCTCGCGTCCCACTCCACGACGACGAGCACGGAGTAACGCGTCAGCGAGTGGGCGAGAACGACGTCTCGATCTCGGCCGGGCCGAACCTGTGGCAGCACCGGGTTCCCGGCATTGTCGATGGTCTGACTCGACAGCACAATGTCGTAGAGCAGGTTGTCGACATCCTCGTGCGCCGCCTTGGCTGCCGGCTCACGATGGACGACGCGGCGTGCAAAGACATGATGCGGGGCCACCGCCACGCGATCGAATCGATACCGGCCATCAGCCCGAGTCACGGTTTGGCCTACCGGCCGGCCGTCGCGCACGAGCGTCACATCGGCTCCCGAGACAGCTCTCCCCTGCACGTCGCGGACTCGTCCTTCGATGAAGGTCGCGCTCATCGCAGGGAGAGCGACCTCGACGCTGCGAGCGACCGGCGACTCGATCGGCCCTCGCCGAATGTCGAAGGCCAACCGGAGCGGGCCGGCCGACGAGGAGTCCGAGCGTACGACCACACTCCGCTGAATGCGCTCACCCAACGCCAAGGTTCCGAGCCGACCGAGATCTTCGGACGTCGAGACGATCGCGAGACCCGGCGAGGGCCGCAGCGTGACTCGAAGATCTTCGAGAGGTCCGGTGGCGCCGGATGCGTCGTTCTCCATCATCAGGACGACCCGCCGAGACTCTTCGCCATCGGGCTCGACCACGACCTGGGTCACGATCGGGGGCGTGACGTCACGCCCCGGCTCCTCGCCGACGAGCTCGACCGTAAGCGTGCGGCTGCCTCCCGGTGGCAGGGTCGCGGGCTCGAGAGTCAGCGCGAGCGCGGAGTCGGGACCGAGCGGCTCCCCCGCGGTCACGGCGAAGTCGAACGGCGAGCTCAGGGCCCGGTCGAGGGAGGTCAGCACGGCTCGCTCCACGGGACGGCCGAGGCCTCGGAGAACGATCGCGCGCCTTCCGATCGAGAGCGCCACCGGCACGCCTTCGCCTGAAAACTCCGTCATCGTGCCGAGCACGCGCCGGCTCCCGAGTCGCACATCCGGGGCATCGTCGAAGCCCTCGACCAGGTCGAGCAGGAGCCGAACACCGACTCGTCGCGCTCGATCGGATCGATTGACGGCCGTCACCTCGATGCGCAGCTTCGCGCGCCGCTCGAGGTCCTCCGCGGCACCGGGCGGCGCCTCGCCTCGCAACGCGAGACGAACTTCGATGCCGAGCTCCCGAGTGACCCAGGCCCCTCCGGAGCCGTGAAGGCTCGGACCACCCTGCGGCGACAGCATTCGGGGCTCACCATCGACGAGCAGCGACACTCGGCTCGAGAATGGTGCTGGCCAACCGAAGAGCAGCGGCCGATAGCCCCCGACTCCGGACTCGGGAAAGAGCGCGGCGTTGAAGGCACCGTCCTGAGAGAGGGCGATGCGCATTCCGCCGATCTGCGACTGTCCCACGCCCGGCGGCGACCCGGGCGGACTGCCCTCTCCACCGAGGAACGCTGCCATCGCCTCGAGCGTGCGCGCCTTGCGAGCGAAGTGGGAGTCTCCCGTCAGGCCCGAAGCGATATCCCGCGCCGCCACGAAGTCGCCGCGCGCGAGCGATTCGGTCAGAGCTCGATACCGCAACGCCTCGTCGACGTCGTCCGCCCAGGCGGACGACGCGAGCGAGCTGAGCAGGAGCAGGAGGAGCGGCAGCGGCCGTGCGCCGAGTGTCATCGGATCAGAAGAGGTTGCGCCGCAGCCATTCGATCTCGAAGGTCGTCTCCTTCTGGGGCTCGAGCTCGACCTGGATCTCGAAGGTGTCGAGACGCTTCTTCTCTTGCGGCAGCTCGCAGAACGTGAGCTCGAACGGAGCGCCCGGTCGCTCCACGATCACGAGCGTCGTCTTGGCGGCGTGCCCGTTGTGGATCTTGAAGGCGATGCGGGTCCGCTGATCGTAGGCGATCACCTTGTTCCATCGGTCACGCCGCTCGTTCTCGTTGCGTTGAAAGACCACCCGACGCTCGACCGGGATGTCTCGCTCGTGACCCGTGGTGAGCTTGGCCTTCTCACCGAGTGGAGTCGCGGGAAAGACGTCCTCGCCGAGAAGCTTCGGCTCGCCGTCCCCCTCACGGGTGAAGAGGCGCACCTTACCGGCCGGCAGCAGATCCCGCGCGAGCACGCCACCCAACGCGTTCTCGATCTCGATCTCGATGCCGGGCGTCGTGCCGTGTCGGGTCGGATCGTACACATGACGCCGTGTGAAGGGCAGCCGTTCGACACGGAAGGACTCGACCTCGCGTCGCTGACCGTCCCGCACCGAGACACCGTCGATCGCTCCACCATCGAAGACGATGCGTGCGTTTTGGATGTCGACGCCGCTGCCGTCGCGGATCTCAATGGACTGTCGGAGATCGAGAGACTCGGGCTGCCCGTCGATGGGCTCTCGGAGAACGCCCACATAGGCGATGCGCCAACCGATGCCGGCGAGGAGGTACTGGGTGCGAACCGTGGCCGGCACGGCACCCGCCGCCTCGACGTCGTAGAAGAGCATCTTGGGCAGGCTACCGGAGCGTGTCAGCGCGGTGATGCGAGCCGTTCCGGACTCGGGCCGTACGTCGAATCGAACGGTGCTCTCGTCGAGGCGGGCACGAATCCAGTCGAAGCGCAGGCGATTGATACCGGGTTGGAGGCCAGCCTGCCGAGTCTCGGTCACGACTGCCGGCGCATCGCTCGTGAGGCGGAGCATGACCGAATCGGGCCGGGTCGGAATCGCGACCTCGAGAAAGGAGCTCTCGTCCTCGGAGAGAGCCTCACCAGGCGCACTCAAGAGTGCCATCAGAAGCCAAAGCATAGAGTACTTCATACCTTCAACTCCTCATCACAGCTTCACGCTGATCTTCTTGACCCGATAGGTGAGCACGGTCGCCCCGGACGCGGGCACCTCGACCCGGAACTCCAGGGTCGTCCGATCCTTGGGTGTCGATGGCGTCGAGGACTCGAGTACCTCGAATCGGTCGGCTCCGGTCACGTGCTCCCAGACCACGAGCGTGCGAGCCTCGGCCGCATGGTTGCGGATCTTCAACCGGAAGGCCTCCTCCTGGTCGTACGAGACGAGGGCGCGGTTGTACTCTCCCTGCACCAGGTTCGATCGGACCAGATCCATTGGCTCGCGCTCGACCACGAAGTCGTCGGCACTCCCGATCGCCAGCTCGAGCGAACCGCCGGGGGCCACGTGGGGGAATGACGTCTTGCTCAGGAAGCGCTGCGTGCCTCCGGGCTCGAGCGCATAGAGCTGAAGGGCACCGGGCTGCAGCGTCGCACCTCCCAGATCGCTCTCGGGAGCGTTTCGAGCCTTGAGGATTCGGCTCACTCGCGTGCCTGCATTCGCGTCGAAGCGGTACTCGATCTCGATCGCGACCCGGCTCGCCTCGAGCGTTCGCCGGCGAACCGTCACGCCGGCCGGCAGCGAAACGTCCTCACCGAACGTGATCGCCGTGTGCTGCGCGAAGTCTTGGATCAACGGCGTCGCGGGCAGGCCGGCGGGTGTCCCCGCGGCCGGATCGGGCGCCCGCCCATGCATCACGACCGTCGAGGGGACCGTCTTGATGTCTCCGATGATCGACCGCACCGCGACGTCCGTGAACGACTGTCCCGAGGCGTTGGTCACCTCGAGCTCCTGGACGAGATGGAATGTCCTCTGGGCCGGATCCACCACGCCCGAGTAATGGACGGCGGCCGAAAGTCCGCGGGCCTGGAATCGGATGCTCAGACGCTCGGGCCCGCCGGGCGAGTCGACCTCGACGAAGGTGGCGGCCGGAAGATCGTTGCGTCGTACCATCGCGACCACCCGCACCTGGTCGGGCCGATCGAGCGGAATCAGCTCGAGCGTGGATACGTCGGCGTTGCCGCGCACGAGATCGATCCGGATTTGCGATCGTCCGACCGGCAGGTCGACGGTGCGAGTCTCCTCCACCAGGACGAGACCCGACGGGTAGATGTCAATCCGAGAAGGAGCCTGTTGAGCCGAGACGGCCCCGAGCAGGGACAACGTGAAGAGTGCGACGCGAAAGATTGTTTGCATGGAAGCTCGCCACAGAAACGACGCGCCTTCCCGACTTCGGGAGCAGCACGCCCGATGAACGAATGAACACGATCCCACGTGCAGCTCGGAACGCCGTCGAGGCGGGCGAAGTACGAGCAAGCGCGAAGAACGATCCGACGGATCGGAACGAAGATCTCTCAGGCCATCGATTGGGATGCCGGGCGAGGAGCGGGATTCTATCTCGGTCGAGAGAGGCGGCGCAAGGTGTCCGTTCTCGAGCTTTCTCGAGCCGGTCCACCTTGCCAGGGCCTCCTTCCCGCTGACGAATTCACGCTTGTGGACACCGAGCATCCACGAGAAACTCGGCGCATCCCCCGTTGTATTCTTGCAACCTGGCGGCTTCCTCCCCACGAGACGAGAGCCCGATCGAGAATGATGACGAACTTCCTGCTCTTACTCCTGTCCTTGCCGATCGCCTCACCTTCGGATCCGGTGGCCGAGGTTTGCGCGACCTTTACGGCCTTCGATCAAGACGGCGACGGAGCACCCGAGATCGATGCCGTCGAGCCGCTCTTCTCGGCCGGTGCCGAGGGCCCCCGCCTCCTCGTCCTCATCGAGGATCGACTCGCGGAGGCCAAGGAAGGCGACCTCGACTTGACGCCTCGGCTTGAGCGCTGGATCGCGGACCTCGCGGCCGAAGGTTACCGGGCGAACGCCCTGTCGGTCCATCTCACCCAGAGCGATCGGCACCAAGACGGTCGCTCCTTGCTGGCCCTCCGAGAGCTGCTGCGCGCGTTCGCCCGGGAGAGCGATCTGGCGGGAGCGATTCTCTTTGGGCACTTCCCGGACGCCTTTCTCGTGCGCACCGTCAACTGGCGTCGCAAGGGGAACATCACGCTCCACCAGGGCCAGAAGAGCCAGGCCTCATACCAGGGCGTGCCGTACCTGCGCCGAGTTCCCGAAGATGTCGCGCATCGCGCAGACATCGTGCTTTCGGATCTCGACGGTCGATGGGAGGACGTGTACGTCCAACCTCGAACTCGCCTCGAGACGATCACTGCGGTTTACCCCGACGGGATCGCGAAGCGCGGCGGTCCTTGCACCGACCTGGCGCGGGGCTCGGTCGTGAACGAGGACTTCTTCCTCATCACGGACGGCAAGCTCGAGATCCGGGAGACGCTCGACGCGGAGGGCGCCGTTGTCGGGCAGGCACTCTTCCTCGACGACACGAGCGCCGGACACGAGTGCTCGATCGAAGATCGCGCTCGCCCCAATCCGATCTCGAGGCCCGACATCCTGGTCTCGCGACTCGATGCGCGCGGCACCGCACTGCGCCCCCGCCCCGACCTCGTCGGATCATCGGGGGAAGGCCTCCTCGATGAGAATGGACAGCCACAAGCCGTCACGTTCGCCTCACAGAAAGCGGTCCCGAGCTGGCGAGGAGACGAAGTCTGGGAACAGGATCCGGCGCTCGAGCGCCAACTGCTCGCCGAGTACCTCGATCGCAACCACTCCTACCGAATCGGTGCGGCCGCGATCGCGTGGCGCCCTTCCTCAATTGCGTGCGATCTCGGGTCGGGATTCCGAGAGATGTCCCGCGCTGCCGCCGACTGGCAGGAGCGCGATGCCCCGTTGTCCGACATTCACGGCCGGCCGACGCTCGAGCAGTTCGCGGACTGGTTGGCTTTTCCCGCCGTCTTGCGCACGCTGCGCGCCCACAGCGATGCCGTTGGAAGCGTGTTTGGGGGTAGCAAGAGCTCAACGCTGGCCCAACGCCTCGGTGGACCGGCCTGGTCGTGGACCCATCGAAAAAACCGCCTCGAGCCGTCCCTCGACGCGGCCTGCTCGAGAGGCCGGCTGGACTGGTTCCTCTTGCACACGCTGTGGCGCAATGGAGCGGTCGCGCCCGAGCCCGCCTTCTATCACCACACCGGATGTCACAGCATCTCCCCCCCAAACGCGACGAAGCTCGCCTACGATCACCCGGCCTACGGCCGCCGCCAAGGAGCCGAAGCGCTGCTCCTCTTCGGCAGCGGCCTCGCACTGGTCGGGCGCTCGAAGGTCTTCTACGACGAGCCGAAGGGCTTCGCAACCGCGCTGGCGCGAGGCGAGACCTTCGGCGCCGCCTGGGCAAGCTACTTCGACATCGAGTCCCGAGCCGAGAGCTGGAGCCAGGCCGGCGGCGACATCGGCCGCAAGCGCGCCTACTTTTGGAGCGTGCTGGGAGACTGGACGCTGCGACTCCGAAAGCCGACCGCCGAGCGTTGAGCGAGAATCAGAACTCGACGATGGCCGGGTCCGGGCCCGCGTTCGTCCACCGAACCTCGACACCGCGTCCACCCGATTCGTCGGCGAATGTGAGGGTCGCGCCTCGAGGTGCAGAGAGCGTCAGTCGCCCTTCCGATTCGAGGCGTCGCGCAGAAAGTCCCGAGACTCTCGAGGTCGCGGCCTCGCTGGCGAACCAGACGAGGCCTGTGCGCCAGGGCTGCACCGCATTCAGCCCGAGGAATTGGACCGTGTGCTCCACCGACTCGAGATCGATATCGATCGTCGGGTCGGCGGCGCTCGGGCATCGCGTGGAATGCGATTCGTTCGGCCGGCAGCCAGCGCTCCTTCGAACCGATTGATCGAACCGTCCTTGGAGGGAAGCGAGAGTCGAAACGACCGCTGGCCGGCTTCCAGAAGACACCGGAGCCGCACACCGCTCGGAAGTGCCTCGAAGCGAGCGCGACCCTCGAGATCCGTCCGCTCAGTCCTCTCGATCCCGAGCACTTCGAAGCATCCATCGAGCAACGTGACCCGAATCGGCAAGCCCGAGATCGCGCCATGATGGTCGGTCACCCGGACCTCAAGCTCCGTCTCGCCACGAGGCACGAGACGGAGCTGAAGGGCCTCCTTCGCGACCAACAGGTCGTGGTGCTCGCCGACCGTGTATCCGGGCTTCCAGGCAAGAATCGTCACGCTACCGATCGTAGGAACGCTCGCGAGGTGGAAGCGTCCATCGACATCGGTCGACGTCTCGAGCTCTGAAAGGCGAGCTCCCCGGAGCTCCTGATTGAAGAGCCGCACCCAAGCCCACACACGGGTGTCAGGAACGGGTCTTCCATCATCGTCGACGACGATCCCCTCGACGGTTTGAGTGCGAGGCAGGCGCAGCGTGAGACTAGCGACCTCGGCCTTGTGGCCAGGAAGGACGAATGCACGCTCGAGCGAGGCATGCCCGATGGCACGAGCTTCGACCGTGAGCTCGGTCGGGCTCAGCGGCAGCCCCTCGAGCTCGAAACGCCCCTCCGCATCCGTGAGCACCTCTTGCTCGACCTTGGCATGCGACCGGACCGTGAGGCGCGCTTCGTGACTCGGCATCTCTTGGAAGGACAGGACTCTTCCTGCGACTCGCCCCTCACTCGCCTCATCGAGGCGTGACTCGGCAGCCATCTCGACGGATAGGGAATCGGAAGACGGTACCAGGTCTCCCGAATCGGCCACCGGACGGGCTCGATCCGACATACCCGTGTTATTGTGCGCATCGAGTGCGAGCGCTTCGGGATTCTCACTTCTCGAGACGGCTTCGTGGAGCCACTCGAAGCCGAGTTCCACCGCGATGACGAGGCCTGCAGCCACCAGCCAACCTCGCGATGAGCGCATGGGAGCTCTCCTTTCGACAGACAGCCCGACCGATTGATCGATCGAGCCTGCTGCCGACGTCCCCGGTGGCGCAAGACGGAGAAACTCACGCGCCTCGGTCGCCGTGCTCAGGCCGGTGGCGGCTGGCGAGTGGGACGGATGCGGCGGGTCTTGGGGGCAGCGGGTGCGATGACGGGAACGCGAAAGACGAAGCGTGCTCCTGCGCGCGATCCCTGCTCGGCCCAAATGCATCCCCCGTGGCGGTCGATGATCTCGCGGCTGATCGACAGTCCCAACCCCGTACCACCCGCCCCGCTTCGGGTTCGCTTGGCCTGGAAGAACTTGTCGAAGACGCTCTCGAGCTCATCGGATTGAATACCGACCCCATGATCCTCGACCGACACTCGGATCCAGCCCTCGGTCTCTTGGGCGCGAATCTCGACTCGCCCCGCGTCCGGCGAGAACTTGATCGCATTGCTGAGCAAGTTTCGGATCACCTGGCCGATCTTGTCGGCATCCACTCGGGCTGACGAGACGAGTTGTTCTTCGAAGTCGACCACGATGTGCCGCTCCTCCAACAGAGCGCCGAACTCCGAGATCGCGCAATCGATGACGTGGCGCAGGTCCGCGGGCACGAAGTGGAAATCTTCGCGGCCGGCCTCGAGCTTGGAGATGTCGAGCAGGTTGTTCAGCAACCTCAAGAGACGCTCGCCGGCATTCTCGATCTTCTCGAAGAAGTCGCCCAGGATCTCGGGCTCCACCTGGGCCCAGTCGCGGCGTCCGAAGCGGGCAAAGCTCAGGATGCCGTGCATCGGCGTGCGCAGCTCGTGCGACATGTTCGCCAGGAAGTCGCTCTTGGCGAGGTTCGCTTCCTCGGCCTTCTTCTTCGCTTCCTCGAGGTCGCGGGTCCGCTTGTTCACGAGCATTCTCAGGCGCTCGTTGAAGAGTCGAAGGCTCTCACGGGCGTGCACGAGGTCGTCGATCTGCTCGGCGACGATCACGGCGCATTGCCCGCCACTCGCTGCCGACCAAGGCTGAATGGCCCAGCGGTAGAATCGGCTCTCTCCGCTCGACGTGATGATCTCGTCTTCGGGGCTGGAGATGACCTCTCCTTGGAGAGCGCTCTCGAGCGCTCCCTTCCACTTCGCCGCCAGCTCGGGTACGGAATCGAGCAGAGGGACGCCCGCCAAGGACCGGTCCATCAGCCCGAAGCAGGCCATCCAGCGACGGCTTTGAGTCACGTAGCGGCCCTGCGAGTCCACCATGGCGACCGCCACTGGTGCATGAGTGATCACCGACTTCAGGTTGTCCCGCTCTCCTTCGAGCGCTTCGACGGCATCTCGAAGCTTGTCACGCTCGTGGGCGAGGGCCTCGTTGAGAGTGCGCATCTCGCGCGAGGAGATGTCGAGGGCTCGCTCGAGCAAGTAGCGATCTTCGTCGGCACTGCAGTAGACGCTGCTCACTCGCTTCAGCAACGCACGCCAGGCGGTCGCGTTGGGCGGCTTCTCCGGGCTGAGCCCGAGCCGTTCGAGCTTTCGAATCAGCAACGCATGCAGCATGGGAGGCTCAGTCGGGCTCGCTGAGAGTCGTCAGCGTCATCGTCTGATTGTGAAGGTCGCAGCGCCCTTGCCGAGTCGGTGAGATCTCTCCATAGGAGTAGAAGCCCACCTGCGAAGTTCCCGGCGGAAGCACCTCCAGAACGGCTTCGATCTCTTCCTCGGTGCGCTCCCCCAAGACCAGCCGTCGACCGACGCAGCTGATGGCGATAGCGAGTGTCCGATTGCTCGTCGAGGAGGTCATCTGAGCCGCGTTCGAGGCACCGTCGATCAAGCGCTCGAAGTTGGTCCGCATCAGTCGCGCGAGGCTGCCTTTTGGGACATCTCCCGCGAACGTCATCGACTGGCGCTTCTCATCGACGCCCAGGATCGTGCGGACGAGAGGCCGGTCCTGGGCTTCGGAAGCACGAATCGCCAATGGAAAGAGCAGAGCCGATGCGGGGAGCTCGGCCGATCGCGCGCCCAGATACTCCTTGTAGAGCTCCAGCGCGGGTCGACCATCGAGCTCATACAGCACGTTGCCCTCGGAGCGCGTGACGATTCTCTCGGGGCCGAAGGTATCCCAGCCACCTTGCGAGCCATGACCGATGTGGACGTCGCCATACAATCCGATGGCCGAGACCCAGCCCGCACCGACGCGGTCGCCGGTCCAAACCCAAGTCGACTCGAAGCGGTCTCCGTCGCCGGCGAGGCCCCCCGTGACGACGACCTTGCCATCGAAGACCTCGTTGAGCCCGCTCGCGAGCTCGCTCCCATTGACCTGAAGGCCGTCGGAGAGGACCAGGACTCCTCGCAGCTCGGGATCGGCGAGCTGCCGGCCGAGCTCCTGCCCGGCGCGCCGAGAGTCCTTGGCCCCACTCACCGCCGCCATCGTGGAGCGAAGACGCCCCCGATCGAGGTGAGCGATCGCAACCGTGACCGTGTCGTCGTCGAGGCGATCGCCCAGGATCTCGCCCGACGTCGAGCAGCCCATCCGGTGGGCGCTGGGGTAGCGGTTGGACAGCGCATCGAAGGGCTCGGATTGCCCCTCAAACTCCGGCGATGCGAAGGCGATCACGAGAGTCTGATCGGAGTCCGAGCCCGCGAAGGGCGCGGACCAGCCGCTCGAGCGTCTGTATTGCAGCGTTTGGATTCTCATGGCTCGATCTACCTCGGCAAGCTGACTACACTGATCCAAACAGATCGAGATCCGTCGTCTCTTCGTCAACAGGACCTAGAAGAGACATCGGCTATCGAATGGTCGCCGCTTTCGACAATTCCGAATAGCCGGCTCGAGCCCCGAGTCGCGGATTGGGCGCGCGATCATCTCCGACCGCGGCTGGTGGCCGAGCCCGGGTCGCTGATAGACTGAGCAGCGAGCACTCTGGGCTGGAGACGTGAGGAGAGTGGGCGATGCGATCGAATGGTCTCGCGGGGGCTCTGCTCCTTCTGGTCGGATTGGCCATCACGCTCGGCGCGCTCTGGCTGCTCAATCGACCGGGCCCGGGACCCGCCGTGGACCCGATCGATGTCGAGACGGAGAGGTCCGCTCCCCTCGAGCGTGCTCTCCCGCTCCCGCGTGGTGAATCCGAAGAAGGGTCCCCGGCACCGAGCACGGCGAGCGAGCGCGAGCCGGTGCCGGGTTTGGCCGACGGCTCGAGCTCGAGCGAGCTGGAATCCGATCACGCGATCGTGCGCGGTCGCTGCATCGCCGCCGAGAGTGGGCTTCCCTTGGCCGGTTGCACTGCGAAGTTCACCGGCTCGTCCCGGAACTCGCAAGCGATGGCGCTCCATGAACCCGTGACCTGGAAGGCTCCCGACCCCGTGATCACGGGAGACGACGGCCGCTTCGAGATCGTGTTCGAAGCGATGCCTCCCTATCAACACTTCTTGGACATCCAATGCGAGGCGCGCATGCCGCGCACCGCTCGCTGGGGAGCCTTCACGCCCGGACAGATCGACGATCTCGGAGACATCCCCTTCGCAAGCGGAGTGCGCGTTCAGGGCCGCGTTCTCGATACCGAGGGGCAGCCGGCCGAGAAGGTCGGCGTGCGTGATCGACGGCGAGCCACCGGCGGAAGCGAACGTCTCACTTCAGGGCCGCGGCGAAGGCCTGTCTGTGACCTGCGGTCAATTCCTCGCCGAGCCGGACGGCTCCTTTCGAGCCCAAGGCCTTCCCCCGGGGCGGTATCGCGCGAGCCTGATCGTGCCGATCTCGGACTCCGCACGGTGGTTCAGCTATCACAGCGCCGAGGAGATCGACTTGAGCTCTGGTGCGCAAGCCGACCACCTGTTCCGCTTCGAGCATCGCGCGTTCAAGATCCGATTCCTCGAGCTGGATGGGAAGACGCCCCTGGGACTCCTTCCCTGTCAGTCGAGCTGCGACCTCATCTGGACGGACCTCATGACGGACGCCGAGGGTTGGCTGGTCATCGAGCCGGTGCCCCCGGTTCCTTTCGACATCCCCATTCGCGGCCATCGGTTCGGGCCCTTCATGCCGCCGACCCTGGAACGCGTCGCGATCCAGGAGGTGGCTGTGCCACCGAAGAGCGACCTGAAGGACGGTCGCTGAGGCGATGTCGCCCTCGGTCATCGTCGGTCGGCCGTGCCCTGAAGGCCTGGCAGGAGAACGCGCCCGACGACATCATCTTGATCGATCTGCAGATGCCGGTCCTCGACGGGTACGCGGCAACGAGCGAGCTCCGGCAGCACGGCTACACGGGACCGATCATCGCCCTCTCGGCCAACGCCTTGGAGGAGGATCGACAGAGGTGCCTCGACCTGGGCTGCGACGACCATGAATCGAAGCCCATTCGGTGGAGCTCACTGCTCGCGAAGATCCGGACACATCTGCCACCGGCTCCCGAAGCGCCCCGAGGGTCGACGCCGGCCTGACTCGGATTGCGGAGATGCGGCGCCGGGAAACGCCCCCCGGCTCCGAGAGATCGGCGGAGCGAAGCGGTCTTGCGATCGGGCCCGCTGCACGATTACCCTAGGGCCGCCGTCAGACCCTGGGACCGGGCTCGCCTCGCCGCCAGCGCCCGTCTTCAACCAAGGAGCCTCCGGATGTTTCGCAAGTGGACGTCCCCCCTCGTCGGACTCCTCCTCCTGTTCGGTCAGACATTCTCCAGCGGTCAAGACGACGGCCGCATCGAGCTCGGAAAGGCCCATTCGATGAACATCCTGAAGTCTCTGGTCGGCAGCTGGGAAGGCACCTGCCGCACGTGGTTCCAGCCCGGCAAGCTCGCCGACGAGTCGAAGGTTCAGGGCGAGTTCAAAGCCGTGCTCGGAGACCGATTCGTGCGCCACTCCTACACGGGATCGATGAAGGGCAAGCCGCGCGTCGGCGAAGAGACCATCGCCTTCGATGGCATCGAGAAGAAGTTCCAGGTGGGGTGGTTCGATGACTTCCACATGAGCACCGGCATCTTGTTCTCCGAAGGCGAGCCGACCGCCAAGGGATTCTCGGTGAAGGGACGCTATCGGATGGCACCGGAGCATGAGTATTGGGGCTGGCGCACCGAGTTCGAAATCGTCGATGCGGATCACCTCACCATCACGGCCTACAACATCATGCCCGACGGTCAGGAGGGAAAGGCCGTCGAGACGGTCTACACCCGAAAGGGCAAGTGATCCGCCGGGGCGGTAGACGCTTCTCTGAACGAGTGATCCGGGAGGGATGACCCATCACGCTGGCTGAGCCGATCACCTCACTGCCCGGGTTTCAGGAACCGTTCAGCGCATTCAGCCACTTGCTGGGTGCGCTCGTATTTGCGCTCTTGTCGGTACGCCTCCTTCGACGTGGCCGCGGGAGTGCGCTGCGGCTGCTGTTCCTCGGGACCTTCGCGACCACGAGCATCTTGCTGCTCTCGATGAGCGGCGTGTATCACATGCTGGAAGAGGGCTCGACGGGGCGAGCCGTCCTGGGACGCCTCGACTTGGCCGCGATCTTCACGCTCATCGCCGGCACCCACACACCGGTGCAAGGTTTATTCTTCCGCGGCCGACCTCGCTGGATCGTGCTCGGTTTCATGTGGCTGCTCGCCGCCACCGGAATCACGTTCTTCAACGTCTTCTACCATTCGCTTTCGAGCGCGCTCGGAACGGGCATCTACCTGCTCATGGGCTGGATCGCGGGAGTATCGGGCATCGTCGTCTGGCGCCGCCTGGGAACGGCTCGGGTTGGGCATCTCCTCCTCGGAGGCGGCGTGTACTCGATCGGGGCCGTCCTACTCCGCCTCGAATGGCCCGTGATCTGGCCGGGAATCTTCGGCTACCACGAGCTCTGGCACGTGGCGGTGCTGATCGCCATGGGGCTCCACTGGAGCTTCACCTTCGAGAACGCCCAACGACCGGTCGAGGGGCCCTTGGACTGCGGTCCTGGGGTTCCGATTGAGACGGTGCCTCACTGAGTCACGAACGCGGTCGGGCCCGTCACCGAGCCGAAGACTCCCCGAGACAGGTCGATGGTCACGGCCGCCGATGAGATCGTGAGCCCCACCGGAGCCGACGGAAACGGGAACGTCGGCATGGTGGCCGCGCCCGTCGCATCGATCGTCGCCGACAAGAGGAACGGGAACAGCAACCCAAAGCTCGTGACGGCGTCCCAGGTCAAGGGCACGACTCGTCCATCGTTCGGCAGCGAGAATCCCGCGGTGCCCGAGGCCGACAACAGGGTCATGGCAAGGAAGGTCTCTTCACCGAAAGCCGTGGACACCGAGAAGTTGACCGACTGCCCCGACTGAGGTGTGCCGTTGAATGACAGGGCAATGCGATCGCGCACGAAGACGTCATGGGCGTCGTTGCCGTCGCTCGCAACGAGATCGTCACCCAGGCTGTCGAAGGAGACGAGTCTCCCGTTGGCGGAGATGCCCGCCCTCTCACCACCGAGCTTTCCTCCCGCACCGAACAAGTCCACGCTGAGCCGCGTGGTCGTGCTCGTCAGCCGGTCGCGGAGGTAGATGTCTCGGAAGGTATTCGTGTCGCTCGGATCGAAGTTCGTGGCCGCACTTTGGAAGGCGACCCAGCGCCCGTCCGCAGAGACCGACCCGGTAGAACTGTGTCCATTGCCGGCAGCTCCGGAGGAGCTCCGACTGACAAGGCTCGTAGATGCCGTCCCTCGATCATGGAGAAAGACGTCCGTCGCACCGTTCGTGTCGACCGGATCCAGGTTGGAGGAGATGCTGTGAAACACCACGCATTGCCCGTCCCAAGAGATCGACGGACCGGAGCTATGGCCATCTCCCTGCAAGCCCGCCGAGTCGACGCTGACTCGGGTGAAGAGTCCCGTGTCGCGATCGTGCACGAAGATGTCCCCACGGAAGCCCGTATCCCCGGGGACGATGTCGTCTGCTGTACTCACGAAAGCGGTGAACCGACCATCGAACGAGAGTGCCGGTGCCGCGCTGCCACCGCCTGCCGGGGCCCCCGTCATGCCACGGCTCACGAGCTTCGTCGTGCCTGCCAGAAGATCATGGACGAAGACGTCGGGCTGTCCATTGCCATCGAGACCGTCCAGGTTCGTGGCGGCACTCGCAAAGCCGACGAAGCGACCGTCCGCAGAGATCGCCGGATCTGTGCAAGACCCGTTCCCCTGTGTACCTGAGGAGCTGATACTGACTCGACGGGTCGTGCCGTTCAGGCGGTCACGCACGAAGATGTCCTGGCGGCTGTTGGTGTCTCCGGCCACGAGATTCGTGGCAACGCTCGCAAATACGACGAAGCGGCCGTCCTCCGAGAGCGCCGGCGAGACGCTCTGCCCATTGGCCTGAACACCGGCACTGTCCACGCTGACTCGCGTCGTCGTGCGAGTGAGTCGCTCGTGGACATAGATGTCTCGATGTCCTCCCGTATCTCCCGCCACGAGCTGGGCGTCGCATTGAAACGCGACCACGCTGCCGTCGGACGAGATCGCCGCTTCGAAGCTGGCGTCATTTCGAGCCCCCTCGGCGCCCGACGAGTCGACGCTGACGCGCGTCGTCGGTTGGGGCCACGAGACCGAGGCGAGCCCGAGCAGGCAGCCGACGCCCAACGTGAAAACGGTCGATGCGGATGCCATGAGAGCCTCCCGAATGGTGTGTCGTGATGTCGTGTCTTGGGGAGGCGTCGAACGAAGGAACTCTGATTCGTTGCCCCGACTCCGTCCACTCACCCTAAGTCCCCGCCCAACGGATTGCCAGGCGACCTTTCGACGCGCACACCGATCCACGGTCCCAGCCGGGCCCCGCCTGCGGAGGGCGGAGTACCGTCGAGCAGCCCGCTCTCGTGCCTGCCTCCGGACTCGTCGGGCTCTCCATGGTTTCCCCTCCAAAACCGCCGCTCGACGACACCGGCCCTCGAGAGCTCCGAGGCCGCTGCCTCGATGATCGGGGCGCGCGACTCTCGAACGTCGAGATCGTCGCACGAGTGCTCCACGCAGTCGCCTCGACTGGTGGGATTGAAGGCCGATTGACGAGAGACACGAGAGGCGAACCGGAGCGGGCGGGCCGCCCGCGGTCCCAGGGAAGACGCCCACGAAAGTGACCCGAGTGCGGCCGCGCAGCGGAGCTGACCACGTCTCACGCACTTGCCCACGTCGTCATGGCGAAGCGGACGCATCGGACGAGAGCCCGCGGTCCCAGGGGGTGGCTGACTGGGATCGCTTGTCGTCCTCGGGGCATCTTCCTACGATGTCCGCTGTGGTGCCTTCCCCTTGCCGGCTCGGAAGAGAGATCCCCGATGCGAGTCCACAGCCACTCAACGTTGTCTCCGGATGGTCTCGCGTCCCAAACCAAGAAGCGGCTCGACCTCGCGTCTCGTCCGGCGCTTCTCGCCTTACTGCTCTCCTCCCTCCTCTTCGGCTTGCTCTCGAGCGCGTCGAGCGGTGCGGCCACGCAAGAGGACGCCTCCGCATCTTCGAACGCGCAAGACGCCGCGCGCGACGCGATTGCGGGCAACCAACAGAAGATCTGCGATCGCCTGCTCTCCATCGCCGAAAAGAACCCGCGGCTCGAGCTCTTTCCCGCCACACACGAACGCACCAACACGCGATTCGTACAGGGCTACTACCGCGTCTTCGAGAATCGCGAGACGCGCACGGGACGAGAGATCAAGATCGGCTTCGCGGTCTTGCCGGCACGGGGCGAGAATCCGGCACCCGATCCGGTCTTCATCCTTCACGGAGGACCGGGGGCGCCCGCGACCGCGCTGTTTCGGAGAAACCTCCGCAGCTGGATGCGCGAGCGACGGGACATCGTCCTGATCGATCAGCGAGGCACCGGCTCCTCCAATCCGCTCCACGTGAAGCAGCTCGGCAGCGACGACGATATTCAGAGCTACTTCGAGTCGATGTTCCGGCCCGACGTCTACCAGGCCGCCTTGCCAGCGCTCCAGCAGATCGCCGAGCTCACGCAGTACACGACCCACAACGCGATCGACGACTTCGACGAGATCCGGGAGGCACTCGGCTACGAGAAGATCAACCTGCGCGGCGGCTCCTACGGCACTCGCTCGGCCCTGGTGTACCTGCGGCGCCATCCCGAGCGCATTCGCTGCGCGAGCCTGCAGGCGATCCAACCGATCTCCTACCGCAACCCGCTCCCCCACGCTCGCAGCGCTCAAGTGGTCCTCGACCAGATCTTCGAAGAGTGCCGCTCGACCGCCGCCAACCGCGCCGCCTTTCCCGACATCGAGACCAAGTTTCAGGAGACGCTGGCTCGTTTGGCCAAGGAGGCGGTGGAGGTCACGGTCTCGCACCCGAAGACTCGGGAAGACGTGACGGTCACCCTCGATCGAAGCTCTTTCGCGGAATCGGTGCGAGTGCTGCTGTACACGGTCCAGACGAATCGCGAGCTCCCACGGCTTCTGATGAAGGCGCACGCCGGCGACTACCGCGAGATCGCCGAGACCGGGCTCACCCATTTTCGCAGCGTGCGCAGCGCGCTCGCCTTCGGCACCCTGATGTGCGTCGTCAATACGGAGGACATCTCTCGCATCGACGCCGATGAGATCGAAGAAGCGTGCCGCGGCACGTTCCTGGGCGAGGTCCGCATTCGCAATCAGATGGCAGTCGGTGCCATTTGGCCTCGCGGGAAAACGCCCGAAGGGTTCGACGAGCCGGTGAGCGTCGATGTGCCGGTTCTCCTCTTCTCCGGCACGCACGATCCGTCGACGTCGTCGCTCTGGGGCGCCGAAGCGGCCGGCCATCTTCCGAACAGCCTGCACGTGGTCGTCCCCGGTGCCCACGGCGTCTTCGGCCAGCCCGTCGTGCGACTCGATCGTGCCTTTCTCGAAGCGGGATCCGTGAAGGGGCTCGATCTCTCCGAGATCGAGAAGATGAAGCTGCCGCCGCTCGTCTTGCCCGAGAACTGAGCTCGACCCCAGGCGTGGCCGAGCGACCGAGGTTTCCGTCGGCTCAGGGCTCTCCACCCTCACCCCAACCATCGATGAGGTGCCCGGTATGCGCTCGGCCTCGATCCGTCTCCTCGCCCTCGCCTTCGTCCCGCTTCTGGTCCAGCCGGCGAATGGCCAGGAGCCCGAAGGTCAACACGACGAAGATGAGAGAGCGTTCACTTGCTCCCACTGGGGGTGAAAGGCGCTCCGTAGCGCATCATCACGGTACTCGTGGCGCCCTCAAGGATCGTCACGATGTAGAGTCGGTCGTACTCGCCTTTCTCCTCGATGGCCGAGCCCGGCTCGCCGCCCAGCAGCTTCACCAACGCCGGCGTGGTATTGCTGTGGCCGACGACCAGATGACGCCCGCCGCTCTTGCGGAGCTGGCTCGCGAGTGCGTTCAGGTCGCGGGGATCGTAGAGCTCGACCTCGCGATCGATCTTCTCGGCGACCGGTTTCGCCGTGCTGCGGGTTCGGAGGGTGTCGGAGCTGTGGATGGCTTCGATCGCAGCGCTGCGCAGCGCCTGTGCCAAGGTCGCTGCTCGATGTTGCCCCGCTTCCGAAAGCTTCGGGTCGCGGCCGGCGTCGGTCTTCTCGGCGTGACGCACCAGGAAGACGACCAACGGTTCGCGGTCGGTGGACGCCGGCGCCGCGTCTTGTGACTCGAGCGGTGCGAGCTGCACGATGGCGCCCAGGAGAGCGACCCACAAGACTCGGGTGAGCTTCGACATCTTCTCGTCTCCAATTGTCAGGCAGCGGCGCTCAACGCCGCTCCGATCCCAGCTCGCACGTTCACGTCCCTGCCACCATAACGACATCGGTCGGCACCCCTCAACGAATCTCGGGTCTCCAGCGTCTAGACTGTCGTTCCGACCCCGAGCTTCCGTCCTCGTGAGGAGATCGCATCGTGTGGATATGGGCCGCCTTCTTTCTGTGGAGCCTCGGACCGTCCATCGAGGAGCCCGTCCTGCACTACCGGATCGCGCTCCTGCCGGCGACCCCAGGCAGCGACGAGCATTCGGGGATCCGGATTCGGCTCCGGTATCGGGCGAACGACTCGACGCACACCACATTCATGGTCGCAGAGAGCGTCGCGGGTGCCGCCGGCGGTGCCGATCTCGTCGACGTCGCGATGAGATGGTGGCCACCGAACGCGTCGAGCGCTCACGTCACAGGCAAGCCCGTTCGGGAAGCGCCGAACCGCTGGACGCTCGAGCATGCGCCTCGAGCTCGCATCGAGTGCTCGTACTCGTTCTTGCTGAACTCGAACCGCGTGAGCGCAGATCCGTCCGACTTCGTTCGACCGCTCATCGAATCTCATCGCGTGCACCTGAGTGGATCCTTGGCCCTGCTGCGGCCCGGACACCTCGGGGACTGGGATCCGCTCACCGTCGCCGTCGACTGGAAGGGCTTCGAGGCGGCCGGCTGGACGACGGTCTCTTCGTTCGGCATCGGAGACGTGCAGTTCACGGCCTCCCCGGCCGAGCTCGGCGGGACGGTCTGGGTCGCCGGCGAGAAGCTGCGCTTGCACCATCGCGAGATCCGCGAGCAACGACTCGTCGTGGCCATCGAAGGCGACCGCTGGCCCTTCGAAGACGAGGAGTTCGTCGAGCTGGCCCGGGCGATCGTCGACGAGCAGCGAGCCTTCTTCGCCGACGACTCCCTGCCTTGGTTCCTGGTGAGCCTCACGCCGGTCGGGCTGCCCGCGTGGAATCGAAGCACGCGCAGCGGCATGGGGCTCACGCAGTCCTTCGCAGTCTTCGTCAAGGACGGCATGTCCTTGGGCGAGGAGGGCCGCCCCGGTCGCGGCATCGATCACCTGTTGGCCCACGAGATGTTCCACCACTGGAACGGCCTGCTCATCCTTCGCGAGGAGCCCGTCGAGTATGCGGCCTGGTTCTCGGAAGGATTCACGGACTTCTACGCGCGTCGGCTCCTTTGGCGAGCGGGCCGGGTCGACCTCGAGACCTACGCCAAGATCTTGAATGCCACGATCCGAGAGCACGCACTCTCGCCAGCCAAGACCCGCTCCAATCAGTTCCTGGGCGAGCATCTCTGGGAAGACGAGTCCACCCACCGCATGGCCTACCTGCGCGGTGATCTGGTCGCCTCACTCATCGATCACGAGCTCCGCCAGAGCTCGAGCGGCGAGCGCTCCCTCGACGACCTGATGCGCGCGCTCGCCACTGAAGCCCGGTCCGAGGGCTCCCGCGTCAGCACGCCCGGTCTCCTGGCCCGCATCGAATCGCTCACGAGCCCGGCAATCTGCGAACGCCTCCGAGCCATCCTGCTCGACGGTGCTCCGCTCGAGCTTCCGCTCGATCTCTTCGAGCCGTGTCTGTCGGGCGAGCGAGGCGCAGTGTTCACCGTCGATCCGGGCTTCGACACCCACGCCATCCGCGACACGGGCCTCGTGAGCGGCGTACGCCCCGATTCGCATGCCTTCGAAGCGGGCCTCCGTGATGGCCAACGTTGCACGTCCTTCCAGTTCTCGGAGGGAACCGGCGAGCCGTTCGTGACGGTTCGGATCTTGGAGGACGATGCGGAGCGAGAGCTTCGCTTCTCCGTCCGCGGCGAAGAGGTGCCCGTCCCGATCTATCGACCGAAGCCCGGAGCAGCCGGAAGCTGCGAAGGCCTTTGAAGTCAGGCCTCAGTCGCCCGCAGCGAAAAGCTCAGGAGCTCGCCGTCGAGGGAGGCGGTGAGCTCGAGTGAGACAGCCTCGGCGCAGGCTCGGGCGAGGGACAGACCGATGCCAATGTGGGCCGAATCCGTGCGGGCAAGGTCCAAGCGCCAGAACCGTTCGAACAAATGGGGTACGACGTCCGGCGAGAGGTCGACCGTCGAGTTGGAGATCGAGAGCTCGAAGAGTCCGCTCGGGCCGTGCCCCGCCTCGATCCGAACGACGCCTCCTTCCGGCGTGTACTCGACGGCGTTCGAAAAGAGGTTCTGAAGGATGAGGTCGAGCATCCTCGGGTTGGTGGTGAGAACGGCTTCGCTCCGGATTCGCCACTCGACGACCAGTCGCTTCTCGCCGGCTCTCTCGGCGAATGGTTTCCACGCCTCTTCGACGATCTGCGAGACGACCACTTCTTCTCGAACGCTCCCCTGCGAGCCCGCCTCCCAACGGGCGAGCGCCAGCAGGCTCTCGAGAAGACTCTGCATGCGCTCGCTGATGGCCAAGACTTGCTCGTAGTCTCGAGGCGACGCTCGATGCGGCCAGCGGACCGCCACCTCCGCCAACGCCTTGAGCTCGGCGACGGGTGTGCGCAGCTCGTGCGCCAGGTCGGAGCTGAAGCGACGCTCTCGCTCGAAGCTTTGCTCGAGGCGAGCGAGGAGATCGTTGAGGCACTCGCAAATCGGCAGCATCTCGATCGGCATCCCTTCGGTCGCGAATCGCCAGCCGAGGGACTTTTCATCGATGGAGCTGACGCGGCCGGCGACGTCTTGAAGTGGCTTCAGTCCGTGACGGAGTGCCAAGACGACGATGAAGGCCGCGATCAGGGCTCCCAGGCTGCCGACCGCGGCGATGCCTCCGAGCACGAGAGCCAAGGTCTGATCCAGCTCTTCCCGTGGACTCGCCACCACGATGTCCGCCGAGACCGGTGAGCTCATCCTTCGCGGCCGGGGAGGCGGCGGACGTCGTGGCGGCCGGTGGTCGGCTCCCGGCCCCCTCCCCCGGTTCCGGCCCAGGGGGTCCGGCGGCTCCTCGAGAAGCATTACTCGCATGCCCAGCACTCGGACCCGCTCTCCTCCCGGAAGCTCGTGATCCCAGAATGTCGGGCGAGCATCCAGGTCGGCAGGCCGGGGGAGGGTCCGATCGCCCAAGCTGGCCGATTGCTGCAGAGGCTCGTCCTCCTCGGCCCGCCAAGCTTGGAAGAAGGAACCGCTCGGCAGATCGAAGGGCTCTGTAGAATCATCGCCGGGCCGAGGTCCGTGTGGGCTGGTTCGCAGCCGCGCCTGGATGGCTGAGGCGCTGCTCGTCAGCTCTCCATCCAGGGTCGCGATCAGCCCCTGTCGGACGGAGAGATAGACGGTCGCTCCCGCGACGATCCAAAGCAGACCGAGCCAGACCACCAGCGAGACGACCAGCTTTCGTCGAATCGATCTCAACTCAGGGCCTTCTCTCTTCGAGAACGTAGCCTTGCCCACGTTGGGTGTGAATGAGCGGAGCGAGTCCATCCGCACCGGCGAGCTTCTTGCGAAGGGAGTAGATTGCCGAGTCGACGACGTTGCTCATCGGATTCGCTCGCTCATCGTAGATGTGCGCCTCGATCTCGGTGCGCGAGACGACCGTGCCGGCGCGCACCATTAGGTACTCGAGCAGGGCATACTCGCGCGCGGTCAATTCGAGGGCCCCTTCCGCCCGCGTCGCTCGCCGAGCCGCCGTGTCCAGCTCGAGATCTCCCACACGAATCGTCGTGCTTCGCTGGCCATACGCGCGACGGCACAGGGCTTGGACCCGGGCCAGGAGCTCTTCCAAGGCGAAGGGCTTGATCAGGTAGTCATCGGCGCCCGATCGCAGCCCCCGCACGCGGTCTTCGACGGTGTCCTTGGCGGTCAGGAAGATCACCTGCGTCTGGTTCCCGTTGGAGCGGAGACGCTCCAGAACCGCCGTCCCCAGCAGACCCGGCAGCAGGATGTCCAGGATGATGACGTCGTAGTCGTTTGACTGGGCGAGCCAAAGCCCCTCTTCACCATCTCCGACCGAGTCGACGGCGTAGCCGGACTCTTGCAGCGCCGCGGTGACGGAGTCCCGGAGTGACTTGGAGTCTTCGACGAGCAGAACGCGCATGGGTGGAGTTTCTGTGTCCGAGGGGCAGGAGGCGACGATTCTAGGGCGACCCACATGATGGGAAGATGACCGCTTCGTCGCGACGTCGAGATGGTCCTCTCGGCCCAAGATCGAGCAAAGAAGCGCTGCTGTCATCTTCTCATCATGTCCCGATTGACATGCTGGGCTCCGGAATCCACCTTCGCAACGCTGGATCCGGTCCTGCGCCGGCCGGCTCGGCCTTCGGACCACACGAGGAGACAAGAAATGCTCGGGAGACTCGTCGTCGTTCTCAGCCCCCTGCTCGTCCTGTTGCTCGGCGGAAGAGCGGACGCGCAGCTGCCGCCGCCACCGGTGCCGTTCGAGAACCCCGTCACGCCGACCAAAGCCGTTCTCGGAAAGATCTTGTTCTACGAGGAGCAGGTATCGAGCGACAACACGATGGCCTGCGCCACCTGCCACGCTTTCGAAGCGGGCGGCAGCGACCCACGCAACGCGGCTCACCCCGGGAGTGACGGGATCTTCAACACGGCCGACGACACGGTCGGATCGCCGGGCGTGGTGCTCTCCGATGCTCAGGCAGCGTACCGCCCCCATTCGGCTTTCGGCTTCCAGCCCCAGGTCACGTCACGTTACAGTCCGAGCTTCCTGACCGCGGCATACTTCAACGAGCTCTTCTGGGATGGCCGCGCCAGCAGCCGCTTTCTCGATCCTCAAACCGGTACGGTGAGCATCCTCAACCGGGGAGCCCTCGAGAGCCAGTCCGTCGGGCCTCCGCTCAGCGATGCGGAGATGGCGCACGAGAATCGGGACTGGACGCAGATCATCGCCAAGCTTCAGACGGCCGCACCTCTCCGGCTGGCGAGCAATCTTCCTAACGACGTCGCTCAGTCGATCGCTGCCAATCCCGGCTATCCGGGTCTCTTTCAAGCGGCATTCGGCGATCCTCAGATCACGGCTGAGCGGATCGCCTTCGCCATCGCGACCTATGAGCGGACGATCATCCCGAACCAGACACCCTGGGATGCCTTCGTCCAAGGCAACCAGAACGCCCTGAATCAGAGCCAACGCCGGGGTCTGCAGCTCTTCGATGGTCGCGCCAACTGCCGACGATGCCACGGTGGCCCGCTGTTCTCGGATGGGCAGTTCCACAACATCGGCCTGAGGCCACTTCAAGAGGACCTGGGTCGCTTTGGCGTGACCGGCAACAACCAAGATCGCGGCCGCTTCAAGACGCCGTCTCTCCGAAACGTCGCCGCCAAAGACGCCTTCTTCCATACCGGCACGGCTCAAACCCTTCGCGAGGTCGTCGAGTTCTACAACCGTGGCGGAGACTTTCGACAGAACCAGGATCCCCAGATCGATCCCCTCGGCCTCAGCCCCCAGCAGATCAACGATCTCGTCAACTTCCTGCAGAACGGCCTGACCGATTCGCGCGTCGCCGCCGGCACGCCGCCATTCGATCGACCGACCTTGTACTCCGAGTCCGGCGTCGACAACCCCACCCTCTTCGGACCTCAAGCGCATCCGGGAGCAGGCGGATTCTCACCGGAGCCGATCGCGACCTCGCCCCCCAACCTGTCGAACGCCGACTTCAAGCTCGGCGTTCACGGAGCGCTGGGAGGCTCCCCGGCTCTTCTGGCCGTCTCGGCGCACGCCGGTTTGCCCGGGCAGGAGTTTCGCGGAATTCCCGTCAACCTGGCGCTCACGCCCCCGCCGATCTTCTACTCGCGGACGCTGTCGGGAAGTGGAGCCGGACAGGGCTACGGCACCGTCATCCAGCCCATCCCGAATCTTCCTCAGCTGACGGGACAAGCCGTCTTCGCGCAATGGTTCGTAGCCGATGCCGCCGCCGTCGGCGGGTTCTCCGCCACCCGCGGAATCCGACTCGACCTCTTCTGAGAACGCGCCCGACGCTCCCCGGATCGAGCCACTCGGTCTTGGTCCGGGGAGATCTCTCGAGCTGTTTCGAACCGTTCGCTCGTTCCTGCGACGCGGGCCGCACACACGCTCGGACCTACCGACGCGCCCCTGCGTGAGACCCGACCTTCAACGCCGCCGTGGTGGCTCGAAGGCATCGTGGAAGCGTCGATTCGGCTTCAGGTAGACCTGCTTGGATCCGTAGTCGAAGGTCAAATTGAAGCGCGCGAGGAGGGGCAGGCCGAGCAGCCCATCGCAGGTGGGACCCATCAGAGCCGGGTGCTTCGTAAAACCCGTCGTCACGTTCTTCAGTGTGTGGGAGCCGATCCGAAGCTCGGGGATCGGACCGAGGAAACCGCGCTCTCCGATCGCTACGTCGCCCGCTCGAGCCGAATCGGGCACGGGGATGTCCGGGCGATTCTCGAGGTACAGCAGCAGTGGCTGAACGCCGCCCAGATCGAGCGCCGGATGGAGGGTCACGTGCTTGCCGCCGGGAAGCAGCAGCGTGCAAGGAACGCCCATGCTGCCCCGCCCGGAAGGGGACATCGTCAGAGCCTCGCCGGCCTCTTCGCGGTCGAACGCCTCCGGGGCCGTGAGTCGGATCTTCCGCTCGTCGAAGTCGATCGCGACGATGTAGTGGCTGAACAAGGAGCCACTGATGATGCCGTCGTGTCCGACGAAGAGCTGGCTGAAGCGCGAGTCGGGTGGCGTCACGACGGCCGATTGGTTCCGGAGCTCCACGCCCGGCAGCTCCACCGTAATCCCCGAGGCCGTGTTGGCCTCGGTCGCGTTCGCGTCACCCGCTTGGCCGATCTGCGTGGCTCCGTCCATCTCGAGCTCCAGCCCGTCGAGCTTGGGGCGACCGTAGAGCAGCAGCGAGTCCCAGAGCACGCCGTTGTCGAGCACCAGTCGAAGCTCCACGCCGTTGACTCGCGCCTTCAAGAAGATGTCGGAGGGCCCCAGCTCGAACGGAATCGTCACGGTGTCACCGTCGGTGAGGACGTGACTCGGCTGCTCCTCCGAAGCCTTTTGGGCTCGCATTGCCCCACTCAGGCAGAACAGGAACGCCCCGACGAGAAGGATCTCTGGGCATCGTCGCATGGTCCGCTTCTCCACGATGAGCCACCACTCGAGTCGCCGGCTGCCGGGCGCATTCGGAACGCCCACCCTAAGGTATTCGGGTCGCGGAGTCACCACACCCGGGCCGCATCGTGGATTCCTCCACGCGCCTCGGCAGACCTGCGGACCGCAGCGGAGGGCGGGCGTCAGCCCGCTGGACGGTCAGACTCCCACCGCAGGGTCGACCGATCGTGGATACCTCCACGCGCCTCGGTAAACCTTCGGCTCATTCGCCCGGACCGACTGGAGGAGGACGCTCTTCCACCAGGCTGAAGCCTGGCCTCCGGTGCTGCCTGGCCTCCGGTACTCAGATCGCTTCGATGATCTTGTTGAGCGTGGGCGAGGGTCGCATGGCCTTCGCGGTCCGCTCGGGATCGGGCCGGTAGTAGCCGCCGATGTCTTGCGGTGAGCCTTGTGCGCCGTTCAACTCCTCGACGATCTTCGCCTCACTTTCGGCCAGCGACTTCGCGATGGGCGCGAAGTCCGCCGCGAGCTTGGCGTCGCGATCTTGTCCCGCCAACGCCTGAGCCCAGTACAGCGCCAGATAGAAATGACTGCCGCGGTTGTCCAGCTCGTTGACCTTGCGCGACGGTGCCTTGTTGTTCAGCAAGAGCTGCGCAGTCGCGTCGTCGAGCGTCTCGCCGAGGAGCTTCGCCGCCGCGTTGTCGAAGTGCTCACCGAGATGATCGAGCGAGGCCGCCAGCGCCATGAACTCGCCGAGCGAGTCCCAACGCAGGTGTCCCTCGGCCCTGAACTGCTGCACGTGCTTGGGCGCCGAGCCGCCGGCTCCCGTTTCGAAGAGACCGCCGCCGTTCATCAATGGCACGATCGAGAGCATCTTGGCGCTGGTGCCGATCTCGAGGATCGGGAAGAGGTCCGTCAGGTAGTCGCGCAGCACGTTGCCGGTGACCGAGATGGTGTCCAGCTTCTGGCGGATGCGCTCGAGTGAGAAGCGAGTGGCCTCGACGGGCGAGAGGATCTTGATCTCGAGGCCGTCGGTCTCGTGGTCGCCCAGATAGGTCTCGACCTTGGCGATGAGCTGCGCGTCGTGAGCGCGATCGGCGTCCAGCCAGAAGACGGCCGGGTCACCGGTGGCACGAGCGCGCGTCACGGCCAGCTTGACCCAATCACGCACCGCGGCGTCCTTCACCTGACACGCTCGCCAGATGTCGCCCGGCTCGACGGTGTGCTCCATCAGCACCTTGCCCGCGGCATCGACGACGCGCACGACGCCCTTGGCCGCGATCTCGAAGGTCTTGTCGTGGGAGCCGTACTCCTCGGCCTTCTGTGCCATCAGACCGACGTTCGGCACGCTGCCCATCGTGGCCGGATCGTAAGCGCCGTGCTGCTTGCAGTCGTCGATGACGGCCTGATAGACGCCGGCGTAGCTGCTGTCGGGGATGACCGCCTTGCAGTCCTGGAGCTTGCCGTCGGGGTTCCACATGCCGCCCGAGTCCCGAATCATCGGTGGCATCGAGGCGTCGATGATGATGTCGCTCGGCACGTGCAGGTTCGTGATGCCCTTGTCAGAGTTCACCATCGCGAGCGCGGGACCGGCGGCATAGGCGGCCTCGATGTCCGCCTCGATGGCCTTTCGGTCCCCTTCCGAAAGGGTCTCGATCTTCCCGAGCAGGTCGCCGAAGCCGTTGTTGACGTCGACGCCCAACCGCTCGAGAACCGCGGCATGCTTCTCGAATACGCTCGAGAAGAAGACCCGAACGGCATGGCCGAAGATGATCGGGTCCGAGACCTTCATCATCGTAGCCTTCATGTGCAACGAGAAGAGCACGCCTTGCTTCTTGGCATCCGCGATCTGCGCCTTCAGGAACTCGACCAGCGCCCGCTTGCTCATCCGCGTCGAGTCGATGACCTCGCCCGCCAACAGGTCGATGCCGTCTTTGAGGACCGTCGTCTTGCCATCGGAAGCCACGTGCTCGATGCGCACCGTCGTCGGCGAATCGACCGTCACCGACAGCTCGTTGTGGCAGAAGTCGCCGGCGCTCATCGTCGCGACATGCGTCTTCGAATTCGGAGACCACTTTCCCATGCGATGCGGGTTCGCGCGGGCGTACTCCTTGACGGCCTTGGGCGCGCGGCGGTCCGAGTTGCCCTCGCGCAGCACCGGATTGACGGCGCTGCCCTTGATCTTGTCGTAGCGCGCCCGAGTCTCCCGCTCCTCGTCATTCTTCGGCTCGTCGGGGTAGTCGGGCAGCGCGTATCCCTTGGCCTGGAGCTCGGTGATCGCGGCCTTCATCTGCGGAATCGAGGCGCTGATGTTGGGCAGCTTGATGATATTCGCTTCGGGCGTCTTAACCAGCTTCCCCAGGTCGGCGAGGCCATCGACTCCCCGTTGATCCGGGCTCAGACGCTCTGGAAAAGCCGCCAGGAGCCGGCCTGCCAACGAGATGTCGCGCGTTTCGATCGGGACACCGGTCGCCCCGGCGAACGCGCGGACGATCGGCAGAAAGGAGTAGGTGGCGAGGGCCGGAGCTTCGTCGGTCCAGGTGTAGATGATGGGCGGCGACTGGGTCATGGTTTCCTCGGCGGTCAGAACGCGGTCCGGGTTGAAGTCAGCGTTTTCTAACAGAACGCGCTCCGAGGCTCCACGGCGAAGAGCGAGGGCGAAGCCCGGACGCAGCCTGGGGTGTCCGGGACACCGACAACACCGGACGCCATGACGACGAGACGCCCCTCGCCCTGATACGTCCAAGCGGGCGGGCCGACCGCGGCCCCAGGAAAGAAGATCAACGGAGCCGCCGGGACGACCGCGATTCTTAGGCGACGTCCAAGCGGGCGGGCCGCCCGCGCTCCCTGGTGAGGGACGTCTGGTTCTTCGACTACGGCAGCACCGCTCACATGAGCGTCTACCTGCTGCGGCATCGAGGTCTCACCTACGCCTTCGTGTTCTGCTGCGCAGGCGACAAGCGGACGTCAGTCGAAGAGACGATCTTGAAGTCGCTCGAGCTGGGTGGTTAGGCACCGCACCGGTGCCCGAGCCCGACGGATCGAAGCTCTGGCACCGGACGGGCGAGTTCAGCGAGGTGGGCAGGCGATCAGATCGATGTTGATGTCGCCGGTGCAGGCGACAGGCACGCCATCGCGGCAGGTCCGAATCAGATCGAGCCAACCGCTGGCGCCGAAGCGAATGTTCTTCCCACTCGCGCCATCGCCGACTTGGAAGGCCGGGCCCATGCGGGCGACCTGAATCGTGCAGCCGACATTGTTGCGCTCGCCGGTCAGCGTGCCAGCCGTGACCAAGTAGTAGCGCCACGTCGCGGGGTCGACCGGTCCGCCGTTCTCGATGTAGGCTTCCGGGGCGAGCTCCTTCTTCGGGCTCCCCGTGGGCACTGGCTCGCCCGGGTCGATGCGCCCGGCGAACTCGATGTTCATGCGCCAAGCGTTGTTCGAGTCGTTCGGATCGACCAAGAGGCCCGTCAGGCTCGCCGTCTTGTCACCATACTCGGTGAAGCGCTCCTCGCCCCCGGTGAAGACGTACTTCACGTCCGGCTCGGTGCCGCAACCGAAGGTCACGGCGTGGCCACCCGCCTGGCCGAAGCGATCGGCGTCGGCCGGCGTCGGGCAGGTCTCTCCGCAGCCGCCGTCGAAGTAGGTGACCTCGGCACTGTTCGACCGCCCGAACTGGCTGAAGTCGTTGAGCAGGGCGACGAACTGGAGATACATCTTGCGACCGACGAACTTCGATTCGCAGGGGACGTGGCAATCGAAGGCCTGCTGACCCGAAGCCGGAACGTCCATTGGAAACGGAGGCGCCTCCAGCGGAAACGAAACGCAGAGATCCCCGAAGACGCTCCGGGTGGGTCCGGGCCCGGTCGAGAACAGGACCAGGGCCTTGGCAGCACCGGGAGTGTCGAGCGTCGCATGGACGATCGCGCCGGTGGGAAGGGCCCGGTCGACCGTCAGGACATAACCGGGATCGCCCGGACACTCTTGAGCTCGAGCGCTGCCTGCACTCCAGCCAAGGCAGATCAAGAATACGAGACGAGTCATAGTCACAGCCTTCGAGCTCCTCGTGATGCAATACTCATGGTGCAAATCGGCTCCCCGTCGCCCAGCAGGGCTCGACGGGGGAGAGGGTTTCCCCAAGGGAGGTCCGCGCGTCACGCGCGAAGGCGGAACGCACTTAACCCACTGTACAAAAGCATCTTCCGAAGATCACATCAAGCGCCTTCTCTCGAGACTGCGCCTCGATCGAGGCGCGAGGATCGCAGCCGGGTGCGCGATCGACAGCGCGTCGCCGCCCGATCGACCGATTCGCGGCGGACGACCTACCACCCGACTTGAAGCCAGGCCGCGAACCGGAGGGCGGACTTCAGTCCGCTGGAGGGTCCTTCGACGAGGCGATGACGAACGAAGCGCGGGAGGTTTTCGCCGGCTCGTCTCGCCCCAGCGAACGACCGATCCTTCATCAGGACGCGTAGAACGATCGCGCGACCTCCCACCCGACTGAATGAAGTCGGGCCTCCGGGGAGCCGGGCCTCCGGGGAGTCGGGCCTCCGGGGAGCGGCCACACCGGATGGTACGGCGCTTCGAACTCCAAGGCCTTCACCAGCAGCGGCGGCCCCGACTGGTCGCGCGACTTGACGAGGTGGTCGTTCCAGACGCCGAGAACGCAGATGCCCGACAGGATCTCGTTGTCGCCCGACTCCGGCTCGGGAATCGGCAGGTTCTCCAGCCGACCATGGAACTCGTAGACCTCGGCCTCCCCGCGCGGCGCCTCGACGGTGCGCGGCACATCGAAGGTCATGTAATCCATGCCATCGTCGGTGCGTGTTCCGATGAAGGTCTCGTCGGACGCACTCGCATTCGCGTTCGCCGACACGGGCTCCGAGGCCTCGAGGGCCCAGAAGGCCCCCACGAGCATGAGCGCGCAGGCGACGAGAATGGCCGTCCGAACAGGCGATCCGACACGGATCTTTCGGGGTGGCTTCATGGGCGCCTATCCTACCCAACTCGGGTCCCAGAGCCAACTCCCGGCGATCGGAGCTCCTGGGAAGCGCGCGGCGGGCTGGCACCGGCTTCCAAGCGCGTTCGGAGTCCTACTTCTTCGGCTGGAGGACGCGGTCGTTGACCCGCACCGCGAGTGGGATCGACGCCAGTCGGGCGCGGACCTGCTCGCTCTGTTTCTCCGTGAGGACCTCCGCCGCGGCGAGGCCGTTGCCGAAGTGGGTGAAGTCTCGAAGCTGCCAAACGACCTTCTTGTCGCGAGTGATCTCGAGCATCTGCGGATTGCTCTCGCCGGCGTGGCAGTTTCCGATGATGAAGTTGCCGTTCTCCCGCTCGCGCAGCGTGGTGGTCCACTTCAGCTCGATGTCGGTGCCCGGGACCTCACCCCGAATCTCCCAGATCGTCTTGCCGTCCCGGTCGACCTCAAGGACCGAGTTGCCACCGCCGGAAGCGATGAGAACGTGGCCGTTCTTCAGCTCGATGGCGCCGTAGACCGGGCTGCCCACGACGTGTTGCCAAACCACCTCGCCCTGGCTGTCGTACTCCCGCACCTTCCCGTCGCCTTCATGGCAGACCAAGTAGTTTCCGTTGGCCCGGCGTCGAACCAGGCGAGTGTCGCGATGGACGTCGGGGTGATCGACCGTCAAGGGGATGGTGCGCTCGATGTCGCCATTCCGGTCGACCTCGATCAGCCGCGCCGGTCCGCTCTCGGCGATCATCGTCAGGCCGTCGTCCAGGCGCAGGAAGGCGTG
This sequence comes from Planctomycetota bacterium, assembly GCA_029260795.1. Classification (GTDB taxonomy): domain Bacteria; phylum Planctomycetota; class OFTM77; order OFTM77; family OFTM77; genus OFTM77. Next base: position 7,335 of record JAJDCO010000024.1, on the reverse strand, counting down.
GATCTCGACACCCTTGCCCTGGTTCCCGTTCATCGTGCTGGCGTCGTAGCTCCACACGATCTTCTTCTCGAGCGTCATCTCGACGAGACGACTCCAGCCGTCCTGGAGGAGGACGTTGCCATTGTCCAGCAGATGCACATCATGGTGCCCGGCACCGCGAGTCCTCTGCTTCCACAAGATCTCGCCGGACTCGTTGCGGATGGCGACGAGGTTCTTGTCGTAGGCCTCACTGACCAAGACGAGCCGATGGGAGAAGTCGTCTGCCAGCGTGGCACTCGGGAAGACGAGCGAGAGGATCGTGAGTCCGGCGTGGCATAGAATCATGATGTCTCCGTGATGAGCGGTCGGGCAGCGATCGGTCGACGCGAGCTCGGGACGGGCGCTTCGATGGCAAGGCCCCGGGTCCGGGTGCCCCAGGCTATGCCGAATCGCCCCCGCTGTCGAATACGCTCGCCCGGCTCGCCGGGGGTCGGTCAGGAAGTGAAAGGACACGATGAGTCGAGCCCAGTCGTCTCGAGAACCGAATGCGTGGCGAGCAGCGGCGATGCGCGCCGACGAGCGTTGGCTCGTTCCACTCTCGTCAGCATACCGAGAGGAGATCGCTGCCGCGGTCGCGCGCAGTGCCGAGCGAGGCGAGTCGATCGAGAGCATCACGTCGGGGACGTTTCGGCTGCCGAGCCTCGGCCGCGAGCTCGAGCGCGTGCGCCAGGATGTCGTGCACGGGCGCGGCTTCGCGGTGCTGCGCGGGCTCGACCTCGGTCGATGCTCACGAGAAGAGACCGTGCGGGCCTTCTTCGGACTTGGGTCGTACCTGGGCACCCCCCGCCCGCAGAACGCGCGCGGACACCTGCTCGGCCACGTCATCGATCTGGGCGATGACCCGTCCGACGCCGCGACCCGCATCTATCGGACTGCGGCACGCCAGCGATTCCACGTCGACTCGTGCGACCTCGTCGGCTTGCTCTGCCTTCGACCGTCGAAGCGCGGCGGCGCGTCTCGCCTGTGCTCTTCCTTGGCCATCGCCGAAGAGCTCGCCGCCACGCGACCCGACCTCCTCGACGTGCTCCGCCGTCCGTTCGTCTACGACCGCAAGAACGAGGTGCCGGAAGGCAAGGGCCCGCACTACGAGATCCCGATCGTGCACGCTTGGCGAGGGCACACGTCGGTCTACTTCGCGCGCGACTTCATCGAGTCCGCGCAGCGCCGATTCCCCGACGTCCCTCGACTCAGCACGGAGCAGGTCGAAGCGCTCGATGCCGTGGAACGCCTGGCCGAGAGTCCCGAGCTTTGCCTCGAGCTCGAGTTCGAGCCGGGCGACATCCAGCTCGTCCACAATCACCTGATCCTTCACGCGAGGGAAGCCTATCAGGATGGGCCGACACCGAATCAGAAACGCCACCTGCTCCGACTCTGGCTCTCGGCCCACGATCCCCGACCACTGCCGCCCGTGTTCGCCGAACGGTACGGTCCCCTGATCGAAGGGCGTCCACGGGGAGGCATCGAGGTGCCGGGCGTGTCCCCGCGCATTCCTATGGAGCCCGAGTAAGCACCGCCGCGGCCCGCCTTGGCGAGGGCCGCGACGACCTCGAACGTCCAAGCGGGCGAGCCATGACTCAGAGACGCGAACGGAGGCCGTCACGTCGCGTGTCAAGTCCCGGCGGACGTCGGCGGGCAGAGAGACCTGCAAAGAACATCGATGAGAGAGCGGCCCTGCACGGAGCCGAGTTCTCAGTTCGCGAAGTCCACCTCCGTGCTGAGAGAGTGCTCCCGTCCCTGCGTCAACTCCTTTCAGTCCTTGCGGTCCCGGAGTCGTCGTAGCCTGTCTTGCAGCTCTTCGATCTCCCTCGCGAGCTCCTCCATTTTCTGCTCGATCTCACGCTCTGCCCGCACTCGCTCTCGCCCTTCTCCGGCCTCGCCTCCGGCGCTTCGGTCCCGCTCGCGCTGGGCGTAGAACTCGGCGAGGGCGTTGCACGAGGCCGCTCGCTCGGAGACGTTCCATTCGCGATACAAGCCGGCTGCTTCTTGCATGAGCTCGATGACGAGGCCCATCGAGAAGTGCGTGCCGAACTGTGCGTTCGCCATCTCGCTGGCTTTCGCCGCTGCCTCGGAGATCGCTTGCTCGTTCCCTCCTTCGAGCTGGAGCTCTCCGATGTGCAAGAACTGCGTGACGATCTCGGCCACTTCCGGCCGATCTGCCTCGCGGTAGGCCGCGATGGCGAGCCGAATGACCTCGAGTCTCGCCGCACGGTCTTCGAGGCCGCGATGCGCGCGCTCTTCGGTGACACGGCCTTCGGCAACGGCACGTTGGCGGCGCTTCCACTGCTCGGCGTAGATCTTGGACAGGCTCTCGAGCATGTCGGCGCGATCCGGGTGGCCCCACTCGGCGTGCAGGCGAGACGCCACGGCGAGCAGCTCGGCGAGCTGTCCTCGATTCGGCGCGGCTTCGCGAATCTCTTGCGCCTCGGCGTCCCGCCGACCGGCGATTGCGAGCTCGCGAGCATGCATGGCGCGCTCGACGAGATCGGCCTGCTTCTCCCGGCCCGCCTCCATGAAGGCCTCGACAGCGTGCCGCATCACGCCGAGGCGTCGACGGACCTCGCGGATCTCGTCATTCTCCTCGCCTTCGCCTCGCCCATCTCGAAGCGCGCGAGCGCGCTCTTCTCGGACCTGATTCGTGACGCGCTGCAGGAGCTCGAGCGCGTCGCCGCGATCCAGCTCTTCGAGCGCAGCCATCCCCAGCTCGAGCTGGTGAATCAGCGTGTCGTACTCTTCGTCGCTGCGCTCTTGTCCGAAAGCGGTGCCGCCCAGCAGGAATGCTGCCGCGAGCACGACGGTCCGGAGAGCTGAGAGCCGGCGAATGAGATCGATCGTACCCATGAGCATCCTCCTTCAAGGCAGACGTCGGGTCAGTTGCCGACCGAGCTCACGCTCTGGAATCGCCCTCGGACAGGCGATGCCTGCTCGCATCGGTGCCCGAGCTCGCCGCGATCACGCGCTCGATCTCGTCCACCGTCATGCCACGCTCGATCATGCTGCGCTTCAGCTCGCTCTCCGACTGCGATTTCGCATTCTGGTGCCAGTAGTGGGCGACGATGGCAACGATGGCGACAGTGCAGCCCATGATGATGGCGAGCACGTCCGCTCGTAGGATTCTGTCCCAGTCCATGTCGGGCGATTCTCCAAGTCTCTCGGTCGGTCTCCCGCCTGTCAGTCTAACCGGGGCGGTCGAATCAAGGAATCTCGAGGACCGAGCGGACGGGATCCGTCGAATGCGCGCGATTCCCTTTCGGTCGGTCTCGCGGCGTGACGCGCGACCGTTGCGCCAAGGCACCGGAGATCTGCAATCGGCCCGCGAAGACGGCGTCGAATCAGCGCTGGGGCGGATCACCGGGAGCAGTCCGGAGCGCATCGGGTGAGACGTGGGACGACGCCTCGGCGAAGGTTCGCCGGAGCAGCTCGCTGTCGCGAACGGCCTGGGCGGCAATCTCATGGCCGTGCGCATCCCAGCGGCCATCCAACGGGTGATAGTCGAACCGATCGCCGTCCCGCTCGAAGGCTTCCACGAAGCGAGGCTGCAAGTCCAAGACCTCGATCCCGGCGTCGGCCGCTCGTTCGATGACGTAGCGCCGCATCCGGTCCCAGTAGGTGCCTTGGACCGCGCGCATGAGATACTCGTCGTAGACATTCGGTCGAAATCCATCCAGTACGAGAGCGATGCGAACCAGGCTCAATCCAGTGCGCCTCGGGAGCTCCTCGAGGAACCGGTCGACGACGACCTGAGACTTGGCCAGACGCTCGGACTCGACGCTCGATGAGGTGTTGCCGACGAACCGAGGTTGTTCCTTCGAGAGCCGGGCCGCCCAAGAGGCCCAAGTTCTCGTTCCGTTGAGTCGCAAGTGACGAGCCAGTGCCGAGTGCCGAGCGAGGCTTCGCAACCAGCTCGATTCGTAGTCGACTCGCTTCAATGGCCTCGGTTGGTCGGTGCCATCATCGAAGTAGTGATACCCCGGTAGGCTTCCCCGGCTCATCAAGCTCTCGTCGAAGTCGTTGGCGATGAGGACGAAGACCATGGCTTCTGGATGGTGATTCTGTCGGGCATAGTCGGCAAAGCCCAATTACTGGCTCAGGGGTGCACCCGACATGGCGAAGCTGTAGACACGCCCCCGAGCCGAGAGCTCTCGGGCGAGGCGGCCCTGGATCGTCGCCTCGTAGGGCACCATGAGGGCCTCGACGTAGCTGTCGCCGACGATGGCGAGCAGCGGCTCCGGAGTTTCTGCCACGTATTCCTGAGCGTTGACGAAGCCGGCGCCATTGATTCGGCCCCGATTCACGAGGTAAAAGAACCACCCCGTCGGCCAGGTGAACTCGCGGTCGGGCTGGTCGCGTGCGGTCGAATTGTCGCGGTCGACGGCACGTCGCTCGAGACTCGAGATCGTGGGAGTGAATCTGAGCACGACTTCCAAGACGAGGGGCGGCAGTAGCACTCCAACCGCGATCGCCGTGAGTCGAAACACCATCCGTCGACGGCGTGATGACATCGTCCCGTCCTCTGGCAGCTCGATCCGTTCCGCCCGGAGCACAGCCAACGACGCTCGGGCGTCTCGTGCTTTCCATCGGATCGAGCCAGACCGCAGGTTGAGGGATTCTGGAGATTGCTCAGAATTCGGGGGCACCCCACGCCCACCGGTGCCGCGGTGATGCACGAAGAGCGCCACATCGCCGAGGCGACTTCGGGGCCGGGCTGGGGGCACCCGCATCTCCTCCCCCGCCTCGCGGGTGAGACGTTTCGAAGGGAGGGATGTGGGGGAGGCGGCGGGAATCGAACCCGCCGACCGACAGGTGATCGAGGTGTCGGCTCCCGGACGGAGGGTGTCGTTGGGCGGACTCACGGGGTCGCATCCCGGCCAGGGCCGCAGCGTTGCGCGGAGGCCCCAAGGCACATCCCGGACGAAGCCGGACTCAGGGTGTTGCATCCCGGTACGAGGCCGAGCATAAAACGAGCATAAGCCCTCGGCGTTCGTGCTGCCGAGACGTTTGGCACGTGCGAGAGCGACGGACCCTTGCTAACCTCGAAGACATGACAAGATTGAGAGCTCGAGTACAGAATGGCCGTCTCGTCTTGGACGAGGCGACCGACCTTCCAGAAGGCACCGAGGTCGACTTGGTTCCGGCAGACTGGTGGGACGACCTGAGTGATGATGACCGGAAGCGTCTCGAAGAGGCGCTGTCCCGCTCGGAAGACGATGTCCAGAAAGGCCACCTCGCTCCAGCCGCTGACATCCTGAGGCGGCTTCGCCTCCAGGCATGAGTGATCGCGACTGGCAGGTCGTCTTCACTGCGACCGCGACTGCGCATGTCGAGACGATCCAAGCCTGGTGGCAAGAGGAGAGGGCTGCCTCGTCGATGCTGTTCGTCGATGAGCTCTCCGACTCCGTAGATCGACTGCGACGACTGCCCCAGACCGGTGCCCACTACTCGTCGACTGCCGTTCCCAACCTCCGCCGAGTCGCGCTCACTCGCAGCCGATACCATCTCTACTACACGGTCCATTCGGAACGCTCTGAAGTGATCATCCGAGCCGTTTGGCACTCGGCCCGGGGCAGCGGTCCCCAGCTCAAGTAGTCGTTGCACGGTGCATGCGTCGAGCCGCGCGGCGTACCGGTCAGATGCCATCAGAATGAGAAGCGGATACCTCGACATCACCTTTCGGAAAGGCAAGGCGCTCGCCGCCTATTACCACCTGCCCCGGGAGGCCGACGATCGAAGCGCACGAACAGAGCCGGCAGCACCTGGCCCGTTGGTGAACTACGCGCAAGACGGTCGGCCCATCGGACTCGAGATCACGAGCCCTGCGACTGTCCAGCTCGCCGACCTCATTTGAGTCTTGAGCGAATCTGGCCACTGCCCTCTCAGTCCTGAGGAAATGGCACCCTTGACGGCCACGAAGGGCATCGATTGCCGCTCGCCGAGAGCCGACAACGACTCGTGAAGTTCTCGCGACTTGATCGAGCCAGCGAGTAGCTCACGATCGAGGCATGCTCGATCTCACAACACGGCGGCGAAGCTACGATCATCGGCTTCGGGACCTGGTTCGTCAGACCGGTGACCTGCGGGCCGCCGGGGACATCGGCGTGCCACGGTCCACAGCTCGCGCATGGCTTGGAAGGCAACGCCCCGTCGTCTCGATCGACGTGGTGGACCAGGAAACGCGCGAGCTCCAAGCGGAGGTCGTCCTGCTACGCCGGCGAGTGTCGAGGCTGCGAGCGCTGCTTCGATTCCTGGTGGTGCTGCTGCGCCTGTCTGGCCTCGACCTCGGGAAACGGCGACTCGAGGAGCACGACAAGGAGACGCTGGTCCGGGCCGTCGACCGGGCACGGGACGTTTCCTCTCTGGCGAGCCTGCTCCGGTGCCTTCGGATGTAGCCCTCTCGCTATCACGCGTGGCGACGCCGACGAAAGGAGTGCGAGCTTCCGCCTTCGCCCTCCCAATTCCGCACTTCGTCTTCAGGCATACTCGTGGGGCTTCGGCGGACAGGACTCCGGCGGCCGCGTCCAGTCGATCTACAGAAAGTGCCTCTTTGCAAAGGCTCTCCCGGAACCCGACTTCAGATACTTCTCAAAGGCGACCGCCCGCTCCTTGTCCTTGAAGAGCACGGCAACAAGCAGTGCCCAAGGGCGGTACTTCGATGTGTGACGGGCTAGACCGGCATTGTGTTGGTCGACTCGCGTGGCCAGGTCGCCCGAAACCCCAGTGTAGTGCTGGCTCGGCACGTTCACGCTCCGAAGAATGTACACAAAGTACCGCTGCCTCATGGCGCACTGCTCCCTTCTCGAAGAGAACAGACCGCCGTCGTCGAGCTGGGTTACCGAAAACCTCGCCTCCCCGTGGCAGATCTCCGATCGCATGACAGCTCTGGTCCACATACTTTTGGCGCACCGATCAGCTAGTCAGGAGGGCCTGCCCGCCGAAGCCAGCGAGCGAAGACCGAAGGGCTTCGCTCGCTGGCGAAGGAGGGAACCGGCGACGACGTCTCGAAGAGATCGAGATCGGTCGGGGCCGAGCGCGAGAGGCACGCCTCGCCGTGAACCGAGCCGCCTCGTGTGGCGCGTGCGTGTGAATTGAGCGTCAACTCGGCGTCATCGAATCGAAAAACGGCGACCGTGTGCCGAGCGTCCGTCGAATCCCGTGCTGGAGTCAGCACCACTGTGCCGATTCGGCTCACATTCGGGCCGCCAAAGACATGCACCCCAGGACCTCGACGCCGCCCGAGCCTTGCGATCAAGGGTGGCGATGTTTCGCCACCTCAGCTCCTGAATGTCCTGACACACAGCACGG
>JAJDCO010000023.1 GCA_029260795.1 Planctomycetota bacterium | reverse complement strand
GGACCTTCCAGAGCGACGTGATCGCCGTGCGGGCGCCGGCGGCGTGCAGGGCTGCTTGCAGTGATGCGATGCCTTGGCCGCCGCGGCGCAAGCCGACGTTAGTCTCGCAGGCGGACAGTACACACAGCTCGACGCCGCTCAGGTCCATCGCGCCGATCTCTTCGGCCGTCATGACGCCGCGCACTCGGCCGTACTGATCGGCGTCTCCGTTGGCACCGGCGAAGGCGAGGCCGCAGAGGAGCGACGGGGCGAGGCCGCGGACTTGATCGCGCAGGTCCGTGAACTTGCCCAGGCCGGATTTCTCGTCGACGGCATTCGCATCGGCCACCGACGGCACCGACTCCGGCGCGAACCAACCGTGGGTGGCGAGGTGCAGGTAGCGGTGCCTCGGGGCTAGCCGCTCGAAGGCGTCGCGCGTCGCCTTCTTACGCGTCAGCACCGTTGGTTCGTCGGCGCCGTCGTCCTCGAACGCGTCCAGGAAGTACTCCGAGACCGCCAGTGCCTCGCCGCGGGTCTCGACGAGCTTGCCGAACGACCAAGAGAAGGAAGCGTTCGTCTTGCTGCCGCGGAGCAGGGAGAGGGGCGCGCCGGCCGAGCGGCTATCGGCCGTGTACGAGGGTTCTGCGCTCGCCGATTCCTCGCGCTCTTCCCGCCGGTTGTAGTCGATGCCACCGAACGCGAGCAGCGAAGGTTCCGCCAGCTCACCAGATTCCTCGATCGTCAGCTCGGAGAGGGCGAGCCGGTAGCGGATCGAAATACGATCGCCCAGAAGTCCTTCGCCCTCGGGCAGCGCTTCGAAGGGCAGGACATACATCGCATCGGCGGGGGCGATGACGAGCGTCGTCGCCTCTCCGATCGCTTCGCTCAGAGGATCGATCACGAGCTGGCGCACAGCCTGACCGGCATCCTCCGCCGGGGCGCCCTCTTCTCGAGTCATCCCCCTTCTCGACGGTGCCCCGATGGCAGCCCGCCATTGCTCGATCGCCCCCTCGATCGCTTCGGCTGCGCCCAGCTCGATCCGACGCAGCTCTTGGCCCGGTCGCAGCACCCAGGCGAGGTAGCTGTCGACTACAGGTTTCTTCTCGAAAGTCTCGGGATCGAGCGAGCTCCGGCGGTAGCGCCAGTAGCCGATGGCGGCTTCTCGCGGCGAGAGCCGAGCCGCGATAGTGGATGCTTCGAGATCGGGAAGCCCGCTTTCCTCGGAGCCCTCTTCGAGACGGGACATGAGCTGACGCTGTAGCCGATCGCGCTTGCGAATCGCTTGGCTGAAGGCGTCCCGATCCTCGCCGCCGCCCGCGAGCCGAGACACCTCCCGATTCACCTCCGCGAGCTCTCGCCGCACCGATTCGGAAGCCGGATCCCGTGCCCAGGCTCGGGAAAGACGCCGTGCCTGCAAGACCGTTGATCGCAGCGCCTCGGTCATCGAGAAGTCGAGACGGTCGCCTTCGGGATCCGTGGGAAAGATACCCAGACCGCCGGCGATGGAGAGTGCGGTCCGAGCCGAATACCTTTCCACATCGCCGCTCGCACGCGCTTCGAGCTCGCGAGCCGAGAAGAGATGGAACTGCTGGGCCGCTCGCCTCGTTTGCCTCGCCAGCACACGCGCGAGCTCTCGGCTTCCATCCGCCTCGTTCATCCTCGCGAGCGTCCAGGCGAGGTGCGCCCGGGCCCTTTGCAGCTCGGGGTGCTCCTTGGGCAGGGTTTTGGACGAGATCTCGAGGACCTGCTCTTGGAGCGCGCGGGCGGCCGGGAGATCGCCCAGGGCTTGAAGGGTCCCAGCGAGGTTCGTCCGGGCCAATTGCAGATGGGGGTGCTCCTCGGGCAGGGTCTTGGAATTGACCTCGAGGACTTGCTCTTGGAGCGCGCGGGCGCCGTGGAGATCGCCCAGGGCTTGGAGGGTCGCAGCGAGGTCCTCTTGGGCTTTGTGCAGATCGGGGTGCTCTTTGGGCAAGGTTTTGGACGAGATCTCGAGGACCTGCTCTTGGAGCGCGCGGGCGCCGTGAAGATCGCCCAGGGCGCGGAGGGTCGCAGCGAGGTTGCTCCGGGCCCATTGGAGAGTGGGGTGCTCCCCGGGCAGGGTTCTCGAGAGGACCTCGAGGACCTGCTCTTGGAGCGTGCGGGCGCCGTGAAGATCGCCCAGGGCGCGGAGGGTCGCAGCGAGGTTGCCCCGGGCAGTTTGCAGATGGGGGTGCTCCTCGGGCAGAGTCTTGGAATTGACCTCGAGGACCTGCTCTTGGAGCGCGCGGGCGGCCGGGAGATCGCCCAGGGCTTCGAGGGTTGCGGCGAGGTTATTCCTTGCCCTTTGGAGAGCGGGGTGCTCGTTGGGCAGGGTTTTGGACGAGATCTCGAGGACCGTTTCTTCGAGCGCGCGGGCGGCCGGGAGATCGCCCAGGTCGAAGAGAGTATTGGCGAGATTCCCCCGGGAATCTTGCAGATCGGGATGATCCTCGGGCAGGGTTTTGGAACGGACCTCGAGGACCTGCTCCTGGAGCGCGCGGGCGGCCGGGAGATCGCCCAGGGCTTTGAGGGTTGCGGCGAGGTTATTCCTTGCCCTTTGAAGAGCGGGGTGCTCCTCGGGCAGGGTTTTGGAATTGACCTCGAGTACGGTCTCTTCAAGCGCCCGGGCGCCGTGAAGATCGCCGAGGGCGTAGAAGGTATTGGCGAGATTCCCCCGGGCCGTTTGCAGATCGAGGTGCTCCTCGGGCAGGGTTTGGGAATTGAAGCGATAAGCTTTCGAGCGAGCTCGATGAGCTGCCTCCAGCTCGCCAAATAAATAGACTTCGAGACCGAGCTCGAAGATCGAGCGGTTGATGGCAGCACTTCGTTCCGCGCCTACTTCGGCGATGAGTGCGTCGACGCGCTCGGCGAGCTGCTGGCGAGCGACGGCGTGCTCGCCGGCGGCCCAGAGGCGCTTCGCTTCGGCGAGGGCCGGGTCGGCGGTGGCGGCCGCCGCGCGGGTGGCCGCGGTCTCCTGAGCCTCGAAGCAGTGAACGGTGATGAGTGATTCGGTGAGTGGTGGCTTGGCGGCGACGTGGATCGTCAGGGTGCCGCCGCCTTGGTGCTTGATGCGTAAGAAGGGGTTCGTGAGACCGCCGGAGTCGTCGTCTTCGAGAATCGGCTCTCGCCGACGACCGGCGAAGAGCGCGGCGGCGCCGCTCTTCGGTTTACCGGCAGAATCCGACGCTCCATCGATCTTGGCTCGGAGAGTCAGGTCGAGCTCTTCGGACCGTGCCCAGATGAACAGGACTGCGTCGTCGGACTCGATCTCGTAGCGGAACGTCTTCGAAGGGCCGACGCCTTCGAGGATCGGGTCGCTGGGACCGAGCGAAAAAGTGTGCTTCTCGGCGTGCTTCAGGAGCGTGGGTTCCTGGACGACGAGGCTGAGAGTCAACAGAAGTGTGAGCATGAGTCGCCAGTCGCCAGGGTCAGAAGGGGGCTTGGAAGCCTCCGAGCGTACCAAAATCGCTTGGGTGTGTTTGGTTTTTGTTGGGGTGTAACCGGTTATTGCGAATCGACTTGAACGAGGAGGGCGTTGAGGGATAGGATCCCTCCGGGCGGTCCATTTAGGGCTTGAACACATGAACTTAGCCCGGAGGGTTCAAATGAG
>JAJDCO010000022.1 GCA_029260795.1 Planctomycetota bacterium | reverse complement strand
CTCGAAGGGTTGACCCGCCACGCCTCGACCCATGCCGCCGGCGTCGTGATTGGCACCCAGCCGCTGATCGAGATGGTTCCACTCTACCGGGATGCCAAGACCGGCGACGTGATGACCCAGTACGACATGCGCTGCGTCGAGAAGATCGGGCTGATCAAGTTCGATTTCCTCGGGCTACGCACGCTCACCATCATTGCGGATGCCGAGAAGCACATCCGGGTCCGAGGTGTGCCGGATTTCTCCATCGATACGATCCCCCTCGATGACGAGCGGAGCTACGACCTGCTCTGCCAGGGGGATACCGAGGGCGTCTTCCAGATGGAATCCTCGGGCATGACCGATCTGGTCATGAAGCTGAAGCCTCGCACCTTCAAGGAAGTGATCCCCCTGATCGCACTCTACCGCCCGGGCCCGTTGGGCTCCGGGATGGTGGACGACTACGTGGATCGAAAGCACGGCGTGACGAAGGTCGAGTACCTGGTGCCCGAACTCGAGGAGCTCTTGCGCGAAACCCTGGGTGTGATCGTGTATCAGGACCAGGTGCTCCAGATCGCCAACCAACTCGGCGGCTACACCCTTGGCGAGGCCGATTTGTTGCGCCGGGCGATGGGCAAGAAGAAGGTCGAGGAGATGGCCAAGCATCGCGATCAGTTCGTGAGCGGTGCAGAGAAGAACGGCATCGATCCGAAGAAAGCGGAAGAGCTGTTCACGTTGATGGCCGAATTCGCGGGCTATGGCTTTCCGAAGGCGCACTCGACGGCCTACGCCTACCTCACCTATCAAACCGCCTACCTCAAGGCGAACCACCCACGCGAGTTCCTGGCTTCCGTGCTCTCCATCGAAGCGGGAAACCACGACAAGCTCGCCCGCTACATCGCCCACACGAAAGAGCGCAAGATCGAAGTGCTGCCACCGGACGTCAACGAATCCGAGCGCGATTTCACGCCGGTCGCAGAGGGCATCCGGTTCGGCCTCGCGGGTGTGAAGAATGTCGGCGAGGGCGCCATCGAATCGATCTTGGCGGTGCGAGAAGAAGAGGGCCCGTTCGAAGGCCTCTACGATTTCGCGAGGCGCGTGAACGCGCGCAAGGTCAACCGGCGCGTTGCGGAGAGCCTGGTGAAGTGCGGCGCCTTCGATGCGTTCCATCGCAATCGGTCCTCCCTCTGGGCCGGGCTCGATGCTGCGCTCGAAACCGGAGCTGCGGCTCAGCGCGATCGCGAGATCGGCCAGGAGAGCTTGTTCGGCGATGCGACCGACAGCGCGATCGCGCCCGCGGAACTTCCCGAGGCCGCGCAGTGGACGGATCAGGAGCGGCTCGGATACGAGAAGGAGGTGCTGGGCTTCTACGTCACGGGCCATCCCCTCGAAGCGCACCTCCCCGTGCTCGCTCGCTTCACGGATGTCACGGCAACCACAGCCGCCGAATGGGTGAATCGTGACGTGCGCGTCGGCGGTCTGATCACAGGGCTGCGCGAGACCCGCACCCGCCGCGGCCAGACCATGGCCTTCGGTAAAATCGAGGATCTGGAAGGCGGTTTCGAACTGGTGATCTTCGCCGAGCCCTACGCCACCCATCGCGATCTCCTGCGCAAGGCGCTCGAATCTGGCAGCGATGCGACCCAGGCCGCGATCCCCCTCATCGTGTCGGGAAGCCTGGAAAGCGCCGAGCCGCCCAAGCTGCTGCTACGCGACGTCTTCGAGCTTTCCGAAGCCGAGGAGCGCCTGGCGGCTTGTGTCCACATTCGGATCCTGGCCGACGAGGCGAATCGCGACCGGCTGAGCGCCCTCGATGACGTGCTGCGGAGCTTTTCGGGTGACTGCAGTGTGTGGGTCCATATGATGATCCCAGGCGAGAGCGAAACCGTGATGGCGATTCCGGAGAGCCGAGGCGTCGAGCCGACCCAGGAGCTGGTGAAAGCGATCGACGGCCTCTTCGGGCGTGCGGTCTCGGAGGTCGGGCTGTGAGGCGAAGGCTCTTCTGGGCCATGACGGCGCTAGCCGGAATGCTGGCCGTCGCGGCGTTCGCCGTGACGCCGGCGCGGGTCGTGGTCGAAGGCGTCAGCCCAGCGGGCGATCAGGCGCCCGCCGGGGTTTCCCTTCGCCAGGCCGCCCTTCGAAACGGCCTTGGCGCGGCTGTTGCCCAGCTGGGTCGGGATCTGGTCGAGGCGGATCGCGACGGCCCGGCCCCTGCCGACCTCGACGTTCTGGGTGCTCTTGGGGGCAAGCCCTCCGACTACATCGTTCGCTACCGGGTGCTGGCCGAGCGTGGGGAACGGGCTGCGCAGGTGCTGACGGATCCCAAGATCTCGTTGGAGTACGCCCTCGAGATCGAGGCCCAGATCGACGTGGACCGGGTGGCTCAGGGCCTGCGGAGCGCTGGCTGGCTCGCCACCGTGCCGGGCGAGATTCCTTCCCAGGCCCACCGGGTGTTGATCGAAACGACGGATTGGAGCGCCTACGAGGCCTTTCTCGAGCTTCTTCGTGAGCGCGGTGAGGCGCGCCTGGCCGTACCGGAGCGCTTCGAGGCGGGCCGTGTCCTGCTCCAGGTCGAGGCCCCCGGGCGCCCCCGCGAGCTCATGGATCGGTTGCTGGCGGGCCCCCGGGGTGCGCTGGAACTGATCCCTCTTCCAGCCAGTGAGGCGGATCTTCATTTTCGCGTCGAGCTCCATGCACCGGCCAGCGGCACCACACCCCCGGAAACCGACGGCCGGGAGAATTGACACGGAAACGGCGAATCGGTACTGATTCCGAGCTGTTAGCTAACCTATAGGCACGTAGCTCAGTGGCTAGAGCGCCGCCTTGACACGGCGGAGGTCGGCGGTTCGACCCCGCCCGTGCCTACCATTCCGTGAGCCCGGACCCTTCGGCCCCAAGAACTGGGGTTTCGAGGCTCGGGGCTTCGAAGACTCCTGAACGAGCGATCGACGATGCAATCCCGTTTCAACCCGCACCTATGAGCGCCCTGGCAGTCGGACTTCCCGACGGTCGAACGCTCTCCGTGCCTGCGGGTTCGACGGTGTTGGACGTCGCCCAGGAGATCGGAGCCGGGTTGGCGCGTGCTGCGCTGGCGGGCCGGATCAAGGGCGAGCTCGTCGATCTTCGCACGCCTCTTCTCGAGGATGTGGATCAGCTCGAGATCGTTACGGCCAAGGATCCTCAGGGCGCGGACGTCATCCGCCACTCGGCTGAGCACGTGATGGCCGATGCCGTGAAGCGACTCTTTCCTGAGGCCCAGGTGGATGCGGGCCGGGCGGATCACAGCGAGAAGTTCCAATACGATTTCAAGGTCGATGCACCTTTTAGCCCCGAAGATCTCGAGCGCATCGAGGCGGAGATGCGCAAGATCGTCAAAGAGAAGTGCGCATTCACGCGGGAAGAGGTGAGCCGCGAGGAGGCCGAACGGATCTTCCAGGAGCTGGGTGAAGAGCTCAAGCTCTCGCGACTCGCGGACATCCCCGATGGCCAGGCGATCACGCTCTTTCGCCACGGCCAATTCGTCGATCTCTGCCGGGGCCCCCACGTGCAGACGAGCAAACAAATCGGCGCCCTGACGTTGCTCGAGGCCGCCGGCGCCTACTGGCGGGGCGATGAGAGCAATCCGATGCTCCAGCGGATCTACGGAACTGCATTCGCCACGAAGGCTGAGCTAGCGGAACACCTGGAACGGATCGAAGAGGCGAAGAAGCGCGACCATCGGCGCATCGGCACCCAACTGGATCTCTTTCATCTCGACCCGCTCTCGCCGGGGACGCCCGTCTACCACCCGAAGGGGATGGTGCTCTACAACGGGCTCGTCGAGTACATGCGTTCGCTCTACCCGCGGTACGGCTATCAGGAGGTGATGACGCCCCAGCTCTACCGGGCGGACGTCTTCAAGACTTCGGGCCACTACTACGAATTCCATGACGACATGTTCTGGTTCGAAGGCGACGAGGACGAGGAACTCGGCGTCAAGGCGATGAACTGCCCTGGCCATTGCCGGCTGTTGCAGCACACCAAACGCTCCTATCGGGACCTGCCGATTCGTTACGCCGAATTCTCACGCCTGCATCGCAACGAGCGCAGCGGCACCCTGACCGGGCTCTCCCGGGTCCGTTCCATGGCCCAGGATGACGCGCACATCTTCTGCGAGCCGGAGCAGGTGCCCCAGGAACTCGAGCGATTCTTCGAGATGACCCAGGAGGTCTACCGGGACCTCGGCCTCACCGGTGTGAAGGTTTCTGTCTCGACCCGGCCCGAGAGCTTCCTGGGCGATGCCGCCGATTGGGACGTGGGCGAGCAATCCCTGATCGATGCGGTGAAGGGTGCCGGCTACGAATGCGGCATCAAGCCAGGCGAGGCCGCCTTCTACGCGCCGAAGGTCGAGTTCGATTTCGATGATGTGCTGGGCCGCACCTGGACCCTGGCCACGATCCAGATCGACATGGCGGCCCCGGGGCGCTTCGACCTCCGCTATATCGGCCGGGATGGCCAGG
>JAJDCO010000021.1 GCA_029260795.1 Planctomycetota bacterium | reverse complement strand
CCGTTCGGGTCTCTGTACCCCATGCACGTGCGAGAAGGCAGAGCCACCGACGGCAATCGTCACGCGAGACCGACTGCGAAGCGGACTGAAACCCGAGCGTTGAAAAAGCTCTAGCGCGCCGACTTGAAGATCTGAACGTTGAACGTTGAACGTTGAACGTTGAACGTTGAATCCGCCTGATCGAGCGGAGGCGAGGTTGACGACCTCCCACCCGAATGAATTCGGGCCTCCGAGGGAACGGTCTGGAGCATTTCGTGTTGCAAAGCCGGGCTGAAGGCGAGGCTTCAACGCCCCGCCAAGTGGCTCTTGATCAGGCCGGCTGCTCTCGGAACCAGGCGGCGAAGCGCTCCAGGCCCTCGGCGACCTGAATGCTCGGGCGATAGTCGAGCATCTTCTGGGCCTTGGAGATATCGGCGTAGGTGATGACGACATCACCGGGTTGGCTCTCGAGCTGCCGGATCTTCGGCTCGACGCCGAGACTCTCGCCGATCATTCGAATCAGCGCGCGGAGCTCGGTCGTCTCGGACTCGCCGAGGTTGTAAATCTCGTAGCCACGATTCCGTTCGATCGAGGCGACGATGCCTCCGACGATGTCTTCGATGTAGGTGTAATCCCGGCGAGTCGTGCCGTCACCGAACATCGGGACCTCTTCACCGGAGGCGATCAATCGCGCGAACTTGTGGATCGCCATCTCGGGCCGCTGACGCGGTCCGTAGACGGTGAAGAACCGCAAGCAGGCCACGTCGATCCCATAGAGGTGATGATAGGTGTAGCAGAGCAGCTCACCCGCCTTCTTGGTCGCCGCATAGGGTGAGATCGGAGAGTCGACGTTGTCGGTCTCGGAGAACGGGACCTTCTCGTTGTTTCCATACACCGAGGACGACGAAGCGAAGATGAAGCTCTGCGTTCCCGAGGCCCGGCAAGCGTCCAGGAGTACGTTGGTCCCGTGCACGTTGACATGCTGGTACGTCAACGGATCTTCGATCGATGGACGAACGCCCGCCCGCGCGGCGAGATGGACGACGTGATCGAAGCGCTCTTGTAAGAACAGCTTCTCCATCGCCGCGGGATCGCACAGATCGCCTTCGAGAAAGCGATGCCGAGGATGGGACATCAACGCGGTCAGGTTGCGGCGCTTGAGGGCCGGGTCGTAGAACGGATCCAAGTTGTCGAGGTTGACGACGTCGTGCCCGTCACGGAGCAAACGCTCACACAGGTGCGAGCCGATGAATCCGGCTCCCCCCGTCACCAGTACCTTCCAAGACATCCGTTTGCTCTCGTCGCCGCGCCAAGGATCCCCACGTCAGGCCGATTATCCAGGCGAAAGCTAAAGCATTGGCCGGAACGTGTAAATTGATATCCACGGCACCATGGAGGAGCAACGCCACCGCCGCAATCGCGCCCGACCAAGCCGAGCGACGCCCCACCGAAAGGCGTCTCACGAGCCGTGCTCCGAAGGCCAGCACCAGCACCGAGACCAGAATGACTCCCGGTGCCCCGAGCTCGATCACCATCAGCACCCAATCGCTCTCCGGGTGTCCGAAGCTCAGCTCGCTCGCCCGTTGCTGATAGACCGGGAACACCGAGTCGAAAGCCCCCGCGCCGGTGCCGAGCACCAGGTGATCCCCGGCGACCGCGCTCACCTCGCGCCAGACACTCCAACGGAAGGCCAGCTTCTGTGCCAAGGGGCCCTCACCCGTGACGAGCAGCCCGAGCAGCACCGCCAGAGCGACGCTCGCAAGAACCAGCGCGGATCGGGTTCGATCGTGACGCCGGCCGACCACGATCGCCATCACCCAGACCACGGCGCATCCCAGGGCCACCCACGCTCCGACCGAGCGCGTCATCAGCAGCGCACCCGACTGCAGCACGGCCGACAGAATGAGCAGCCCTCGTGACGTTCGGGACTGGCGACTCGACAACGAGGCACCCACGGATATCGGAAGGAGCATCACCAAGGCACCGGCGTTGTGGTTCGGGTTGGCAAACCAGCCCGCTCCCTCCAACGATGTGGGGCCCCAGCCCAACAGCGTGGGGACCGCGAGCACACCGCCCCACAATCCGAGAATGCGCAGGGTCGCTCGGCGCCAAGAGCCTTCGCGGCCCACGGCTGCGGCGACACTGGCCAGCACGGCCATCGCCAACCAACGCAGCGCCTCGAGGCGAGCCGAGTCCGGCTCGAGGCCCGAGGTCACGTGGTCGCCGGTCGAGAGTCGAAGCGCATCGATCGGTCCACTCGACAAGGCCTGTATCCAGCCTCGCGGAACGGGCAACGACTGCAGAAAGCACCAGCCGGCCAAGGAGAGCATCAGAGCCGCGGGCAACGGCAGTCCGCGCGAGAGCAGACCCAGACGCGGACGCGCCACCTCGGCGAGCAACACGCCCGCAGCACAAGCGAAGAGCGCTGCCAGGACCAACGTTCGCCAGACGGTGGGCTCGGCACCGAGAACCAGGGCGCTTCCCAAGA
Source organism: Planctomycetota bacterium (assembly GCA_029260795.1). Lineage (GTDB taxonomy): Bacteria > Planctomycetota > OFTM77 > OFTM77 > OFTM77 > OFTM77. The sequence continues at coordinate 31,759 of JAJDCO010000021.1, read as the reverse complement.
GAGGAGGCAAGAGGAAGAAGGCGGCCCAAGGCAGGGATCGTCCCGCCTCGGCCTCGATCTCCAAGGGCGACATCTCGTGCACGGTGCTCATTGCTCCAGCTCCCGTCTCAGGGCCTCGAGACGGGCATCGCGGGGAGCCGCCTCGAGAGCGCGGCTCGTGATCTGGCGAGCGCTCTCGAGCTCGCCCAGCCGTCGCTCCGCCGTAGCGAGGAGAAACGCCGCTTCGGGGTTGCTCCAGCGATCCGATCGTTGGCGCAAGATGCTGCGCGCGACCTGGGGGTCCCCCGCGTCGAGCCGAGCGCGGGCCCGGAGCAGATCGATGTCGGGAAAGGCCGGCCAACGCTGGGCGATGCGCTCCACGATATCGAGCTGAAGATCGAAAGCCTGACGATCGAAGCAGGCGCCGAGGACACGAGCGACCAGTCGTCGACGGTCGCGTCGCTCGACCTCGAGGGCATGCCAGAGAGCTTCGGCGGCTCGACTCCGACTCCCCTGCTCGAGTCGAACGCAGCCGAGAGAGAATGACGCCCGCGGCCGCCAGGGCTCGCGCTTCACGGCATCCTCCAACGCCTGAGCCGCTGCTTCTAGATGACCGAGGTCCCACAGCTGCTCCCCGAGCGCGAGGGAGCCGGCATACGAGTCCGGTGTCGCGCGGCGAAGGAAGTCGGGCGAGTCGTCGAGAAGCGCCAGCTGGGCGAGAGACTCGGCAACGCGGTCGCCGGCGCCGCGATTGACCTCGGCCCATCGCTCGACGGCTCGCTCCTTCCAGCTCGGATTACCTGTGGTAAGAGCACGTGTGAAGGCTTCTTCGGCAGCCCAAGACCAGAGCGGTCGCTCGTGGGGAGCGAGAGTCAGGGCCTCGGCCAAGAGCTCTTCGCCGCGCGCTCGATCGCCGAAGTAGAGCTGTAGGTGTGCGGTCCGTGCCCGCGCTCGTGCGGAGACCGGGTGCGCACGCTGCCAGGCTTCGAATGCACGAGCGGCTTCGGCCACGTCGGCGGGCCGCGCTTCTTCGCTCAATCGAAAGAGTAGCAGCTCGCCGAGGACCTCCGCCGACTCGGGCTCTTCGGGATCCTGTTGCCAGGCCTCCCTCGCCGAAGCGATGGCATCGGCGATCTCGAGCGCGTTGGATTCGCCCTTCCGAGCCATCTCCAGCACAGTCCGTGCGGAGTCCACTCGCATCAGGCGCAGCGACCGCTGCGCCTGCGCGAGAGAGACCCACCCGAGCGCGAGAGCCAGAGTGGTGCCCAGAAGACGGCGAGCCAGAGAGAGCGTGGGCCGGCTCACGACGGACTCGAAACCGGCTGCTTCTCCTTGTGCTCGACGATCCGCGCAGCGGAGGCTTCACCGTACTGCCGGTACGCGTAGCCGTACTGATAGTAGTAGCGGTAAGATCCACCGCCGCGGTGAATGTCGACGTTGTTGAGGATGACGCCGCTGAGGTTCGCGCCGACGGCCCGAAGCTGCTCCACCGCACGTTGAACGGTGCGGAAGCGCGTCTCGCCCGCATGCACGATCAGAACCGTCGAGTCGACGTACTGCGCGAGCACGCTGGCGTCGGTCACAAAGTTGACGGGCGGCGAATCGAAGACGACGAAGTCGAACTTGTCGCGAAGCTGCTGCAGGACCTCTCGCATCCGGAGAGAGCCGAGAAGCTCGGAGGGGTTCGGCGGGATCGGTCCGCTGGTGAGGAGGCTGAGGCCTTCCACCGGTGTGCTCCGCAGCACCTCGTCGACCGGGACACGGCCCGAGCCCAACGAGTTGGTGAGACCCATCGCGTTGTCCATCTTGAAGATCTTGTGGATTCGAGGCTTTCGGAAGTCGGCATCGACGAGCACCGTACGGTGTCCGCCTTGCGCCAACGTGACGGCCAAGTTCGACGAGGTGAGGGACTTGCCCTCGCCCGGGTTCGAGCTGGTCACGAGCACCACGCGTCGGTCACCACCCAAAGCGCCGAACGAAAGGTTGGTGCGGATGCCACGGTACGCCTCGCTGACGACCGACTTCGGATCGTGATGTGTGATGAGCTCACCCTTGGCCGGATCGACGCGCCGGTCGATGGTGGCGACCATCCCCAGCGTGGGCAGCTCCAGCAGCCGGCTGATGTCTTCCTGGTTCTTGACGGTGTCGTCGAGATACTCGAGGAAGCAAGCGAGACCGAACCCACCGGCCAACCCGACCAAGGCTGCCAGGATCAGGTTGAGCGGGATGTTCGGAAAGTACGGCGAATCGGGTTGGGAAGCTCGGTTCTCGACCCGGATGTTGTTTTCGGTCGGCTGATCGGCTTCCTCGGAGAGCACCTCTTGCTGCTGGCTCGAGTACTGCAGATGGAGCTCTCGGTTCGTGGCGACTCGGTCCTTGAGGTTGTCGTACTCACGCCGGAGAGCGCCGAGGGTATCGAGCTCTTTGAGGCGCTGGTCGCAGATCTGCTCGAGGGTCACCAAGGCGGCCCGCTTCTCGGCGATCTCTGCCAAGCGTCCTCGCAAGGTGGCGGTGATCTCGGCCACGACGGTGTCCTCGAGCTCCCGCTTCTGAGTGAGCAGGATCTGGAGCTCCTCGTTCTTCTCCCCCAGGTCGAGCCGCAGACCGGCGTACTGCGATTGCAGGTCCGACAAGCGCTGTCGAAGCGAAGAGAGATCCCCGCTCGACTCGAGAATCGGATGAGCGGTGCGCGTGGTCACGCCAGCGGCGAGATGAGCATCGAGCGTCTTCGCTTCGGGCTCGAGATCGGCCAGCTCGACCTGCAGGATCCGGGCCGCGTCGAGGTAGCTCTTGTAGTCGTTGTAGAAGAGATCGTACTTGCCCTCGAAGTCGACGGCTTGGTGCTTCTGCTCGAAGGTCGCCAAGCCGGTCAGGCTCTGATCGAGAGCCGAGGAGAGCTCTCCGACCTTGCGCTCGTAGTACTCTCGGATCTCACGTCGCCCCTGCGCCGAGCGCTGAGCGTTCTCGTCCTTGAAGCGTTCGACGAGGGCATCGAGAAAGAGCTGAGCCCGCTGCGCGTCATCGGCCTTGAAGGCGACGTCGATCAGGTAGCTGTCCTCTTGTGGCTCGATCTCGAGATTCTGAATGACGCGTGTCACACGATCCGGTTCGCTGAGCCCCTCGTACTCGCTCCAGTGCGTGGGAGCGAACTCCGGCTCTGCCAATACGGCGGAGATGAGGCGTCGGCTCTCCAGCAGGTCCTGCTGCGTTCGGTGGTAGCGATCGAAGCTGAAGTAGCTCATTGCATAGAGCTGATCGTGCGAGAGGATGTTCTTCTTGGGCGGCTCGATGACGAGCGTCGCCGAAGAGCGGTAGCGCGGCTGAGCGCGAAAGCTGAAGACCGCCGCCGTGGCCACGATGATCACGAAGAAACCCAAGATCATCCAACGCCGCTTGAGGAGGATGTGGATCACGTCCTCCAGCTTGAAATCCTTCTGTCGGTGCTCCACCGTTCTCCTCCGGTTTGGCAATCTGGCCACGTGTGACTCGAACTCGTATTCCGCGCCTGCGGCCTAGAAGAAGCTCTCGGGTACCAGCACGATGTCGTTGGGCTCGAGCTCTTGGTCCTTGACGAGCTCGCCACGGAGCAGGGCTTCCATGTCCACGCGAATCGCTCGCTGCTCGCCTTGGTGGCGGCGCAAGATGAAGGTGTCCCCCTTGGCCGCGAACTTGTCGAAGCCGCCGGCCAAGATGATGGCTCGGAGAACGGTGAGACCTTCTCGCTCACTGAATTTGTAGGAGCCCGGGTTCTTCACGCGGCCCGCCACGAAGACCTTCTCGTCCTCGGCACCGCGCACTCCGACGATGATCGTGTCGTTGGGCTCGATCACGATGTCGGCCTCGATGTCACCGTCGCGCAGGATCGTCTCGGTATCGACTCGCAGCACGAAGCGCTCGCCGTCTTCCGTCGTGCGCAGGATGGTCACGTTCTCGCGATCCGCATCCGACGAGAAGCCGCCGGCCAAGGAGATCGCCTGAGTCAGGCGAAGCTGCTTGTCCAGGGGCAGCGTGTAGTCGGCCGGCTTGCGGACGCCGTCGAGGATGTAGACCTTGCGAGACCGTCGCTCTAGGATCAGGACCGTGACCTTGGGCTCGCGAATGACGCCCCCGTCTTGCAGCTTCCGCTCGAGCTCCACCTCCAAGCTCCGGGCATCTCGATCCGCAATGCGAATCGATCCCAGCGGCGGGAAGCTCACCGTCCCTTCAGTCGGTACCGTACAACGCAACGAGAGCTCGGGGCGCCGGTAAACGCGTATCTCCAACACGTCACCGGGAACGAAGGCGTAGCCGAGAATCTCACGCGGAGCGGCCTTCGCCGGCTCCTCGTCGAGGGGACACGCCAAGAGAATGCCTAGCCAGAGCCAAGCCATTGCACGACCTCCGAATCCACGGTCTACCGCACCTCCAGCGATGCGGGATCGGAGGATCTATCGTCCGAAGAGGTCGTTTCGCTTGAGGGGAGAATGGAGACGAGGTGAGTGGCAGGAAGGCCAGATTCGAGAAGAACCGGTCACTGCGGAAACCGGGAGGCGGGAGGCGGGAGGCGGGAGGCGAGGCCGAGGGGCGGACCCGGGGCGAGGGAGATCCCTCCCCCCGGGTTGCCAGACTCAGAAGCTCAGTGCGATCGTCAGGGCGAACTGGTGACGCAAGTAGTCGCCGAATCGCACCTGAGAGATGCGATAGCGGTACTCGTAGTCGAGACCGAGCTGAACGTTCGGCGTCAGGCGATACAGGATGCCGGCACCGATGCCATAGCGGCTGACGCGCTGCGCGTTCGACGGGTTACTGTGCTCGTAGAAGCCCGCCAGACGGCCGGTCGCCTCCGGCGTGAAGTCGTACAGCGCATACGAGTCGATGCGATCGATGACCTGGAAGTTCGAGCTGGGGCTGCCAGCGATCGCTCGCAGGTACCGAGCGCTCACGCTGAGCTCGTCGGTCGGAACGGCGGTCACCGCCAAGGAGCCGACGAGGTCCCGATGCTTGTTGTCGCTCGAGCCGGGCCGATTGATCTTCTCTTCGACAAAGCCAAGAGCGCTGTCCTCTTCGAAGTTGTCGTAGCGGTAGGCGAGGCGAGCTTCGTAGGTGACGTTGTCTTGGACTTCGCCAGTGAAACCGAGCGCGTACTCGCGATAGATCTCGTCGTTCAACCGGTTGGCTTCGGCCAACGCCGGGACCACATTCGAGTTGCTCGGATCCGTGTAGTCACGGATGCCGTAGACGAACTCGCCGTAGACCGAATGCCGGGCCGCAACGCGGTAGCTGCCTCGGGCGGAGAATCGGTTCTCGTGGGAGTCGAAGAACGAGAGCTGAGAGGCATTGTACTGGGCCGACAGGAACTGGTAGCGCCCTTCGAAGGTCAGCATCCGGTCGTCGTCGGCGTGGAAGCCGGCTCGCGCCTCAGCCATCACCAGGTTGCGACGGAGGTCCTCACCGTTGAACACCAGTGGGCTGCCGGGCACTGGGTTCTCGAGGTCGATTCGAATCGGATCGTAGAGGTTCTCGTACTTCCACTGGGCTGAAGCGAAGAACCGGTTGTAGTCGAAGCGGAGTCGCGCATTCGCGAACTGCTGGCTGTGATCGATGTCACGAGGCGGCGAGACACCGACACCCGTGCCGCTCGGGATGCGCACCGGGTTCCGGGTGTAGTTGTTGAACTCCACCTGGTAACCCAGGTCGAGGCGCACCCGCTGATCGGCGAACTCCCCGTAGGCGTAGCCACCCAGAATGTGACGGAACAGCCAGGACGACTTCACCTGCCGCTCAGTCAGGAAGAGGTTGGAGTCCCAGATCACCTCTTCGCGGAGCTCCGGGAAGAAAGTGAAGCCCCCCATTCGGAACACCTCGCGAGGCTGGGTCGCGATGCGACCGAGTCGACGGGAACCGATCTCGATCGGCTGCGTCACGTCGTTGTAGACCTCGCGAGCAGCTTGCATCTCGAGATCCGTCGCCGTCCCCATGCCGCTCGCGGGCTGGTCCGACTCTTGGTTGGAGTAAGTCCCTGGCTCGCGGTCGTCCTGGCGGACCGGGTCCTCAAACTCCTCTTCCTGCTCGCCCTCTTCTTGCTCGCCCTCTTCTTGCCAGACCAACGGAGATGCACTCGCCGGAGCCATGAGGCTGAGGAAAAGCACACCAACGAACGTCCAGGCGAGACCGATTCGAATCGCCCACTTATTCATGGACCGACTCCCCCTCCACCGAGTTTCGCGTGTCGTTTTTCGCACCGAGTCGAGCTCGACCGAGTCGAATCGCTGCGAGTGAGTTGTCTAGGTCGGACAGTTTTTGGGCCGCGGCCACGAGCACATCGGTGCACGAGAACGAGCCCGGGAGACTGGTGTCAATCGAGGTGAGATCCAACCGCGTGGCCAGTATAGGCACGAGCATTCCGGGAATGCAACCGTGCGCAAAGTCGTGCCCGGGGTCAGGATGAGGGAAAAAGGCGAGCTGGTGGAGGAGGGACGGAGAGGAGCCCGTCGAGTGGCGGGCTCCTGAGGGGACGATCTCTCAGCGGCTGGATCGCAGGCGGCTCAGCCGTCGTGGCCTGGGCTGTACTCGTCCGACTGCTCATAGGGATTCGGGGCGACGAAGCCTCCGGCGGCGTTGAAGCCACCGTTGGCACCACCGCTGCTTCCGCCGAGGCCCACGACTCCCGGACCACCGATCACCTGACCTTGAACGCCGATCACTCGGCCGGAAGCGTTGATGACGACCCGTGCGCCCGGTCCCATCAGCAGTCGAGCCGAGCCGAGCTTTACGACCGCGACACCGGTCGCGCCGGGATCCCGCTCGAGCTCGAGACGAGAGCTGTTGCCGATTCCGCGCACCGAGGCTCGGACACCCTGGGGCAACCGAACGACCTGCGCGCCCCAAACGACCGAACGCGGTCCCTGGAACGTCTCGCCATCCTGAGCAGCCATCGGCGCCTCGATCGGATCCGCCTCAGCCGGGACGCTGACCGGCGGCGCCTTCTCGTCGGGCGGCGATCCGGAGAGGACCGGCGGGCGCGGGTTGGAGCCACCGCGGGTGGGCGTGACCGGGATCTCGAGCCGGTTGCCGGCTTCGAGTCGATGCAGCGGATCCTGACCGCGATAGATCAGGACATCCGCTCCCTGGATGTTCTTGACGAGCAGGTTCTCACCGATCGTTGCAACCTGGATCAGGCTCTCGGTCTGCGACTCGGTCGCGAGCACGAGCTCGCCCGGGAACTTCGCCGTTAGGATGAGCCCGTTCAGCTTGAAGATCACATTACGGCCGGATCCGAACTCGAAGCTCGCGGAGCCCGAGTCGATCGCGGTCAAGGTCACCGTGTCGGCGCCCCGCACATCGATAGTGGCCCTTTGATCGATGCTGATCTCGAAGCCGCCATTCGACTCCACTCGGTAGCCATTCTTGAGGACGTAGTCCTGCTCGGGGCTCAATCCGTCCAAGACGGCGAGGGAGACCTGCCTCTCCGCATCGTGGATTCTCACGGTCCCGGCATAGCGCCACAGGACCACCTCGTCTTCGGCGCCCACGGGAGCCCCAAAGAGAGTCGTCAACAACGCGATCGCCAGCAAATCGACGCTCATGCCACTGTTCTCCGATTCGGATCGTCTGGTACGGCGGCCGAGGGAATACGAGGAACTCGGCCGAACTCCGTCCTGGGAAGGTCTATCGGAGCGGTGTGGAGGGAAGATTGACTCTTTTTCGAATCGAGGAGCTGAGAGGTTTGGCGAGCCCGCAGGCGATTCGAAGATCCGAGTGGACCGTGCGCTGCCAACAGAAAGCTGCTGGGCAGCTCCTCGGAGGCCTGGCAACCAACAGAGACGTGAACGGAGTCCGTCACATCGTTCCGTCTCTGTCGTCGCGCAATGTCGGGCCGGGATGCTTTAGGGCGACCAGATTGAGAGAGCGGTCACCTCTCCTGCCGCCCATCACGGGCCCTGGCAGAAGAGTCGACTCCCGGCCTTCTCCGGACCTGACGGACGGTTACTTCTGCCCGCATGCCCTCGAAAGGGCGAGGAGTCATCGGAGAAGTTGGAGGGAGGGAACCAAAACGAACGGGCTGACCGTTGGATCGGTCAGCCCGTTCGTGGACTTCATCGAGCTACCCGTGAGGGCAGCACTCGCGTTCCCGCAAGGTTTCAGTTCTTGTCGGTCTTCGCCTTGCTCTCGCAGCACTCGCCCTTCGTCTTGACGAGCTCGGCAGCCTTGGGCTTGTCGCAGGTGCTCTTCGTCTTGATGAGCTCGGCAGCAGCCTTGCTCTCGCAGCACTCGCTCTTCGTCTTGACGAGCTCGGCAGCGGCGGTCTTCTCGCAGCTGCTCTTCGTCTTGACGAGCTCGGCAGCAGCCTTGCTCTCGCAGCACTCGCTCTTCGTCTTGACGAGCTCGGCAGCGGCGGTCTTCTCGCAGGTGCTCTTCGTCTTGACGAGCTCGCCAGCGGCGGTCTTCTCGCAGGTGCTCTTCGAGTCCTGCGTCTTCACCAGCTGCGCGGCAGCGCCTTTCTCACAGGTGCCCTTCGAGTCCTGCACCTTCACCAGCTGCGCGGCGGCGGTCTTCTCGCAGGTGCTCTTCGTCTTGACGAGCTCGGCGGCCTTGGGCTTGTCGCAACAGCTCTTCTTCGTCTTGACGAGCTCGGCCGTAGCCGACTTCTCGCACTTGCTCGGCTTCTCGTCCTGGGACATCGCGACAGCACCAACAACGGCGACCATGACGACACCCGCGAACATAGCGGCAATACGTTTCATCGAAGCGAATCCTCCTAAGTCTGACTCTGTGCGCGATCCCAGGGGAACGTCGTGAACTCCGGCAGGACCACGTGGACGTCTCTACGAGACGGTCGGCATCTGCGCGGGAAAAACTTCCTGTGGATCGGCTATTCTGGGCGATTCTCGGTGCCAACGCAAGCACGGCACTCCCGGCCGTCTCCCGGCCGCCCGGCCAGAACAGGACTCGCGGGCTCCGGATTCCCATCGGCTCAACCAAAATAGGAGCGGCCCGAGTCTTTCGACTCAGGCCGCTAAACCGCTCCCTGGGTTGGGAAAATGGGTAAAAGGGGTTGGGAAAGGAGAGAGGGAGCGGCGTTTCATCGCCATCGACCCGTTTGAGGGAGGGGATACCCGCGGGGGGATGCGGGTCGGTCGATGGGTGTGGTTTCTGTTTCCGATCGCGTCGACTCGGGGGAAGTCGAGGCGCTCGAAGCTGGGAAAGGGCGGGGGAGTTGCGTGGGAAAGGGGTTCCGAGACGGGCGAGGCGGGGAGGAGCTTCGCGGTCTCGAGGAGTCGACGAACCCATCGCACGCTTCGGGCCAAATCATCGATGCCCGTGAACGGCCTCACCAGGCATGAGCGTTAAACGTTTTCGTGTAAATAGCTTACGGGATTGACACGGAGGCCGGAATAGCCGGACGGCACGCCATCAGGAACCCTCTCCGCCTGTCTCGATCCGAGAAGAGGTGGCCGCACGTCTCAATCTGGTCCGCCTCGGCACGATGAAGTCACGCTGGCACCTGGCCGATGATCAGGAGAGTCCGCGACCACCGAGTCGCTCCACCACACCTCCCCGAGTAAACTGGCCCTCGCTCGTGAAGAAGCTCGCCCACTCCCCTCCCAAAGAGAAGATCAAGGCCATGTCGGTGGATCCCCCGCGCCGCTCCTCGTCCGAGGGCGAGAAAGGCCTCGCCCTCGGCGTGGAAAGCTATGAGCAGGCGGGATTCTGGCGTCCAGGCTCGGCCATGTCGGAGCACGAGCACGGTCGCGTCCTGCAGACGCTTGAGCACCTTCCCGAAGACATCGACACGCTGCTCGACATCGGCTGCGGTGACGGCAAAATCGCCTACGTGCTCGACGAGCTCGATCGCAGACCGGGTTTGGTACAGCTCGACTTCAGCCAAAAAGCCCTCGAGCTCTGCCGGGGCCTCCGAGTCCGCGGGCGAGTCGACCGCCTTCCTTTCGCGGATGACCAGTTCGACGCCTGCATCGCAGCGGAGGTCTTGGAGCACCTTCCGACGGAGGCACTCGAGCGCACGGCGCGCGAGATGCAGCGCGTGGCCAGGCGCTACGTGTTCGTCACGGTGCCGTATCGCGAGTTCCTGGCCGAGCACGACGTGCGTTGCGAGCACTGCAGCCAGGTGTTCAATGCCTGGGGCCATCTGCACTCATTCGACGAACGCTCGCTCGCGGGCCTCTTTCCAAGCCTGAGGCCAGTTCGCGTCGAGGCTTTCGGTCCCCATCGAATCGACTATCCCTCCGCGCTGCTACGCATCCGTCAGCGGCTCGGCCGACAATGGCTTCGCTGGAACCTTTCGTTCTGTCCTCAGTGCCAGCAGCAAGTTCTCAGCGCAGGACAAGGCAACTGGGTCGCTCGAGGCTGCGACTGGGCCTTTCGCCAGCTGCAACCTCGACTGGGAAAGAAGCCGACTTGGCTGCTCGGCCTCTTCGAGAAGTCGGACCCCGGTCACGGCTGATCGCCATCGAATGGGCTTCGTCGGCTGGCGCGCGCTCGATCGTGCACACTTTCTCGAGTGCTCTCCAGAAGCGCTCCGACTCGGTGCCGGGGAACCGTCACTGACAACGTGGCCTCGGCTTCGTACCATGGACTCGGAGGAACTTGCGCCGCCTACGCGGGGGGCTGGCGATTATCTGGAGAACGTCGGGGAACGACGATGATCGAACCCACTCTATCGCCTGAGGGCTCGGACCCGAGCTCGTGGCGACGAAGATGGTCCATCGAGAAGAGCGACCGGCTCGATCGATTCCTTTCCGAGTATCTACCGGTCAGCCGCCGGGTCTTGAGGGCGTGGATCGAGCAGGGTCGTGTTCACGTGAACGGCAAGAAAGCCGCGAAGGGCAAGCATCTCGCCACGGGAGATCAGGTCGAGATCTCGCTACCGGGTGACCCTGCCCATCCCTTGCTCGCCGAGTTGCCACCGCCGCCGACCCTCGCACAGTCCGAAGACTGGATCGCCATGGACAAGCCGGCCGGGCTCCCGAGCCATCCCAAGATGCCTTTCGAGACCGGGACGGCCCTTACGCGCCTGCTGGCGATCGACCCGAACATCGCGACCGCCGGCGACGACACACTCCAAGGGGGCCTCGCGCATCGTTTGGATCCCGGTACCTCCGGCGTCCTGATCGCCGCCCGAAATCCCGAGGCCTGGGAACGTCTGCGTCGCCAGTTCTCGAGTGGTCGCGTGGAGAAGCTCTACCTTGCCCGCGTGCGCCTTCAACCCGGGAAGCCCGTCCCCCTCGACATCGAACAGCCCTTGGCCCCTTGCCGCGGTGACGACACGCGAGTCGCCTGGAAGCCCTCGGAGATGTCCTCGACTCCCCGATCGGTTCGCACCGAATGCCGCACGCTCGATGATCGCTGGCTCGTGATTCGAATCCGTACCGGGCATCGACACCAGATCCGTGCGCACCTCGCCAGCATCGGTCACGCGATCGACGGTGACGAGGTCTATGGCGGTGCTCTCGCCTCACGGCTCTTTCTCCATGCCTGGGCTCTCCAGCTTCCGAGTCACGGTTGGATCGTGTCCCCTCCGCCAGAGAGCTGGAACATTCCGGTGACCCTGGAGCCCCGACTGGCGCTGAACCGATTCCGACGTCGTCCCGTCCGTTCCCCGGGTCGAAGCTCGGGCTCGACGGGACCAAGTCGAGATGGATCCAAAGATCGCCGTCGCGCCGGGGGAGCGCGGGACGCGGGACCGGGGCGCGGCTCGAATGCGGGCCGGGGGACCGCGAAGCCGCGACGCAAGCATCCCAACCGCCGTGGCGATGGGCCGAGCGGTCCGGGCTCGTCGGCGAATCGCGGGCCGGTGGGCAAGTGACACGACGCCGTTCTCGGGTGAGTTGCGCCACCCGGGCCTCTCTGTTATGACGACGGCCGTCGGTTCGGATCCTCCGGATCGGAGCGCTACCGAGAGGTGTGGAGGTTGACCGATGAGCTTCGAAGACGTTTCGCCTCGTGAAGCCCACGAGCGTCTCAACGGCGCGGGTAGCGAGTGGATCTACATCGATGTCCGCTCCGAGGTCGAGTTCGACGCTGGGCATCCCGTCGGCGCCGTGAACATCCCCATCTTTCATCTCGACCCGATAACTCAGCAGATGCGTCCCAACCCGGACTTCGAGAAAGTGGTCACCGAGCACTTCGCCAAGGCGCGACCGCTGATCCTCGCCTGTCAGAAGGGCGGACGCTCAGCGCGCGCGGCACAGATCCTGTCGGGCTCGGGCTTCGAGAAGCTCGCCAACATGGTGGGCGGATTCGGCGGGCTCTACGACGAGAGCGGCCAGCTCGTCGAGGAAGGCTGGGAAGCAGCCGGCTTGCCGGTGACTGAGGACGCTCCTGCCGGCGCACGGTACGCGGATCTCCAGTCGAAGGACTGAGTCCGCAAGCGCGCCGTCCGATTCGGTCGCCGACTTCGGGCGTTGGCCCGAGGGCTAGCCTTGCGTGAGCAAGAAGACCGAGAAGGCGTTGTTGAGGAAGTGCGCGCCGATCGGTGCCCAAAGGCTCCCCCGCCACACATAGAGCCAGCCGAAGGCGAGGCCGAGCAAGAAGAGCGGGATGAAGGCCTCACCGTGCACGAGCGCGAAGATGGCTGAGCTCAGAACCAAGGCAGGCGTCGTGCCGAGACGTCGGCCGAGGATCTCGAGAGCGAATCCTCGAAAGAGGAGCTCCTCGAAGACGGGCGCCAAGAAGACGGCGGTGATCGAGATCAGGAGGAGCGGTTTACCTTCGGCCTCTTGCACGTCTTCGAACGCGCTCTGCTCCCAGAGGATCCCACCCATTCCGAGCGCCTGGACGACCGTGAACAAGGCGCCCACGAGAATCAACACGCCGGCGGTCACGCCGAGCGAGACCAGGGCATCGACGACGGATGCATGAGCTCGCCGCCAGCCGATCTCTGACAGCTCCACCCGATAGGTTCGAGTCACGACCAGCACGATGTAGCCGGCTGACAAGCCTCCGCCGAACACCATGCCCGAGAGCAGCCTCCACTCATCGGCCCATGTCCCGACGATTGCTCCGCCGAGGAATTGCCCCATGAAGAAGATCAGGATGCCGACGAAGTAGTCGGTCAGGTTCCAAGAGCTGTCGACGGCTCGGCCGGACGTCGCTCCTCCGGACCGCCAATGCGGTCGGCTCGCTCGCCAGACGAAGATCCACACCAGTGCCAAGGCGATCAGCAGGCCAGCGGCGAGCGCGACGGACTGAGGCTCGGCAGCCACGTCCTCCACGCTCAGTCCGGTTTCACCGGTCGATCCGCCGGAGTCTTGCATCGGCTCAGGAAGCCGATCCGATCCGAATCACTCCGGACAACGGGCGCTCCTCCAGCCGAATCCGTGCTGCCGGCTTGTCGAAGGTCGCGATCACTCGGTCGCCCTGTCGCACCTCGAGCGGGAACTCGAAGTCAGCGGTGTCGACCTCGATCCAGCCCGTCAGCTCGGGCTCGGTGTCTCCAAAGTCGAGCTCGACCAGCGAGGACTCTAGAGAGTAGGCCAGGTCGACGACCTCCGTATCACCGTCGCCGGGAACGACCGTGAACAACGGCGTCACCAAGAAACCGGGTACTCGAAGGCGACCCTTGACCGGAAGCCGCGGAGAGCTCGACTCGCTCCGCAGCTCCGACAGGACGAAGTCTTCAGCGGTCGCCAGCATCGGATTGGTCTCGGGGTACCCGGCCTTCCAGCGCAGCAAGCCGCCGGGACGGCTCTCGTGACCTTCGACGTTGGGCATGCGGCGCTTCTCGGTGGAGCGGAGGAAGTCTCGATTGAGCTCGGCGATCCCGCCCTCGTCGCCAGCGTCCCAGAACAGATGCATCTTGGTCTGCCGCGCATTGCCGATTGCCGCCCGGTTGTTGCGAACCGCGGCCGAGGTCTCGGGCTTTCCGTCGACCGCCTGGCGGACCCAGTCTCCGGCCTTCCGCTCCCGCTCGGCCCAAGTGCTCAGGTTGGGAACCCCGGAGAAGACGGCAATCGAGCGAAATGTCATTGGAGCGCGCACGACCAGGGCGAGCGCCGTCGCGCCGCCGTGGATTCCGTATCCGAGGATGCCGAGTCGGCTCATGTCCAGTCGATCGAACATCTCCGCTTCCGCGATGCGAAGCAGATCCAGCACGTCACCGATCTCGCGGCCGCCGGCGTCCGTCGATCCGCCGGAGTCCCCGGAGCCCCGCAGGTCGACCACCAGAGCCGCGACACCCTTCTCGGTCAGCCGGCGCGCGCTCGGGAGCAGCACCTCACGCGAGTCGCCGTACTCGGGCACCAGCACGACACACGGGAGGTCTCGCTTGCCCACCGGCATCAGCAGAGTCCCTCGCAACGGAGATGTTCCGTCCAGAAAGCTCTCGGTCGTGAGCTCTTCCTGATCGTATCCCTGGGTCGTCTCGGTTCCCGCCGTCAAACCTGACCAGAAAGGCATCCGTCGTCTCCTGCGCTGCCGCTGTTCGCTCGAAATATTAAAGTCGGGGAGCGTAGCACAGCGATCGGCCGCGGCGCAAATGGAGCTGAGAGAACGACGACGGTCAAGACGACTAGGAGCCGGTCTCGGACCTCTGAGGAACCAGCGGTGGCATCGTCAGCGTCTCTCGGCGTCCATCGACGTCGAAGATCGCCATCCGGCGTTGCAGCCCGCGGAGCGTCGCGACCTTTCCCCCGCTGAGGCGAATCTCGTCACCGATCGAGATCATGCGAGGTTGCCGACGATCAAGGAACACGACGAAGGCGGCCGGCTCGTCGCTCGAGCTCGGAGACGGGAGGAGGATCGCTTTGAGCGCGACATCCTTGGCGACCAGCCCCAGGCCTTCCTCCGAATCGATCATCAGATCGCCGGCTTGCTTGACGGGCGACTCGGTCTTCTTGGTCGTGTCGACACATGCGCTGGAGGACATCAGCAACAGGGCGAGGCTCAGCGCTCGGAGCGCTCTCGGTCGGATCGGCTTGGTCTGCATTATCGCCTTCATGTGGACTTGCGATCGGTCGTCGGACCCGATCTCAGAACGAGAGGTCGGTCAAGAAGATCAAGGCGACACCCGCCACGGCCACGATCGTACCGACGACGGCAGACAGCCGCAACGGCTCCCCGAGGAACCAGAAGCCCAGAGGGAGCAGAAACAGCGGCGTCGTCGAGCTGAGGGCCGCGACGATCCCGCTCGGCGCATAGACCAGGCCGATCATCACGGCGGCCAGTCCGACATAGGTTCCGATCAGCGAAGGAAGCACCAGTCGGCCCCAGGCCAGCCTTCGACGCTCACCTCCCCGACGATCTTCCCGCCTCCTTCGCCAACGCCCCAGCACGAGCAGAAAGACGACCGCCGCCGCCAGCCGCACTGACGTGGCCGCCGCCGCCAGCTCCAGCTCGCCTCGGACCTCGAGCTCGGCGAAGCCTTGCAAGGCACTCCGAGTCATCACAATTCCCAACGCATTCAAGACCGACGACAACGCCGCGAACGCCACGCCCCGCGCCACGAGCGGCTCCGCGGGACCCCTTCGATTCCAGCCGATGACCCAGGTCACTCCCAGCATCGTCAGACCGATGCCGGCCACCTGCCCCAGGCCGAGCGCCTCTCCCGGCCAGACCGCCGCCACGAGCGTCGCAATCATCGGCCCGGTGGCCTGAATGAGCATGGTGCGCTGCGCTCCAATGTCTCGAAGCGCGGTGAACAAGGCCGTGTCCCCCGCGGCCAAGCCGCACACACCACTCGCCACCAGCCAGAAGCACGCCTCCGCGCCCAGCGGAAACGGACCGCCTGCGGCCAGCACCCACCACGTCGCCACGAAGAGTGGCAGGCAGAAAGCCGTCTTGAACAGGTTGACCGCGGTGGGCGATTCGAAGTGGAGGCGACGCTTGAACATCACCGTCCCGATGGCCCACGAGAATGCCGCCCCGAGCGAGGCGAGACCGCCGACGAGAACGGGATCCGTCATCGAGTGGCCTTCACCCTGGGATTCCGTTCAACGCGAGGTCCACTTCCCCCCCCGCTCCAAGACGAACCATCCACCTTCCGCCCAATCCGACGACTCGAAGCGCTCCCGCTCATCGCTCGCTGGCCATTCGACCTCGATCACTCCCGCCCGGTGCTCGCCCAACCCGAAGGTGAGCGCTCGCTCACTCGAGCTGAGATAGGAGCCTCCCCGCCCCACCGCGCGCGTCACCCACGAGTCTCCGACGCGCACGCGCACGATGCCACCGAGGGCATCCCGATTGGCCGTCGGCTGACTCAGGGACAAGCGAAGCGATCGCCCCCCCACTTGATCGTTGCGGAGCAGCGTCAACGAGCCGCCGTTCGCCGAGATCAACACATCGAGATCGCCATCGCCGTCGAGGTCACCGACCGCCAACCCGCGACCGACCAGAGGCCGCTCCGACAGATCGCCCGAGCGATGGGTCACGTCTTGAAACGTCCCGTCGCCACGGTTCACGAACAGCTGAGGAACCTGGGCGTAGGCGAGCCCGCTGCCGGCGAGCTCGATGTCAGGATCGATGTGGCCGTTGACGAGGAAGAGATCGAGAGCACCATCGAGGTTGGCGTCCAAGAACATTAGCCCGAACGTCAGAGGCAGCAGGCTCGGCGCGTTGAGACCTGCGGCCTGCGCCCGATCTTGAAACCGAAAGCCCTCCGACCGCCCCTCCATCAGGTACAGCGAGAGCGCTTCCTGCGAGAAGTTCCCGATCGCGATCGCGGGTGGACCGCCGGGTCGCAGCTCGCCGACATCGATCCCCATGCCCGCCCTCGCCTTGCCGTCACGATCGTAGGCGATCCCGGCGAGCGAGCCCACGTCTTCGAAGCGACCCTGGCCAAGGTTGCGGAACAAGAAGTTCGGATGCGTGTCGTTGGCCACCACGAGGTCGGAGCGGCCGTCGTCGTCGAAGTCCCACACCGCGACACCGAGAGACTTCCCGGGAACCGCGAGACCCGAGGCCTCGGTCACGTCCTCGAAGTGGCCGGGCGAATCTTGTCGATACAGTCGGCCGCTGTCGGGCGGGTACAGATCGGGTGTCGTGAAGGCCTTCCGGCCCGGAATGAGGCTCGCGAAGATGTCGGTCGGCTCGCTCCACCGAATGTAGCTGGCAACGTAGAGATCGAGATCACCATCTCCGTCGGCATCGAGCCAGGCCGCACCCGTCGACCAGCTGGGCGAGAGCTCCCCACCGGGAGAAGACCAAGTCGGAGACGTCAACCCAGCCGCTTCGGTGACGTCCTCGAAATGCCAGTCCCCGTCGTTCCTCAACAGCCGATTGCCATCGACGGCCGTCACGAACAGGTCCTCGTCGCCATCGGCATCATAGTCTGCGAGGGCACAGCCCATCTCGAAGCGCGGCGGCAGCGCCGGCTCCCGGACGACTCGCTCGAAACGCAGCGCGCCGAGGTTTTGGTAGAGGCTCAGCGACTCGGGAGGTCCGGGCTGTGAGGGGTAGCTCTCGGTGTGACCGGTCCAGCGTCTTCCGCTCAGGGCCACGACATCGAGATCGCCGTCGGCATCGAAGTCCGCGAGCCCAATTCCCGAGCCCATGGTCTCTGGGAGGAGCTTCTGCCCGAACGATCCATTGACGTGTACGAAGTCTCCCAGGCCGGCCGCAGCCGTGACGTCGCGGAAGAGGACACCGGGCATTTCGGGAGGAGGTTCCCCCGAGTCCGGGGTGGTTGGCCCGGACTCGCCGCAAGCGACAGCGAAGAGCCCCAGAACGACCAGCAAGCAGGCAGGCGAAAGATCTCGAGACATGGACGAGCGCCCCGGCGATGGATCACGTGGCTTTCCCGCGACCGCTCGGGCCGGTGCGGACGATCGTGAGGGGACGCGATCGCGGGACGCTCGTCAATGGGTCACTCGCCCCCCGGCCCGGTGATTCCGGTCCGGCGAGCGAGCGGATGCAATGATTACTGGATGACAAGCTCGGTCGGCGCGAAAGCCCAAACCACCGTCGGCTGCGGGTTGAGCAACATCTGGAGCGGTCCGTCGAGCCGGAATCCGAGGCGATGAGCCCAGGCGAGAGCCGCCGGCTCGAGACCGAGCTGGGAGGCCCGGGCACCGCCGCCGAGAAGGTCGAGTGACTCGAACAGGCTCTTCGCCTTCGGCCGATGGACGACCTCGAGATCCTCTCGCCCGATCTGGCGCGTCAAAGCGGCGAGGGCATCGTCCAGGCCACCGACCTCGTCGATCAAGCCCAGCTTCTTGGCCTGATTGCCCGACCAGACGCGGCCGCCGGCGATGGCATCGACGTCGGGAACGGGCATCCGCCGCGAGCGCGCGACGAGACCCAGAAACCGGCGGTACGTGTCGTCGATGTGCGCTTGGATCCGGTCGCGCATGGCATCGTCCCAGGGCTCATTGGGCGCCATGGCTGCGGCCGAGGAATCGAGCGCGATGCTCTCGACATGAATTCCGACGCGGTCGAGAAGCGGACCGAAGTTCATCTTGAGACCGAAGACACCGATCGACCCCGTGATCGTCCCGGCCTCGCAGTAGATCGGTCGGCCGATGCAGGTGATCCAGTAGCCGCCGGAAGCGGCGACGTTGCCCATCGAGAGGACCAGAGGCTTCTTCTGAGCCAGATCCTCGAGCGCTTCCCGAATCGCCTCGCTCGCCGTCGCCGAGCCCCCGGGAGAGTTGATGCGCACGACGACACCTTGGACCTTGCGGTCCTTGGCCAGCGCGCGGATCTGGCGAACGGTCGGACCCGACACCATCGAGCCGGCCGCGTCCTTCTGTCCGTCGACGATGCCACCGGTGAGGTGCAGGACGGCGAGGTAGTCGCCTCGCGGACCCGAGTCCTTCTTGCCCATCAGGTCTTGCAGGACCTCGAAGAAGGACGGCGACTTCTTGCTGTCGGCATCATCCTTCCAGAGAACGGTGCCGCCCATGAGGCGAGCGACACTCTGGCGCTCCTCGCCGTACGGCACCAAGTGGTCGACGAGTCCGGCCTTCCGGCACGCCTCGGCCATCAGCAGCCTCTCGGCTTGAAGCGCCCGGACCGCTCCCACCTCGAGGCCGCGCCCACGAGCGACGAGCCCGACGAGCGCATCATTCATCGAGGTGATCATGGAGAGGTAGTGCTCGCGAAGATGCTTGCTCATGCGCGACAGCGTGAACGGCTCGACGGCACCCTTGAAGTCTCCGACTCGCACGACCTCGGCTCGAATGCCGAGCAGATCCATCGCGTCGCGGAAGTGCATCGAGGTCATGCTGAGCGAGGGAAAGTCGAGGCCGGCGAAGTCGGCCATCAGGACCTCATCGCAGGTACTGGCGATGACGGCGTGAGTGGTACTCCCATTCTCGAGCCAGGCGTAGGTCTTCTTGCCGGCCGCGCGGAGCTTCTGGAGGTGGCGGGCCAGCTCGGTGTACTGAGCCTGGTTCATGCCAATGCTGACAGCGGACAGATCGAAGAAGATGGCGTCGACGTTCGGGTCGGTGGCGATCTCCTCGAGCTGATCGCACAGCCCGTAGAAGGAGCGCGTCTTCGCGCCGCCTCCCATGATCAGATCGATCGGGTCGAAGCTCGGCCCGGCACTGTGGTCGGCATAGGCTCCGGAGAGTCGGACGACCTGGACGGTGCGGGTGTCATCGTGATCGTCGTCAGGCGGCGAGGCCGCCATCGGCTTGGCGAAGGCCGCGACGAGCACTGCCAGAGCGAGTAAGGTGCGTAGGAAAGAGGTGGGCATGGTCCATGGACTCCTGAAGCAAGGGTCCCGGAGTGGGCGGTCGTCACCGGACTGGGAACGACACCGACCCCGCTATTGCCGGGTGTTGCCCGAACCTACCGTTCGAGTCCGAAAAGCTTTCGGGCGGATGCTTTTGGGCTCGGGGCGGCGAGTTTCGAGCGATGTTCGGTTGCGTGAAAAGCCGTGGTGTGGTAAGACGCCGGATCTCGCGAGCACGGATGAAGCCGAAAGACGGTGCATCCGGCGAGCGTGCCTAAAAGAACCCACGACACCAAAAGCCTTGAACACGCCCTCACTCGCTCTTCACAGACGCGGGATAGATTCGGGCGATTCGATCCGAGCCACCACAATCCTGAGGAGGATGACAGGAATGATCCAGCGCATTCTTGGCGTCGGCGCTTTGGCGCTGAGCCTGAGCCTGACCGCCCACGCCCAAGACCCCGACTTCCTTTGGGCCGAGTCTGGCCCCGATCGTATCGTCCGCGTCCCGAACGTCGACGGTGAGACCGATGGCTCCTACGGCAACGACGTCAAGGGCATCGAGCGCGATGCCAGCTTCGTGCGCGGCTTCGCGACCGGCAACTCGGTCTACGCCTGCGCCGTCGACACGTCGGTGAATCCGGCCCGCCTCTACTACTACGACCGCAGCAACGGCGTCACCGGCGGCAACCCGAATGGTGAGGGCGTCTACGTCGGCCGCGATACCAACGGCACCGGTCGCATCGACTACGCCGAGATCACCCCGTTCTGGCCGGCCAACGGCTCGGACCTCGGTGGCACGCCGGACATCCTGCTCGACTCGAACGGCAACGTCGTCGTCGCTTGCGACGAGTACGTTGGCGGCATCAAGGGCATCTACGTCCTCAAGGACCTCAACTCCAGCGGCAAGATCGACCTCGGCACCGGCGAGGAGAAGCTCATCACCGGTCTCGGCACCTCGCTGACGACCGTCGACGGCTTGACTCTCTCGGTCGACGACTTCGAGATCATCGTCGAGGACTCCGCGGGCAACTACCTCGCCTGGGAGGCCGACGACCACCGCGTCTATCGCCTCAACGACATCGATGGCTCGGGCTTGCTCGGCGACTTCACCGGCGAGGTCACGGTCTTCATCGACCTCAACTCCGGCACCGGCGGCCTCCTTCCCGGTGGTACCGATGACGTCAACTCGATGCGCCTCGACCTGGGCGGCGGTCCGGCCGGCCGAGATCTGATCTACATCGGCGACTACGCCAACATGTTCCATCAGATCTACCTGGCCGACGACGCCGACAGCAGTGGCAGCATCAACCTCGGCTCCGAGATCGCCCTCTGGGCCGACCTCGAGGTCCTGACGGCCAACGCCAACCCCTTCGTGGGTGACTTCGACGTCTTCAACGGCGACGTCTGGGTGCAGGCCAACTTCAGCTTCAGCAACCTCGACATCTTCCGTCTGCGCGACATCAGCGGCAACGGTGCGATCGAAGCCGGCGCCGAGTTCTTCCAGGCCTACACCGGTCCGAGCGCCTTCATCGATGAGCAGACCTTCTGCGCCGTCCCGGACGGGACCTTCGCCGAGCTGCGCAGCGTGCGCGACGTCGTCCATGGCTCCGTCGCCATCGCCGTCAATCCGGCTTCGCCGGGCAGCCCCACCCCGCTGCCGGGTGTCATTCCGACTCCCGACAGCCTCCCGGGCCTCACCAACGGTGACGTCTTCCAGTTCGAGTTCACCGCCGACGATCAGGTCGCCAACGACCTCATGGACCTGGCCAACTTCCCGATCGGCTTCGTGCTCTTCAGCACCGGCCTCACGCCGACCTTCACCCTGCCGGCCAGCGGCCTGCGACCGACCGGTATCCGCTTCGATACCTTCACCAACCTCAGCGCGACAGCCCTCGCCTCGCTGCTGAACACCCTCCCGGGTCAGAGCATCACCCCGACCGGCACCTACACCTTGAACCTGCCGGGCTTGAAGCTCTTCTACGTCGGCATCACCCGCGACGTCGCCTTCAACTGGGGCAACATCTCCCAGGTGCACGCCCTCATCCTGAACTGACCTCCGTCAGCTCAGCTCGAGACGCTTCGCGCGGGGCAGCCACTCAGGTGGCTGCCCCGCTCTCGTTTCGGGCCACGGAAATGCCCATTTGCCGCGACCCGGGCTCCGTGACACACCGAGCGCGCGGTCCGCGCGACGACCGCCGAAGCCCCTCCCCGGTACTTTGCGAGAGATCGAAGATGACACGTCGCTGGCTCCCCCTTGCCCTCGTCGACGGCGCCCTCGGTGCCGGCTCCACGCAGGCCCAGACGCTGAAGATCCATCACCTCGACGTCGGTCAAGGCGACGCGACGCTCATCGTCTCTCCGACTGGTCAGTCGCTGCTGGTCGACGCCGGCTTCAACGGCATGGGCACTCAACGCATCAAGCCGTATCTGCAGACGATCGGCATCTCGCAGCTCAATCATGTGGTCCCACGCACTACGACGCCGATCACATCGGGGGCATCGACGAGATCATCAATGCCGGCTTCGGGCCGTCGGGGTTCGTCTACGATCGCGGCACGTACTGGAAGTTCTGCTGGATCACCGACACGCTCACGTTCGTGACTCAGTGAGCGGCAATCGGAGCGGTCACACCGTCTCGGAGGCGCGGTCTCGCCACCAGCGCCACGGCCAATACAGGAGGCCGCCCGCGGCGAAGACGCCGAGGCCGAGGCCCGTGGTCTCCCACTTCGCCTGCCAGATCGCGCCGACCACGACGCTGATCGCGAGCGTGCAGAAGAGTCCCGGCACCCACGGATAACCCCAGACGCGATACGGGCGCAGCGTCTCGGGCTCCCGAACGCGAAACACGAAGAGCGAGAGCCCGGCCAGGCTGAAGAAGATCCAATCGGCGAACGCGACCGAGTCGATCAGCTTGCCGCCTTGACCCGAGAACAGATGCGTCAGCGCCACGGCTGCCTGGAGGATCAGGGCGAGCACCGGTGCGCCGGTCTTGGCATTCCGCTTCGAGAAGGCTTTGAAGAAGAGACCATCGCGTGACATCGCGACGTAGACGTGGGGCGTCGCCATCACGATCACACCGCAGATGCCGAAGGCCGAGATCGCCATCGCGACGTTGACGAAGCTGCCGCCGACGTCCCCGAGAGTCGCCCTCGCAACGCGCGTGGCGAAGTCCTTGTCCGTGGCGACCGCGTCCACGCTCAGCACTTGGAGATAGGCCCAGTTGATCGACGTGTAGACCAAGATCACACCGATCACGCCGAGGATGACCGCTCGCGGCAGGTTGCGCTGGGGATCGCGAATCTCGGGTGAGACGTACGAGAGGTTCTGCCAGCCGCCGTACGAGAACAGCACGGGCAGGATCGCCAAGATCAGACCTTGCCAGGGCGCGGGCCGCATCGGGATCTCCGCGGCGGCCTCCGCGGCCACCGGACCGGCGTCCCCGAAGGCATAGATCGCCCCCCCGCCGATCAGCACCACGATCGCGAGCAGCTTGAGCACCATGCAGATCGTCTGAATGCGCGCACCGATTCGAATACCGAAGAGGTTCGCACCGGTGAGCACGACGATCACAGAAGCGGCCAGGATCGATCGGCCGAGCTCGCCCGACTCGGCCCAGGCCGGCACCAGCTCGATCAGCCGCGCCGCGAAGAAGTCCGCCACCACCGCCAGCGCCCCGGTCGTGATCACGAACAAGAGCACGCACGCGTACACGAAAGCGATGAACGGCCCGAACGCTCGTCGAATGTAGACATACTGTCCGCCCGCGTGCGGGTACGCCGCTCCGAGCTCGGCGAAGGTCAACGCCCCCGTCATCGCGATCAGGCCGCCGATGGCCCAGGCGAGGAGCACCCACATCGGCTCGCCGAGATAGCCGCCGATGTTCGTCGGCGAGAGGAAGACACCGACGCCAATGATGCCGCCCATGACGATCATCGTCGCGTCGAATGGACCGAGACGGCGGCTCGATGTCATCGCGAGGAGCTCCTCTTCTCCGCGGCCCGGCGAACGGTGCCAATCAGCGCGGGGGATGGTAACCTTTCGGATCGAAGATGTCGCGGCAGGTGTCCTCGATGCGGGAAGGGAGGGTCCCATGAGGATTCGTCAGTGTGTGCCGTCGGCGGCCGAGATAGGTCGCGGCTGCGCGCTCGCGCTCGGCGCGTTCGCGCTCATCAACCTGACGCGCAGCGCGTTCGGTGAGTTCGACGCCAACCTGTGGTGGATCGACCTGCGCTTCCTGCCGATGCCGGTGCAACTCTTCGTGCTCGCCTTGGCCGCGGCCGTCTTGATTGCCCACGCCACCGGGCTCGCCCGAACGCGACGTGCGCTTCGCCTCTCGGCGGGTGTCGCGCTCACACTGGCCGGGATCACCCTCGCCAATGCCGTGCAGTATCTCGCGCTCCTGGCTCGAGGTGACTTGGAGACCGGACACTGGCTCCCGGCGTCGCTTCCGATCGCCCTGAGCTGCCTCCTCGCGGCCTGGTCTACCGGGGGCCTTCAACCGGTCCCTGGCTCTCCTCGCCGCTGGCTGGTCAATGGCGCCTGCCTGGCAATCGCCGCCGCCGCGTTTCCATTGCTGATGTGCCTCACCTACGGGCGCACCGACTATCGACGTCCCGCCGAAGCCATCGTCGTCTTCGGAGCCAAGGCTTACGCAGACGGCGGGGCATCGCTCGCGCTGTCCGATCGCATGCGAACGGGATGTGAGCTGTATCGGGCAGGCTTGGCCCCCAAGCTCATCTTGTCGGGAGGTCCCGGGGATGGCGAGTTCCACGAGACCGAGGTCATGCGGCGTCTCGCCGTCGAAGCGGGCGTGCCACCCGACGCCATCGTGCTCGACCTCGAAGGCACGAGCACCCAGCAAACCTTGCACACACTGGCGCGCCTCGAGCCACACGGACGCGTGTTGGCCGTGAGCCAGTTCTTCCACTTGCCGCGGATCCAATTGGCGAGCCAGCGAGCTGGCCTGAAGGTCTACACCGTACCCGCACAGGAAACGCGCCCGCTGCTCAAGACCCCATACTTCCTCGCCCGCGAGGTCGCGGCCTGGTGGTACTACTACCTGCGCTCGCCGGCCGGATAAACAGAGACGCGAACGGGCAGAGCCCCGAACGGATGCCACGGCGAATAGTGAATGACGTCGCGGCGTGACGGTGGACAGCGGTGGCGTGAGGGGTTCGGAGGTGAGAGAGCGGCTCTTGGGGAACCGCTCTCTCGCTCACGCCACTCTGTCGCGAACGAGCCCGACACCGTCGAACAAGCGACGACCACCGACGTGACGAAATCCGTTCGGGTCTCTGTTCGTTCCGCGAACGAGCCCGACTCACTCCACGACGATGTTCCAGGCGCGACGGGACTCGAGGAGCTTGTGCTTGTCTTCGACGACCCACGGGAACTGCGCGCCTCGGGGCTTGGCTTCGTCGAGCACTCGGACGACCAGTCGGTAGCGGCCGGGTGTGAGATCGTCGCCCGCGATCGTGAAGGTGTTCTCGACGCGACCGTCGCGGGTCTTCTTGCTCTTGCCTTTCTGCGCCTCACCGATCAGCGGCGGCATCTCTCGACGCTGGATGCGCGGTGCGCGGCGCCAGCCGCGCGCGGCACCGACGACCTCGGGCTCCGCGTCATTGGAGGGGCCGGTGGTGTCGAAGGGCGTGAAGTACCACTCGACCTGCAAGGGATGCGAGGCCGGCTGCAGCACTGTCGTCGTGAACTCGGCCGCCTGGCCTCCCGGCAATGTGATCTCTCCCGACTCCGGTTGAAGGGCATCGATCGGATCGACCATCGCATAGATCGACAGCACGACGGATTCGCGACAGACCGCGCAGTAGTCTCCGCTGCCGTCCATCGCGCAGCCGCGGGCCGTCGGCTTCCAGGCGCCTTTGGCCCGACCGTCCGCACCTTCGAACGCTCCCACGCCCGGGATCTTCGCTTCGATGAAGTGCTTCCACGGCACCTCATCCAGGTTGGGGCTGTTCGAGATGTTGAGGCCATCGCGCGGCGCGCCGCGATCGCCCGTGTCGGAGGAGTACTCGTCGGAGAGGCGCGCGAACGCATGGCCGAACTCGTGGATGATCGTGCCGGCATTCTCGCCGCCGACGACGGCCACGCCGCCGCCGCCCGTTCCCAGGCTCCCCATCCGCACCAGCACGATCGCGAGACCATCGTTGGCGGGTGAGGCCCGCAAGTACTGCTGCACGACACCGCGGTCCACCGTCACCTGACCTTGCGCGCCGCCCGAAGCCTGCGCATTGAAGGCAGTGTCGTAGTCGCGCCCGTTGCCGTCGACGCCGTTCTCCTGGCTGGCCACATTCATGCGGTGAATGTTGAAGTAGCCCTGATACTCGTGCAGGGTCGGATTGCGAAAGAACGCCTTGGTGACGCGATCGGCACCTTGAACGAGCGCCTTCTGCGCTTTGGGCTCGAGGAGGTAGCCGTCCCCGGTGATGAACACGTCGACGCGGTTGGCCGAATCGCCGCTGTCGAGGACCGTGTCGATCGCGAGGAGTGGGTTCTTCTCGCGCGTGTAGAAGCGCACGGCTTCGATCAGCGGAAAGTCCGGGTGCTGCTCTTCGAGCTCGCGATAGAGCCGGCGAGCCTTCGGGTAGTTGCCGCGCTTCGAGAGCTTCTGGGCTTCCTCGAAGAGGGCCGACGCATCGTCGTCGGCTGCCACGGTTCCTGCGACGGCGGTTCCTGCGACGGCGAACAGACACGACAGCACGACACACAGGCTGCGCTTCATCAACTCCTCCAGATCGGAACGCTCGCGGGGGGGCTCGCCGTTCAGACCGGGCGAGGATCGTCATCGTTCAACAGACGATCGAACGCCGACGAGGTTGGTACGAAAACTCGACAGCCAGGCTCCGAGTTTCGAGATCGCCCGGAGAACGCCGCTCGGGCACCAGGGGCTCACCTCAACTCAACTCATGCTTCTTCAAGTAGTAAGCGAAGTTTCGATAGTCGATCCCGAGGTACTGTGCCGCCTCCTTCTTCTTGCCGTGCGTGCGTTTCAGCGCTTCCAGGATCAGACGTCGCTCGAGGGCCTCGACGCGCTGGCGGATGTTCAGATTGTCTCCGAGAGTCTCCCCACGGGGCAGCGCCATGCCCTGATTGAGAATGCGATCGATGGTCGCGCTGCTGAGCACGTCGCTGCGCTCCAAGATGGTCGCGCGCTCGATCACGTTGCGGAGCTCGCGGATGTTCCCCGGCCAGTCGTATCGCCCGAGAGCCGCCTGTGCCGCCGGCTCGATCTCGACCAACCGACAGCGGCCCTTGTCGCGGAAGGTCTTCAGGAAGTGCTCGACCAGCAGCGGGATGTCGGACTTGCGGTCGGCGAGCTGCGGTACCTCGATCGGCAGCACGTTCAGCCGGTAGAACAAGTCTTCGCGGAAGTGTCCGTCCCGGACGCGCGTGGTGAGGTCCTCGTTCGTGATCGCCACCACGCGCACGTCGGAATGGCGCGTCTTCGACTCGCCGACAACCGAGTACTCACCGGACTCGAGCACGCGCAGCAGCTTCGCCTGCGCTTCGAGCTTCAGCGTGCCGATCTCGTCGAGGGCCAAGGTTCCCCCATGGGCTTCCGCGAAGCGTCCCGTGCGGTCCTCGGTCGCGCCGGTGAAGGAGCCCCGACGATGTCCGAAGAACTCGCTCTCGAAGAGACCTTCGGCGATCGCTCCGCAGTTCACGCGGACGAACGGCTTGCGAGCGCGATCGCTGAGCCGATGAATCTCTTGGGCGACGAGCTCCTTGCCCGTGCCACTCTCTCCCAGCACCAGCACCGTGGCGTCGGTCGGTGCGACATCGGCGATCAACCGCACGACCTCTCGGATCGCCGCCGACTCGCCGACGATCACCGAGGGCCCCTGCAGCTGATCCACCTGGCTTCGCAGCCGCTTGACTTCTCCGACGAGATGCCGGTGCTCGGCGGCCTTGCGGATCAGGACCAAAAACTCTTCTGGATCGACCGGCTTGGCGACGTAATCGTAGGCACCGGCCTTCATACAAGCGACGGCGTCGCGCACGGTCCCGACACCGGTGAGCACGATCGCGGGGAGCTCGGGGAGGATCATCTGAAGCTGGGCGAGCAAGGTGCTTCCGGACATGCCGCCCATGCTCAAGTCCGTGACGACAACATGCAGCTCGCCGCCGGCCCGAACCCGCTCGAGGGCTTCTTCGCCCGAGCTCGCGGCCTGGGCCACGCATCCGTCCGCCTCGAGGAGGTCGACGAGCGAGTTCCGCACGTAGTCCTCGTCGTCCACCACCAGTACTTGGATCGGATTGCTCATCCCCTCTCCTCGCTCTCTCGACTCTCGGAGAGTCGCTCAACCTGTTCCCGCTCCACCGGCAGCAAGACGCGAAAGACCGCGCCGCCCTCGGGCCGATTGGCGGCCCGGATCTCACCGCCGTGGGCGCCGATGATACCGAACGAAATGGCGAGTCCGAGCCCTGTCCCTTCGGGTCGGGTCGTGAAAAAGGGATCGAACAGCCGCTCGAGGGCCTCGGGCGCGATGCCGGGCCCCGTGTCGGCGAGCTCGATCTGGATCCCGTCCTCGACCCGCTCGAGGCGGACATGCAGCGTGCCGGCGCCTCGCATGGCCTGCCCGGCGTTGAGGATCAGATTCAGGAAGACCTGCTCCAGACCGACCCGATCGCCCCACACCTCGGGGAGGCTTCGAGGGAACTCGTTCTCGAGGGTGATGCCTTTCAGACCGCGATCGTACTGCGCGATGCGCTCGACATCCTCGAGAACGGCCGGCAGATCGAGACGCTCCCGACGCGGCTGGCGCGGCTGAGCGAAAGTGAGCAGATCGCGCACGATCGTGCGCACGCGATCGAAACCCTGACGCACCATCTCGAGGTATCGGCTCCGACGCTCCGCATCGTCACCGGAGCGATCGAGCAGCGCGAGGTAGTTGGCGATACCCTCGAGAGGGTTGTTGATCTCGTGCGCGACTCCCGCCGTGAGCCGTCCCAGGTCCGACAGACGCTCGGCGTGACGCAAGCGCTGCTCGAGCGTACGACGCTCCCGAAGATCCCGCATGCCGACCTGAAGACGCGGCGCGGCGCCGAGCTGCACTCGGACCAGTCGAATGTCCACCGGCCGCTCCTGCCAATCGGCCGCCAAGCGCCAATCGTGGAGATCGATCGACTCGCCGCCGGCACTTCTCCGGCAGGCTTCCTCGAGCGCGCTGCGCCGAGCCGGTGGCACGAGGTCGAACAAGGTCCGGATGTCGGGTCCTTCGGCCACGAGCTCGCGCGCGGCGCGGTTGGTGTCGACGATCGAGCCGCTGTCGGGCTCGATGATCAGGAGGGCGTCGCCAACGCCCTCGAGCAAGTTGTGGTACTGGCTCTCCCGAGCGCTGAGTCGGAGCGTCACGACGCCGATGATGATCAGGATGATCACGGTCACGCCGACCAGGAGGAGCGTCTGCTGGAACTCGACCCCGAGCCGAACCGCTGATCCGATCAACGCGCGCTCGGGTAGGCGTTGCACCAACAACCAGTGAGGATCCGTTTCGAGAGTCGTGGCGAGGAATCGGTCCTCACGATAGGCCACCGAGTCTTGCCCTCGCTCGATCAGGCTCCGTCGAACGACCGGAGGCAGTGGCTGAGAGAGTCCTTCCTCTTCCTCGAGCAGGGCGGAGACCCGCCTCCCCTCACCATCGACGAGATACGCCTCGCCGCCGGGAACGGTGACGCTGTGACGCGCCCGCTCGAGCAGTGGTACCGCGAAGAAGTCGAGCAGCAGCGTGCCCGCTCCGTCCGCGAGCGCCGCCTCGAAGGTGATGACCTGTCGATTGCGCTCCGCCAGGTCGAGGCGCTCCGCGTCCCGATGGATCCCTTGGACACGCACGGCTCCCGGTGCCGGTGGCACGACGCCGGTACGCTCACCGAGCGACACCCAGGGGAGGGACGCGACGCCGACGCTCCCTCCCATCGCACCGATGCGCTCCAAGCGGCACCGGACATGCCCCCGATCATCGACCACCTGCACTCGGAGAAAGTCGGTGAAGAGGTGCAGGAACGACTCGAGATCCTCTCGGGCGACGTCATGGGCGAGTCGATCGTCGTCGGTGCGCCACTCGGTCGACGCGAGGTCGTTGAGACTGGTGAGCCGGGCGAGATAGAGCGCTTGGTCGCGCGGGTTTTGGAGCTGCCGACGCAGCTCGGCCGCCTCGCGCTCGAAAGCACGTCCCGCCCGCCCGAGGCCCGCCTCGAGCGCTTCCCCGATCGCCGTTTGCTGACGATAGTATCCCAGCCCGAGCTCGAGCCCGATGAGCGCCAGGATCGCCAGCCCGATCAGCCAATGTCGCACACGCCGCTGCATCCTGGGATTCTACTCGGAAGCGCTTGCACAGGCGCGAACGGAGTCCGGCTCGAAGGACCTGACACGACAACCACCGACGTCGGGCCGATCGCCCGATCGAGTCCCGTCGAAGAGAGAGCGGTTCCCTTCCGCGCTCAGCGCAGCGCCAGCTCGTGACGCTCCTCGATCACGTCTCTCCCCCACCGGTGGGCCCGCGATTCCTCGACCTTGCGGAAACCGACCGAGCGGTAGAGATGTCCGGCGGTCACCAAGGTGCTGACCGTCCACAAGATGATGGATTGGTAGCCGGCCGCGGACGAGAACGCGACGGCTGCGTTCAAGAGCCTCTTGCCCAGCCCCATTCCGCGCGCACTGGGATCGACGAGGACCCATCGCAGCTGAGCGACCTCGTCCGTGGCGGCCACGATGGCGATACAGCCCACCAGCTGCTCTTCACGTTGGGCAAGCCAGAGTCGCTCTCGCGGCGACGCGGACAGGATGTACTGAGCGAGGGGCTCGGCCACGTCGGCCTCGAACGTCTCATCGAAGCCATACTCGTCGGCATACAGCCGCCCATGCAGCTCGACGACGCGGCCAAAGTCTCCCGGTCGGCGATCGGTGCGAATCGTCGGCGGTGGATTCACTTCAGCCTCCGGATGTGGCCGTGCTTCGGATTCAGTCATCGTTCAGCTCCCGTGAGTCCTCGAGGTTCGCCGTGGATACCGTATCTGGTGGGTTGCCAGGGGTCGAGAGCTCGCGGACAATCGAGCCTCATGGTGCCGTCTCAGCCGACATCGCGCCCCTGCCGCCTGTGCGAGCGCGCGCGTCCTCTCACGTTTCATCATCTCATTCCGCGGTCGCTGCACTCGAACAAGTGGTTCAAGAAGCGGTTCGAGCGCACGGAGATGGAACGAGGCATCGACATCTGCCGCGACTGCCACAGTGCCATCCATCGCTTCGCCTGCGAGAAGGAGCTCGGCCGTGAGTGGAACACCGTCGAGCGGCTTCTCGAGCATCAAGAGATCGGCAAGTTCGTCGCCTGGATCCGAGGCCGGCACTCGACAGGCCGGATTCGAACGCGCCGCTGAACGGCGTCGAACGGGCCCGAGCTTTGGAGAATAGGTCGCGAAGCCCGCAGGGCCGCGATGGGCGTCATCGCCCCCAACGAATCTCGAGGGACGGGTCGCCCGCGCTCCCGAAGGAGAGACGCGCTCGTCTGCAAATCGGGGAACGCACGGAGCGAATCCGAATGCGCCCTTTCAGGGCAGCCCTTTCAGGGCGCGTGAGCCGCAGCGCTCAGAACTCAGTCTCAAACGGAGGAGTCAGGAAAGGAGGATAGGGTGACTGAACCCCAAGGTTGCAAAAACCTAGGCCTGTCGGGGCAGTCTTGGCCAGCCTTGTCAGGGAAGGAGGCCTGTTGGCTAGCCGCCACCCTTACCTCATTTTAGTGCAACAAGAGAGCCCGTTCGGTCACGACGCTCCGCTCCCCAGAAAACACCGTCTCGTGTTGCAAAGCTGGGATTCCGTCGAGCGGGAGGGCTTCTCGCGCACCGCTCTCTCACCCACGCTCTTCGAAGGCAAATCGCCCCGCCGACAGGCCACGAGGATTAGGTGGCGCGACCTGCCGCACGCCGTTCGGGCCGCTGTACCCCATGCCCGTGCGAGAAGGCGGAGCCACCGACGGTAATCGTCACGCGCGACCGACTGCGAAGCGAACTGAAACCCGAGCGTTGAAAAAGCTCCAGCGCGCCGACTTGAAGATCTGAACGTTGAACGTTGAATCCGCCTGATCGAGCGGAGGCGAGGTTGACGACCTCCCACCCGAATGAATTCGGGCCTCCGAGGGGACGGTCTGGAGCATTTCG